>PHCH01000100.1 GCA_002840785.1 Betaproteobacteria bacterium HGW-Betaproteobacteria-4 | reverse complement strand
CAGCTTGCGGATGTCCATCAGGTACTTTTATAGAGTTGGTGAAGGCGAATATAGTCGAGAACGCTATCCGGCAGCAAATAACGCGCCGACAGGCCGTTGGCCAGCAGCTTGCGGATCTGCGTCGCGGAAATGGCGAGCTGGGTCATGGCAAAAGTGACGATTCCCCCGGCTGGCGCGAGTTTCAGCCGGTCGACATCGGTCAGCCGGCGGTCGTTGAATTCGGTCGCCAGTTCATGCGGCAAACTGCTCGCTTCGACCGGGAAACCGGGGCGATGCGAGACGGCGACATGGGCCAGGGCGAAAATGTCCCGCCAGCGATGCCAGGTGGCGAGGCCGGCAAAGGCGTCGGCACCGACGAGCAGGACGAGCGACTGCTCGGCGCCGAGTTCGCGGCGCAGGCGTTCGAGCGTATGCACGGTATAACTCGGCGCCGCGGCTTCGACCTCGCTGGCATCGATTGAAAATCGGTCATTATTTCCGGTTGACCGTAGCACCATCTCCAGACGCTGCTCTGCCGTCACCTGCGGCGTGCCGCGATGCGGCGGCTGGCCGGCCGGGATCCAGCGGACACCGCCGAGGCCGAGGTGGGCGATGGCCTCTTCGGCCAGCCGGAGATGGCCAAAATGGACGGGATCGAAGGTGCCTCCGAAGAGGCCAAGCGGCTCAGACAATTTCGGAAATGCCGAAGATGTCGCGGTAGCAGGCGTAGAAGCTGGCAAAAATGGTCGGCGCGATGATCAGGACGAGCGGCATGGTGGCGACCGCCGAAATGAAGCTGGCGGCGCCCGGGAAAAGCAGGAGCAGTATGCCGAGCAGCACGCCGGGCAGGACACCACCCACCAGCAAAACACCCAGACCGTAGGTCAGGAATGGCCGCCAGTTCATCCAGCACGCAACAAAACTGAAGAACAGCGCCCGGCCCAGCGTCAGCCGATGCCAGGCGGCAAGCACCGGGGCGAACCAGTAGGCCATCATGACCGGCGTCATCATGGCCAGGACGAAGAGGACCGGCAGCATGAAATCGGCGTCTTCGACCACCGCCCGCTCGGCGCGGTTGCTGGCCATCATGAACTTGAACATGTTGCCGCCATCAAGCAGCGTGGACAGGCCGAGGACACCCAGCGTGCAGCACAGGTAGAGCGCGCCAAGGGCAAGCAGGGTGCGGGCGTTTTCCTTCATGCTGCCGAACAGGGTCTGGAGGCCGATGGGCTGACCGCGCTCAACCAGCCGGGCCGCCTGCATGAGGCCGACCGACAGGCCGGGAATGGCCAGCGAAGCAGCCAGCGCGCCGATGTAGGGCAGCACGTTGAGGAAAACGACCGTGAACCAGTAGGTGAGGACCAGCATGCCGAGGACTATCGGATTGCGCCGGAAGATGGCAAAGCCGGTGAGTATCCAGCTCCAGCCAGCGGCGGCGGGTAGTGTCTGGGCGCGCATGCTCAGCTACCGGCGAAAATGTCGCGGTAGGAGGCGAAAACTGCGCCGGACGCCACGGGAAGAAGGAGCAGCAGGCCGATGCCGACCGGCAGCATGGCAAAAAACAGGGCAACCACGAGAAAAATGCCGAAGATCGCCATCGGCAGGAAATTCTTGGCGCCGGCGGCAAAGCTCGCCTTCATGGCGTCAAGTGGCTGCATGTCGTGGAAAAACACCAAGGCCGGCGCAAACCAGGTGGCCATGATGACCGGCACCGAGAGCACCATGACGAGCAGGCCGGCCAGCATGACGCCGCCGAGCGCGATGCCGAAACCGGCAACCTTGCCGGTGACCACACCACCGAGCACGCCGCCACTGACCAGCATGAAGGCAAGGAAGGCGATGCCGAAAATCCCGATGGCGAAAAATACGCCGACCATGACCAGCTGCCCGGCATTGTGGCGAAAACCGGCAAACAGGTCGGCAATTTCCGGCTCTTCGCCGTCGCTGAGGCGCTTGCACAGCTTGATCATGCCGGCGCCGAAGAGCGGCACCAGCAAATGCGCGGCAATCTGGCCGAACAGCGGCACGATGGAAATGGCCATCAACATGACGAGGAGCAGAACCGTGCTGCCTATCCACAGGCCGGGATTGACCAGAAACATGGCCCAGCCCTGACGCAGCCAGTCGAAGCAGGCACCGGGGTCGACTTCGCGGCTTGCGCCGGTAAATCGGCTCGGCGCCATCGGAAAAACGGGAGTTTCACTCATGCGCGGATGCTAACGGGGCAATGCTTCCGGGGCAAGGCGAAAACGTTCCAGCCGGTGGCGAAAGTCGTCCGGATTCTTGATCGTTACCACTTCGCCCTGACGGGGCTGGTGGCGAACCTCGAGCCGGAGCAGCCAGAAGCGCAAGGCAGCGGCCCGCCGCATGGCCGGCCAGGCGGCACGTTCCGCCGCGCTCAGCGGGCGTTGGGCGGCATAGCCGGCGATCAGCGCGGCGAGCGCTGCGTCGTCGGCACACCAATCGTTGGCGACGACGGCCAGATCGAAGAGCAGCGCGTCTTCGCCGGCAAAGTAGAAATCGAGCACGCCGGACAGTCGACCGTCGGCGTCCCACAACACGTTGTCGCGGAACAGGTCGGCGTGGATGATGCCGCGCGGCAGGGCCGAATAGTCCTGCGTCGCCTGAAAGGCCAGTTCATCGGCCAGCAGTTCACGTTCATCCGGCGCCAACAGCGGCAACAGCGTTTCGCCGACAGCCTGCCGCCAGGCGGCGCCGCAGGGGTTGGCCAGGGGATTCGGCACAGTGGCCGCAGCGAGGTGCAGGCGGGCCAGCAGGTCGCCGACGGCACGGCAGTGTTCGGCGCCCGGCGATTCGAGCGCAGCCCCCGGCAAACAGGTCAACAAGGCGGCTGGCTTGCCGGCCAGCTGGCGCCAGCGCAGCCCTTCGCCGTCGGCCAGCGGCCGCGGGCTGGGAATTCCGCTGCGGGCCAGACCGTCCTGCAGGGCCAGATAAAAATCGAGGGCCGCGGTATCGATGCGCTCGAACAGCGTGAGCACAAAACGGCCGCTGGCCGTCGTCACGAAATAGTTGGAGTTCTGCATGCCGGCAGCAATACCGGCGTAGTCGATCAGCTCACCCAGCCCGAGTGGCTTTAGCCAGGCGGTGAGTTCTTCGCGCCCGACCTTGGTATAGACGGACAAGATTTACCAGCTATGAATGATCCACATCGGCGGCTTGGTCACCGGATGGGTAATGTCGGCCTGGACGAACTGGCCGTCACCCTGGTTATCGACAAGGTAGTAGGCGGGGCCGACGGCCGGGGTGACCTTGACCATGTAGAGCTTGCCCTTGATGCGGTATTCCTCGCGGGTTTCGGTCTCGCGCTTGACGATGGTCACTTGCGGCTCGAGGGCTTCGTCGAAGGCTTGCATTTCCGGTGGCGGCGGGGGCACGGCGGGCAGCGGCTGGAGATCGCCTTTCTGCGCCCAGGCAGGCAAGGCAGCTAGCAGCAGGAGGGGAAGAAGGCGGCGCATGATGGAATCCTCGATGACGATGCTTTGATTTTACAGGTTGAGCAGCATCTCGTGTTCGTTCGGCAGAGGGCCGAAGGGACGAGCTTCGTAGTGCTTGAAGATGGCTTCGACCACTTTTTCCGGCTCGTCGATCAGCTGGATCAGATTGATGTCCTCGGCATCGACCATGCCTTCGCCGACCAGCCGGTCCTTGAACCAGTCGATCATGCCGCCCCAGAAGTCCGAGCTGACGAGGATCAGCGGTATCTTGCGGGCCTTGCCGGTCTGGATCAGGGTCAGCGCTTCCATCAGTTCGTCGAGGGTGCCGAAGCCGCCGGGCATGACAACATAGGCGCTGGCGAAGCGGACGAACATGTATTTGCGGGCAAAGAAGTGGCGGAAGGTCTGCGAGATGTCCTGATAGGGATTGTTCTGCTGCTCGTGCGGCAACTGGATATTGAGGCCGACCGATGGCGATTTGCCGAAGAAGGCGCCCTTGTTGGCGGCCTCCATGATCCCCGGGCCGCCGCCGGAAATGACGGAAAAACCGGAGTCCGACAACAGGCGGGCGGTTCGTTCGGTCAATTCGTAATACGGGGATTCAGGCCGAACGCGGGCGCTGCCGAACATGGTCACGGCCGGCTTGATGGCGGCCAGACGCTCAGTTGCCTCGACGAACTCTGACATAATGCCGAAAATCCGCCAGGACTCGCGGGCCGTCGCGTTTTTCAGCAGGGCCTCGGTCTCGACGCCCATCACCAGCTTGTCGCTCTCGGTCACTTTTTTATGCCTCTCTTATTGTTGGTGGACGGTTCGTCGTTCTGAACATGCTACGTCGTCTCGAGAGCGACTACAAGGCAGACTACAAGGCCGTCGTCTTCGATGCCAAGGGCAAGACCTTCCGCGACGACTGGTATCCCGAATACAAGGCGCACCGCCCGCCAATGCCGCCCGAAATGGTCGGCCAGATCGAGCCGCTGCACGCCGCGATCAAGGCCGCCGGCTGGCCGCTGCTGATGGTCGATGGCGTCGAAGCCGACGACGTGATCGGCACGCTGGCCAAGAATGCTGCGGTCGACGGCATAAATACGCTGATTTCGACCGGTGACAAGGATCTGACCCAATTGGTCAATCCGCTCGTCCGCTGGTACAACACGATGAGCAACGAGCTGCTCGACGAGGCCGGCGTCGAAGCCAAGTTCGGCGTGCCGCCGGACAAGATCGTCGATTATCTGGCGCTGGTTGGCGACACCGTCGATGGCGTCCCCGGCGTTGCCAAATGCGGGCCGAAAACCGCGCTCAAATGGCTGGCCCAATACGGCTCGCTCGATGAAATCGTCGCCCATGCCGATGAAATTGGCGGCGTCGTCGGCCAGAATCTGCGCGACCACCTGAACTTCCTGCCGCTCGGCAAGAAGCTCGTCACGGTCGCCTGCGATCTCACCAACCTGCCGGCCCCCGCTACGCTGACCGAAACGCCGCGCGATGTTGCCACGCTGCGCGACCTCTATACCCGCTACCAGTTCCGCTCATGGCTGGCCGATATCGACGGTCCCGAAGCGGCCGCCGACATGCCGGCCCGCACGGTTTCCGATGCCTCGGCGCCCACGCTCCAAGGCAAAATCGACGTCGCCTACGAAACCGTCCTGAGCTGGCCGCAATTCGATGCCTGGCTGGCCAAAATCGAGGCGGCCGAACTGACCGCCCTCGACACCGAAACGACCAGCCTCGATTCCTTCGCGGCGCGCATCGTCGGCATTTCGCTCTCGGTCAAACCGGGCGAAGCTTGCTACATCCCGCTCGCTCACACTGCCCCCGGCGTCGCCGACCAGTTGCCACGCGACGAAGTGCTCGCCAAGCTCAAACCCTGGCTTTCGACGGTCAACCGGAAAAAAGTGCTGCAAAACGCCAAGTACGACCAGCACGTTTTCGCCAACCACGGCATCACGCTGGCCGGCATAGAACACGACACCATGCTGCAAAGCTACGTCATCGAGTCCGACAAGGGCCACGACCTCGGCCAACTATGCACGCGCCACCTTGGCCTCGACACCATCGCCTACGAGGACCTGTGCGGCAAGGGCGCCAAGCAGATCGGCTTCGACCAGGTTGATATCGAACGCGCCGCCACCTACGCCGCCGAGGATTCCGACGTCACCCTGCGCGTGCACAACGTCCTGCACCCGCAATTCGCCGACGAACCCGGCTTGTCGCGCATCTATCACGAGATCGAAATGCCGGCCCGTCAGGTCATCTGGCAGATCGAGCGCAACGGCATCCTGATCGACGCCGATGTGCTGTCCCGCCAAAGCCACGAAATGGGCCAGAAAATCATGGCTCTCGAAGCGCAAGCCTACGAGCTGGCCGGCCAGCCCTTCAACCTCGCCTCGCCCAAGCAGTTGGCCGACATCTTGTTCGAAAAACTTGGCCTGCCGGTCAAGAAGAAAACCCCGACCGGCGGCCCGTCCACTGACGAGGAAGTGCTCTCCGAACTGGCCCTCGACTACCCGCTGCCCAAGCTGCTGCTCGAACACCGCAGCCTGTCCAAACTCAAGGGCACCTACACCGACAAGCTGCCGCGCATGGTCAACCCGCAGACCGGGAGAGTGCATACTCACTTCTCTCAGGCATCCGTTGTCACGGGCCGCCTTGCCTCGACCGACCCCAACCTGCAGAACATCCCCGTGCGCAGCGAGGAAGGCCGCAAGATCCGCACTGCCTTCATCGCACCCGAAGGTTCGAGCATCGTCTCGGCCGACTATTCGCAGATCGAGCTGCGCATCATGGCCCACCTCTCGGGCGACGAAGGCCTGCTCCACGCTTTCTCGCACGGCGAGGATGTACACCGGGCAACGGCCGGCGAAATCTTCGGCGTCACCCCACTCGAAGTCGGCCCGGACCAGCGCCGCGTCGCCAAGAGCATCAATTTCGGACTGATCTACGGCATGAGCGCCTTCGGCCTGGCCCGCCAGCTCGGGCTGGAGCGCAGCGCGGCGCAAACCTACATCGACCGCTACTTCGCCCGCTACCCCGGCGTCGCCCGCTACATGGAAGAGGCCCGGGAAATGGCGCGGCAAAAAGGCTACGTCGAAACCGCCTTCGGCCGCCGCCTGTGGTTCCCCGAAATCCGTTCAAGCAACGGCAACCGCCGCCAAGGGGCCGAGCGCGCCGCAATCAACGCGCCGATGCAGGGCACGGCCGCCGACCTGATCAAGCTGGCGATGATCGCGGTACAGAACTGGCTGGAAAAATCGGGGCTGAAATCAAAGCTGGTCCTGCAGGTGCACGACGAATTGCTGCTTGAAGTGCCGGACGACGAGTTGATGGAAATCCGCACCCACCTGCCCCGCCTGATGAGCCAGGTCGCCGAGCTCAAGGTGCCGCTGGTCGTCGAAGTCGGCGTTGGGCCGAATTGGGAAGCGGCGCACTAAGGCTTTGGGTGAATCCTACGGTCAACCGGAAATTTTGCCCAAATTCTGAATCGTGGCGGCGTTGACCCGTTCGGGGTTATAGGTATCGATGCCGACCTCGGCACGGCGCCGGTCGGCAGCCAGAATCTCGGCCAGCCGGCGCTCGTTCTCGGCCAGATTGCTGCGGTCGTTCTCGCGGTGCCAGAGATGCAAAACGGCCGTGGCGAAACGCCCATCCTTGCGCTGCACGCCGGCATGCAGCAGGCGGATGGCGAGGTCGGCGTCCTCATGGCCCCAACCCTGGAATGCTTCGTCAAAGCCGTTGATGGCATCGAAATCGGCCCGCCACATCGCCAGATTGCAGGTCCGCGCGCCTTGCCAGCGTTGCGGCTGGCGTTTGCGCCAGCCGTTCCCCGGCACGAAGCAGAGCGGCAACCAGCGATTGATCGCTCCGGAAAACCGGCGGCCCAGCCAGCTCAGACGACTGTCACCGTGCAGCTCGATCATCGGCAATTGCAGCACCTTTTTCGTGAAACTCTCGGACAGCAACACCCGGTTTCCGGCCACGAACCAGCCCGCTTCCGCCAACGCCCGGTGCCGCGCGACAAAATCGGGACGCAGCACGCAATCGCCGTCGACGAAGACGAGGTAATCGCCCCGACTGGCCGCCACCGCCAAATTGCGAGCCGCCGCAGCGCGGAAGCCATCGTCTTGTTGCCACAAATGGGCCAGCGAAACCGGAAAATTGACCGCCGCCTCGGCCACTGCCGCCGCCGTCTCCTGCCGTGAGCCGTCGTCGGCCACCAGCACTTCGAATGCGGCATCAGTCTGCGCAGCAAGCGAAGCCAGTACCGCCCGCAACGCATCCGGCCGGTTATAGGTAGTAACGACAATGGAAATCAGGCGCGGCGGCATAGGGCCTCAGGGGCGGCGCAGCGGTGGTGTTTCCGGCACCTTCCAGGCCTGATCCATCTCGTAGCCCTTGGCATAGCGGTAGAAAGTCCCCTCGAAATTCCCGAAGGCGATGATGAAACCAGGCCAGCCATCGAGAAAACCACGCTTGAAGATGTAGTGCTTGATGAAGGACCACAGGCCATGCGTCAAAGCCTTGCCCATGCTGCCCTTGCGACCGCGCAGGGTGAGCTTTTCGGCGCCGAGCGTCGAATAACGATTGGCCTTGTGCACCACCTCGTGCAGATTCTTGAACGGCACCTGCCAGATCGGATTCTGCAGATGCCCGACCGGTCGCTCGCTATGCGGCACATAGCCCTCGTGCACCGGCTCCATCGTGTAGCTCATCTTGCCCCGACGGAAGAGCTGCGGCTGGCGGTAGTTCGGATACCAGCCGGAATGCTTGATCCACCGTCCCATGAAGAAATTGCGGCGCGGCATCCAATACATGTCGAGGCTGGCCGGATCGGCGATGACGCGCAGAATTTCGTCGCGCGCCTCCGGCGTGCAGCGTTCATCGGCATCGAGGCTGAAGATCCAGTCGTGGCTACAAGCGGCAATCGCGTTGTTGCGTAGATCGCCAAAGCCCTTGAACGGTACCTGCACGACGCGCGCCCCGAGGCTCTCGGCGATTTCGACCATGCCATCCGTGCTGCCCGAATCGGCGACGATGATTTCGTCAGCCCACAGGACGCTATTCACCGCCGCCGCAATTTTCTGCGCTTCGTTGAACGCGATGATATAGGCGGTGATCTTGGGCTGAACGGTGCTGCTCATCTCTATTTTTCTTCTTTCTCGTCAATGAAGTCGGCCCAGAGCCGCCAAAGCGATACAAACGGGCATGTATTATAGGGGACTTGCGAAAAACCCGCCGACAGCCCCTTGAATCACCCCGCCATTTCATCCAAAGCACCGCCCAAACGCGTTCTGGTAGTGTGCACCCAGCGCATCGGCGACGTCCTGCTCGCCACGCCGCTCGCCCACTCCGTCAAGGCAGCCTGGCCCGAAGCACAGCTCGATTTTCTCGTCCTGCCCGGCACGCAGGGTGTGCTCGAAGGCAACCCCGACGTCAATCAGGTACTGGCCTTTCCGCAACGGGCCAGCCTGCGCGAAAAACTGGGTCAACTGGCGAGTCTGTGGCGTCGTTACGACCTCGCCTTCGCGGCGATCCCCAGCGACCGCGCCCGGATCTTCGCCCGGGCCGCAGCCAAAACGGCCATCGGCTTCACGACGGTCGATGAGGCCTCGTGGCTAAAGCGCCACCTGCTTGATGTCGCCGTCCCCTTCGACAACATGCGGACGCATACGGTCTCCATGGGACTGCGTCTGGCGGAAGCCCTGGGCATTCCGGCCATCGGGCGGGTCCAGCCGCCGCGGGTCGACAGCGAACGCTGGCAGGCATGCCGCGAACGGCTGAATTTCCAACACATCGGGCGCTATGTCGTCATCCACCCCAATCCGAAATTCCGCTACAAGATGTGGGATAGCGCCAAGTGGATCGCCCTGATTTCCTGGCTGCGGCAGCAGAATTACGAAGTGCTGTTGACCGGCAGCGGCGACCCGGGCGAAGCAACCTACGTCCGCGACATCGCTGGCAAGGTGCCGGAGGGCTGTCGCTGCCTCACGGGCCAACTGTCGCTGGCTGAAACGGCCGAGTTGCTGAAAGACGCCAGCCTGTTCGTCGGCCCCGACACGGCGGTCACCCATCTAGCGGCTGCAACGGGCACCCCGACCATCGCCCTGTTCGGCCCGTCGAACCCGGTCAAATGGGGCCCCTGGCCGAAGGACTGGCCGGCCGGCGAAAGCCCGTGGACATTTGTCGGCAGCGGCCGGCAGGGAAACGTGCAATTGATTCAGGGTCCGGGAGAATGCGTCCCCTGCCTGCTCGAAGGCTGCGACCGACACCTCGACAGCGACAGCCGTTGCCTGCTTGACATCGGCGTCGAGCAAATCGTCGCGGCGGCACGTACTGCGCTCGCCGAAACTGGTCCGGCCTAAAGCGCCCTGGCTAGCCTGGTGCGAAAGACCGCACCAGCAAACAGGAGGCCGATGGACCACGCGAAGAAGCGCGCCTCGGAATGGTCGTACAGGAAGGAATTGAACAGGTTTCCGACCAGATAGGCGAGCAGCACCCCCTGCGCGAGCAGGCGATCATGGAATTCGAAGCGAGCACTCGCATGCCACAAAGTGGCAAAGAGCGTCAGCAGGACAAGCAGCCCGACCAGGCCGAACTGTGTCGTCGTCAGCAGATACTGGTTGTGAGGGTTGTTGGAAACGACGTTGCCCTCCGGCGTTGCTGCCCGATAGGCCGCTTCGAAGCCGCCGGTACCGACGCCGAGGAAGGGACGGGCGGCGATCAGGCCCAGACTCGTCGTCGCAAACTGCATACGCACACCCATCGACGATGTTTCCTCGACCCTGTCTCCGCGCTGCCAGGCTTTGAGTTCTTCCATACCGGTCGCCATGCGGCGCATCGCCGCCGACTCGGGAAATTGCTGGGCGACCAGCACCGTCGCGGCCAGGATGACGACCGATACCGCTGCACCCCGCCAGCGGAAGCGCTGGATGAACAGGTAAGCGAGCAAGACGGCAAGCACGAGATAGCCAGTGCGTCCTTCGATTACCAGAACATTGGCGGCGGTGAGCAGGGCTGCCAGGACAAGGCCGACACGCCAGCGGCGGTCGGTAGATTGCATGGCCTCGATCATCAGGAAGTAAGCGCCGATAGCCACGAAGAAGCCATGCGTGATGTGCAGCTTGAAAATCGCTGGATTGCTTGGCAAGCGCTGCGGAAACCAGGAGGCTGGCACGATCCCGAACTTGAACCCAAAGGACACGATGGCCGTGAGCAATGCTGCGCCGGCGAACCCGCGTAGCGCCAATTGCCGATGCGAACGTTCAAATGACACGGTAAACAGACACAAGGCCAGCAACAAGGCGGCGTATTTTTCGAAGTAGCGAAGTGTTTCCTTGGTGGAGCCCAAACTCCAGACCATGCCGACGGCCGCCAGCAGCAAAAGCCCGCCCACGGCGTAGCTGGCTGGATTGTTGCACAGGCGTTGCCAGCGTTGCTGCCAGTCACCAGTGACTGCCCAGGCGAGCAACAGTAGGCCGGCCGCGATATTGTCGAAGGCAGTCGAAATCGGCAGGCCGAAGCCGATCAGAAAGGCCAACCAGGCCAAAATCTGGGCGCTGTTTAGGCTAGACAGCGACATTGGCTCGCTCCGCATCGGCTGATCCCACCAGCGCCGATTCGCGCTGCAGGCGCTGCAACTTGGCGTACACACCATCCTGCGCCAGCAGTTCGCCATGGCGGCCACGTTCGACGATCCGCCCCTGTTCCAGAAGGTGGTGCGGCCGACGATCAGGGTGTCGAGGGCGGCCTGGATGAGGCGTTCGGATTCGGTGTCGAGGGCCGAGGTGGCTTCGTCGAGGATGAGGATCGGGGCGTTTTTGAGGAAGGCGCGGGCGATGGCCAGGCGTTGGCGCTGGCCGCCGGAGAGTTTGACGCCGTTTTCGCCGACTTCGGTATCCAGGCCCTTGTCCATCTGGCCGATGAATTCCCAGGCGTTGGCGGCCTTGGCGGCGGCAATGATTTCTTCTTCGGTGGATTGGCCGGCGAAACCGTAGGCGATGTTGGCGCGGACGGTGTCGTTGAACAGCACGACATCCTGACTGACCAGCGCGATGTTGTTGCGCAGGCTCTCGAGCTTGAGTTCGTCGACGTGGTGGCCATCGAGCAGCAGGCCGCCCGTTGTCAGGTGGTAGAAGCGGGGAATCAGCGCCGCCATCGTCGTCTTGCCGCTGCCCGAAGCGCCAACCAGCGCCACCGTCTGGCCCGGCATTATTTCGAGATTGATGTCTTCGAGTGCCGGGCGGCTGGTGCCGGGGTAGCTGAAATTGACCTGGTCGAATTTGAGGTGGCCGCTGGCTCGCTGCAGTTCAACGCCACCCGTATCGTCCTCCGGCATTTCGTCGAGCACCTGGAAGACGCTTTCGGCAGCGGCCAGACCGCGCTGCAGCGGGTTGCTGACGTCGGTCAGGCGTTTGACCGGGGCGAGCAGCATGAGCAGGGCGGTGATGAAGGAGAGGAATTCGCCGACGGTCGTACCACCGGGGCCGGCCGACTGGCGAAGCGCGATGTAAGTGATGATGGCCACCGAGGTCGCGGCGGCGACCTGGGTCAACGGCACGGTGGCAGCGGCGGCGGCGGCTTCGCGCATGGTTGCCCGGCGGTAGACGTTGGTCGCCGCGTCGAAGCGGGCCGCTTCGTATTTCTGGCCGCCAAAAATCTTGACGACCTTGTGCGCGCCAACGGCTTCTTCGAGGATGTGGGTGATCAGACCCATGGCCGAATAGCCCGAGCGGCTGGCCGCCCGCAGGCGTTTGCTGAAAATCTTGATGACGCCAAGGATGATCGGGCCGACGGTCAGCGCGATCATCGTCAGTTTCCAGTCGAGATAGAGCAGGAAGCCGAGCAGGCCGAGGATGGTCAAGGTGTCGCGGATGACCGTGGTCAGCACGCCGGTGGCGGCCTGGGTGACGTTGGTCACGTCGTAGGCCACCTTGGAGATCAGGGTGCCGGTGGACTGGTCGTCGTAGAACTTGGTCGGCAGGGAGAGCAGGCGCCGGAACATGGCTTGCCGCAGATCGAGCACGACCTTGGCGGCGACCCAGGCCATCGAGTAGCCGCTGGCGTAGGTGGACACGCCGCGGATGATGAAGATGCCGATCATCGCGGCCGGAATCAGGATGATGTCGGTCTCGTCCTTGGCAACGAAGCCGCTGTCGAGCAGATGCTTCATGAGCGCCGGGAACAGCGGTTCGGTCGCCGCGGTCATCACCATGCCGAGCACGCCCAGGGCAAAAACGCGCCAGTGCGGCCGGACCCAGGTCAGCAGGCGGCGATAAATCTGGCTGTTGGAATAGGCGGAGCTTGAGTTTTGCGTCACAGAGGGCGGTCGTCGAAAGCGAAAGTCGACATTCTACCGATTCAGGCGGATCAGGTCGGCGCTGTCGCGCGAGAGGGACACGCTCGTCACTGTCGAAAAGCCGATTTGCAACTCGCTCCAGCGCGCCGGCGGCAGGCTCTGCCAGTGGGCGAGCAAGGTGCGGATGATGCCAGCATGGGTGACGATGACCGCTTCCGGAACGTCCAGCCCGGCCACAAAAGCCAGCGCCCGCTGTTGCAAAGCGGCGGGTGACTCGCCCCCGGGCGGCGCGTAGCCAGCGATGTCGGCGGCCCAGGCATCGAGCTCGTGGCGCGGAATGTCATCCCACGGTCGACCTTCCCAGTCGCCAAAATTCATTTCAGCCAGCCGCGCATCGATCAACGGCTGCGGGTGAAGCTGCTCAGCCAATTGCCGACAACGCAGCAACGGGCTGCTCCACAGCGGCAGGCCGGGCGGCAATTCGGCGCGCAGGCGGGTGACTTCGGCCATTTCAATTTTGGCCAAAATTTCCAGTTGACCGTAGCAAATGCCCGCTTCGATGCTCGGCTTCGGGTGGCGGATCAGGTGGAGGCGCACACGTCACTCAGTCGCCAGAGCAGGACAAAATTGTTCGACGGCATGGCCCGTCGCTCGACCAGTTCCAGCCCGCTTTGCCGGGCCAGCGCATCAACGGCGGTCGCATCGCGGACGCCCTGATGCGGCGCCTTTTCTCGCAACGACTGATCGAAAGCGGCGTTGCTCTCGCTGGTGTGGCGGCCATTGAACATGAAGGGGCCGTAAATGAAGAGCAGGCCACCCGGTTTCAGGACGGTGGGCAGACCGGCGAACAAGGCTTCGACCGCAGGCCAGGACATGATGTGTAGCGTGTTGGCGCTGTACACCGCGTCGTAGCGGCCGTTCGGCCATGGGCCGAGGACGTCGAACTCACAGGGCGGCAGGACATTGGGCAGGGCGGCTTCGGCTAGCCAGGCGCGGATGCCAGGGAGGAAATCCGGGCGATCCGAGGTTTGCCAGCTGAGGTGCGGCAGCTGGGCGCAAAAATGGATGGCGTGCTGGCCGGTGCCGCTGCCGATTTCCAGCACCTGCTGGCGGTCGGCGAAGACTTCGCGGAGGACAGCGAGAATCGGTTCGCGGTTCTTTTCGGTGGAGGGGGCGTTGGGTTTTTCCATGGTTTCGGACGCTAGTGCGATGCCGGAAGCTTAACGGCAAATCGGCCGATGAACATCCGCCGGCGGCCTTTCAATTTTGGGCATTTTTTCGGGTTGACCGTAGGAATGCCCTTTTTGCCTGTAGCAGGGCTAAAAATGCGCAGCCAAGCCAAGGTAGAAGCCGATTTCGGCCAGTTGCTGCACCGCTCCCAAACAGTCGCCGGTGTAGCCGCCGAGCCAGCGGCGGCATTTGACGGCAAGCCACAGGGTGGCCAGAGCAACCAAGGCGACGGCGATCAGCGCCGGCTCAGGCGCCAACAGCAGTAACGGCAGGCCGGCGAAAACCAGCGCGAAGAGGAGCGGACCAAGGCCAAGCCGGGCAGCGACAGGACGGGCCTTGCTGGTTTCGTCGTCGCGGGCGTAATCCATCGTCGCCATCAGGCTGACAGCGCAGAAGCGGGAAACAGCGTGGCCGGCGATCAGGGCCGCCACGACCTGCCCGGCCGGCAGCGTCGACAGCAATGTGAACTTGCCGAGCAGGGCGAGGACGACAGCGATCACGCCGTAGCTGCCGACGCGCGAATCCTTCATGATCGCCAGGATTTTCGCCTTGTCCCAGCCACCGCCGAGACCATCGGCCGTGTCGCCCAACCCGTCCTCGTGGAAGGCGCCGGTCAGGGCGATGGTGGCCACCATGCTGAGCACGACGGCCACCGGCTGCGGCCAGACGTGCAGCGCCAACCAGAAAACCAGCGCGCCGACGCCGCCAACGAGCAGGCCGATGAGCGGCAGGTAGCGCGCCGCCCGGGCCAGCCCGTCGGGCGAATAGCCGACCCAGCCCGGCACCGGCAGCCGGGTGAAGTAGCCGAGGGCGGCGAAGAAGGTGGCCAGCTCGCGGCGGATCATGCTTTGTCGGAAACGCCTGCCGACTCGAAACTGGCCATTTCGTTGAGGAAATTGACTGCAGCCTGAACGAGCGGGAAGGCCAGCGCGGCGCCGGTCCCTTCGCCGAGGCGCAGGCCGAGGTCGAGCAGCGGTTCGGCACCGAGTGCCGCCAGTTGGGCGGCGTGACCGGCTTCGGCCGAGCGGTGACAGAACACACTGTATTCGGCCAGCGCCGGGGCCAGCCGGGTGGCGGTCAGGGCCGCCGAGCCGACGATGAAGCCGTCGATGAGCAAGGTCATCTTCGCTTCCGCCGCGCCGAGCATGGCGCCGACCATCATGGCGATTTCGAAACCGCCGAATTCGGCCAGCACGGCCAGCGGCTCGTTGCTGCCGCCGGCGGCGCGATAGCGGTTGAGGGCCGTTTCGAGCAGCGCCTGCTTGCGTACCAGCCCGGCATCGTCGAGGCCGGTGCCGCGACCGATGCAGTCGGCCAGCGGCAGGCCGGTCAGGCAGTGGGTGATGAGCGAGGCGGCGGCGGTATTGCCGATACCCATTTCGCCGAAGCCGACGACATTGCAGCCATTGGCCGACAGATTGCGGCTGATTTCGGCGCCGCGGGCGATGGCCTGGGCGCATTGCTCGGCGGTCATCGCCGGTTCTTCGATGTAATTGGCCGTGCCGGCGGCGATCTTGGCGTTAATCAGCCCGGCGCGCTTGCCGAAATCGTGCGCCACGCCGGCGTCGATGATGGCCAGATGCAGGCCGTTCTGGCGGGCGAAAACGTTGATCGCGGCGCCGCCGGCGAGGAAGTTCTCGACCATCTGCCAGGTCACATCCTGCGGGTAGGCCGAGACCCCGGCCTTGGCTGCACCATGGTCGCCGGCAAAAACCACCAGATGCGGCTGGCCGAATTCGGGGTTGAGGCGCTGCTGGATCAGGCCGATCTGGATGGCCGTGCGTTCGAGCAGGCCGAGCGCGCCGAGCGGCTTGGTCTTACGGTCAACCTTGTTTTTGAGCGAATTTTCAATTGCCCGGTCAGGGGCGGTGATCTGAAACGAATGCATCCGATTCTCCAAAAGAAAAAGGGCCTCGCGACGACGTCTGGCGAATTCGCCAAAACGCTGCCGCGAAACCCTGTCCACAGGCTTCCCAAGAGGATTCGACACGTCTTCTGGCTTTCGGATCAGCCGGAGCGCTGCGCCTTCCCGGCTTTCACCAGTGGCCTGTTGCAGCATCCGTCCCCGATTACAGCGGCGGGCCCGCCCCGGATTCAAACCGGGTTCCGTTACGTCGAATCGGGGTGGATTATACCGGCCCGTTCGCCGACAATGCATGCCCATGAAAGAACTGATCCTCGGCGGCGCACGCTCGGGCAAGAGCCTGCTGGCCGAACAACGTGCCCGCGAATCCGGCCTGAAAGTCGTCTACCTCGCCACCGCCCAGGCCCTCGACGGCGAAATGGCCCGCCGCGTCGCCCACCACCGCGAACGTCGCCCGGCCGACTGGGGCTGCACCGAAGAAACCCTGCACCTCGCCGCCCGCCTGCGCGAACTCGCCGCACCAGACACCTGCGTGCTGGTCGACTGCCTGACCCTGTGGCTATCCAACCTGCTCTTTGCCGGCCAGGCCGCGACACAGGCCGAAGCCGGCGAGGCCATAGCCTGCCCGCTGTTCCATGACGAAACCGCCGCCCTGATCGACCTCTTGCCCAGCCTGCCCGGCCACATCATTCTCGTCTCCAACGAAGTCGGCTGGGGCATCGTCCCGATGCATCCCGTCTCCCGGCTGTTCGCCGACGAACAGGGCCGCCTGAACCAGCGCGTCGCGGCCGTTTGCGAGCAGGTCACGCTGGTCGCCGCCGGTTTGCCGCTGAGCCTCAAACAGCCCCGCTAAGCAGACCGCCCTGTGCTAGCCTGACCGGCCACCCGGCACGTTCAGGAGAACGCCATGCCCCTCTTCACCCGCCTCACCGCCCTGTGCGAAGTCATCACCAAGCACGCCACCCTGCCCGTCCGCATCAGCCGGCCGGACGACACCGCCGGTATTTACATCTGGCCCTGGCGCATCGAGGAAGACACCCGCGTGCGCAGCACGCCGCTGCCCCGTTCGGCCGACAACGATCCGCTGCTCAACGCCCCGGCCCCGGCCATTCATTTCCTCGTGCTGGCCAGCACCGACCTCGATGGCGAGACGATCGGCGCCCTCGAATCCGCCCGGCGAGCCCTGCTCGAAACCCCGGTTTTCGAGGTTGGCAACGGCCGGGTCAGCGTCATGCCGGCCACGCTAAGCACCGGCGAACTCACCAACCTGTTCACCGCCGCCGCCATCCCGCTGCGCCTTTGTTTCGCCTACACGCTGCGCTCAACGGGCTGAACAGGCTATGCTTCACTAAAAAAGTGGAGACAAAGCATGCACAAACTATTGGATATCCTGGCCTCCGGCATCCATGACGCCAAGAACCAGCTATTCATCGCCGAATCGATGATCGCCGCCAGCGAAGCGGCCCACGGCATTGCAATGGGCGAAGCGCGCTACGCCATCGAATCGGCCGCCAACCGGCTGTCACGGACGCTGACCGCCTACCACCTGATGCGCCACGACGCCGCGGCATCGGTCACCCCGACCATCGTCGGCGACGTTTGCGACGAAGTCATGCTCGCCCAGCGGAAACATCTGGCCGAGCGCGGCATCGCGCTGAGCGTCGATTGCCAGGTTTTCGACGAATGGCCGCTCGACCGCGACCTGGTCACCGACATGCTCAACAACGCCGTGCAAAACGCCGGCCGTTTCGCCGGCAAGGCGGTGCAGCTCAGCGCCACGACCGACGATGGCTGGCTTTGCCTGCGCGTCGACGACGACGGCCCCGGCTTCGCCACGCTCCCCCCGGCGACCGGCACCGGCCTCATGGTGGCCGAGCGTCTGGCCCGGCTTCACCACCGTCACGAACGCCAGGGCAGCCTGCTGTTGAGCAACCAGGGGGCCCTGGGCGGCGCCCGCTTTGAACTTCGCTTGCCATAATGACCGACTACAGCAAAAAGCGATTTCTCGTCATCGACGACCAGTCACAGGCGCGCGATGCCCTGCGCACCGTCGCCCAGCAACTGGGCGCCTTTGCCGTCGAGTTCGCCAGCAATTATCAGGATGCCATCTTCCGTATCCGCAACAACATGCCGGACATCATCCTCTGCGACTACGTGCTCGGCGATGGGCGTTCCGGCCAGCAGTTGCTCGAGGAGTTGCGGCGCTTCAACCTGCTCCCCGACGAAACCATTTTCATGATGGTCACCGGCGAACAGTCCTACGAACAGGTCGTTTCGGCCGTCGAGCTCATTCCTGACGATTACATCATCAAGCCGTTTTCGCCGGACAAGCTGCTCTTGCGCCTTGAGCGCATCGTCGCCAAGAAGCTGTTCTTTGCCGGCTACTACAAGGAAAAGCGCCAGCAGGAATACGCCAACGCCCTAGCCATTCTGGAAGCCTCGCGTGACAGCGAGGCCGGGCGACCTTACCGTTTCGAAATCCTGCGTCAGCGGGCCGAGGTTTTTCTCGCCTGCGGTGACGTCAAATCGGCCGAAACCGCCTACCGCAGCATTCTCGAAAACTATGAATTCCCGTGGGCCCGAGCCGGCGTTGCCCGCGCGCTGCACAAACAAAACCGCCTCCAGGAAGCGCGCGAGGAAATCGACCGGGTGGTCGCCAGCACGCCGCACTTCTTCGATGCCGGCGACCTCAAGGCGAGCATCTGCATGGCCCAGGGCGAGCATGCCGAGGCGCAACAAATCCTCGACGACATCGCCAAGAAAACGCCCCGCAACTACCTGCGCAAGCGCCTGCTGGCCGAGGCGGCGACGCTCAACGGCGATACCGCCACGGCGCTGGCCGCGATGGCCGATGTCATCGCCAACGACACCATGCCCGGCGCCATT
>PHCH01000099.1 GCA_002840785.1 Betaproteobacteria bacterium HGW-Betaproteobacteria-4 | reverse complement strand
GGAGCCGACCATGTCGGGCTTCAGGCGCTTGACGAACTCTTCCAGCTCGAAACCGGTGACGTCGTCGTAGAGCAGGGTGGCATCACCCATTTCTTTGATCGTGCGGTCGTAGTCGTCGTTGTGGCCGAATTCGTAGCCAGTGCCGATGACTTCCATGCCGAGGTCTTCGTAGGCGCCGATAACGTGACGCGGACGCAGGCCGCCGACGTAGAGCATGACCTTCTTGCCCTCGAGACGCGGTTTGTACTTGGCGATGATCTCGTCCATCATCGGCTTGTAGCGGGCGATGACAGCTTCGGTCTTTTCCTTGACGGAATCGTCGAAGAAGGCAGCGATCTTGCGCAGCGATTCGATGATCTTCGTCGGGCCGAAGAAGTTGTATTCCAGGTAAGGAATGCCGTACTTCTCTTCCATGTGACGGGAGATGTAGTTCATCGAACGGTAGCAGTGCAGCAGGTTCAGCTTGACCTTCGGCGTGTTCATCATTTCAGCAATGGTGCCGTCGCCGGACCACTGAGCCACGACACGCAGGCCCATCTCTTCGAGAAGAATACGGGTTGCCCAGGCATCGCCGCCGATGTTGTAGTCACCGATGATGGCTACGTCGTAGGGGGTCGATTCGAAAGCAGCGCCGTCGCGCTTGTCGAGCACCCAGTCACGGATCGCGTCGTTGGCGATGTGGTGGCCGAGGGACTGCGAAACACCGCGGAAGCCTTCGCAACGAACCGGGACAACCGGCTTGTCGATGGCGGCGGCAGCCTTCTTGGAGACGGACTCGATGTCGTCACCGATCAGGCCGATCGGGCATTCGGACTGGACCGAGATACCCTTGTGTAGCGGGAACAGTTGTTCGACTTCTTCGATCAGCTTGGCGAGCTTCTTGTCGCCGCCGAAGACAATGTCCTTCTCCTGGAAGTCGGAGGTGAAGTTCATCGTGCCGAAGGTGTCGATGCCGGTCGTGCCGACGTAGTAGTTACGGCGACCGGCCCGCAGCCGACAGGGCCGTGCGAGATGTGGATCATGTCCTTGATCGGACCCCAGACCACGCCCTTCGAGCCAGCGTAGGCACAACCACGAATGGTCATGACGCCCGGCAGGGACTTGCGGTTGGAAGTGATGCACTTCTTCGATTGTTCAACGGTTTGATCATTGGTCGCGAGATGCTTGGCGCGATCCTTCTGGGCTTTTTCCGGATAAACCTCAAGCACCTCGGCAATGAGGGCGTCGGTTTCTTCGCGAGACAGAGTTGTCATGTTTTCCTCCTGACGTTGCCACCAATCTGTGGCCAACGTACTGGTTGAAAGTGGCGGAGGCAAAACCCCCGCCGGAGCTTGCAGGGTCTTGCTTAGGCAGCCAGTTCAGCAGCGGTCTGACCGACGATGGACTCGTCTTCAGCTTCCATGATGCCGAATTCCATCAGCAGCTCTTCCAGCTCTTCCATCTCGATCGGGGTCGGGATGACGAAGTTGGTGTTGTTGACGATCTTGTTGGCGAGCTGACGGTATTCGTCAGATTGCTTGTGCTTCGGATCGTATTCAACCATGGTCATGCGGCGGATTTCAGCGTGCTGAACAGCGTTGTCACGCGGCACGAAGTGGATCATGGTGGTGCCAAGGCGGGAAGCCAGGGCCATGATCAGTTCGTCTTCGCGGTCGGTGTTGCGGCTGTTGCAGATCAGGCCGGCCAGACGGACAGAACCGGAGTTCGCGTATTTCACGATACCCTTGGCGATGTTGTTGGCAGCGTACATGGCCATCATTTCGCCGGAGCAAACGATGTAGATTTCCTGAGCCTTGTTTTCGCGAATCGGCATGGCGAAGCCACCGCAGACCACGTCGCCCAGCACGTCGTAGAACACGAAGTCGAGATCTTCGTCGTAAGCGCCTTCTTCTTCAAGGAAGTTGATGGCGGTGATAACGCCGCGGCCGGCACAGCCGACGCCGGGTTCCGGGCCACCGGATTCAACGCACTTGATGCCGCCGAAACCGACGGAGAGGACGTCTTCCAGTTCCAGATCTTCCACCGAACCGGCTTCAGCAGCCAGGTGCATCACGGTGGTCTGAGCCTTGCTATGCAGGATCAGGCGGGTTGAGTCGGCTTTCGGATCGCAGCCAACAATCATTACTTTCTTGCCGGATTCAGCGAGTGCAGCCGCCATGGTGTAATCTCCTTAGTCTGTCAGTCGATTTGCGAAGGAATCTTTGAGAGTCGCACCTCACCTTTTGCACGTAGCGTGCCAGGTCGACTGGCAGGCCGTAATCGACTGATTATTAAATGAAAAATGAAAATGAGCCGGTGATTGTCGGGGCGGATACATCCGACAATATCCCTACGCTTTGTAGGGGTGACTACAAAGCGACACTCCCCCGCGACGCCCGTCTGCCGATCAATCGCTGCAATCTGCCGGCCGTTGTGCTGGGCGGTCTGACCTACCAGCAACATCCCAGCCCCCTGCTCCTCGACGGCGTCGCCGAACTGCACAGCGACCTGTTCCGGCGCCTCAATGCCGCTGCGCCGGAAGCGCGGGCCGATGTCTTCCGCGATTACCTGACCATCCATTTCCAGCTCGAGTGGCCGGAGGAGATGGGATTGACCGGCCACAAGAAAGGCCGGGCCAAGGCCAATTACATCCGGATGATTCGCGGCTGGAGCTTCGATTCGGACAGCCGCGAAGGTGCAGTGCTCAAGGGTTGGGTCGAATCCCGCTTCGGCCTGATGCCGCGCTACCACGGCCAGCCCTTGCGCGATCCGGCGGGAGACGGCTATCAGCGCTACCAGGAAATGCGCTCGCACGGCCTGTACGGGACCAGCGCGCTCGAGGCCCAGCTCGACCTGCTGTACACCTTCAGCCAGTTCGAACTGGCCCACCGCCACCATGGCACCCGGCACGTCACGCTCTACCGCGGCGTCAATCGCCTGGCCGACCACGAGGTGCTGGCCAGGGGGCAGGACGGACAGCACATCGTCCTGCTCAACAACCTCAATTCATTCACCTGCAGCCGCGACCGCGCCTGCGAATTCGGCGACTACATACTGGAAGTCAATATTCCGCTGACCAAGATCTTCTTCCAGTGCGGCCTGCTGCCCGGCGTATTGCAGGGCGAGGATGAGTTCCTGGTGATCGGCGGCGTGGTCAATGTCACGTTGTCGACAATCTGACGTCCGGGCTGTTGCCGGCGACGTCCTCCCGGGGCGCGCCGCGGAAATGTAGACAGGCACCGCGCGGTGCCTGTTCGTTTTTGCGGCTGGCGGGCCGTGCGGCCGGGCGATGGCAGCCCGCACTGATTTCGATTTTGGCCATTTTTTACGGTTGACCGTAGCAATCGTCCGGCCGGGCTTCGCCGTGGTATCCGGGTGGGCGCATGCCCAAGGCGGGCGTCTAAACCAAAGTCTAATAGCCCGCCTCTTTCTTCCCTTGTAACTTTAGCTCCATGCGGAATCTCGATATTTTTCAATTTGCCGCGTGACCTGGCGACAGAGATCGCTTTGATTCGGGAAGTGCGGGATCCCCGATCCTGCTACAAAGAAGGAGACATAGATGGCTGTACTCAACAGAATGGACTGGTATGACCTGGCCAGGACCACGAACTGGACCCCCACGTATGTAACGGAAGACGAACTGTTTCCGCCGCTGATGTCGGGCGCTTTCGGCTTGCCCCAGAACGCCTGGGAAAAATACGACGAGCCTTACAAGCAGACCTATCCGGAATACGTAAAGGTCCAGCGCGACAAGGATGCCGGCGCCTATTCGGTCAAGGCGGCGCTGGAACGCAGCCGTATTTTCGAGAACGCCGATCCGGGCTGGAAATCGGTGATGAAGGCCCACTACGGCGCCATCGCCCGCGGCGAATACGCCGCTGCTAGTGCCGAGGCCCGCATGATGCGTTTCTCCAAGGCACCGGGCATGCGCAACATGTCGACGCTGGGCTGCCTGGATGAAATCCGTCATGCCCAGATGCAACTCTTTTTCCCACATGAGCATGTCTCGAAAGACCGTCAGATGGACTGGGCCTTCAAGGCCTACGACACCAACGAATGGGGCATGATCGCGGCGCGTCACTTCTTTGACGACATCATGATGACGCGGGATGCGATCAGCGTTTCGATCATGCTGACCTTCAGCTTCGAGACCGGTTTCACCAACATGCAGTTCCTCGGCTTGGCAGCTGACGCGGCCGAAGCTGGCGACCACACCTTCGCCAACCTGATTTCCAGCATCCAGACTGACGAGTCGCGCCATGCCCAGATCGGCGGCCCGGCGCTCAAGATTCTGATCGAGAACGGCCAGAAGGCCGAGGCGCAAAAGCGTGTCGATATCGCCGTCTGGGGCGCCTGGAAGCTGTTCTCGGTGCTGACCGGTCCGATCATGGACTACTACACCCCGCTCGAGCATCGCAAGCAATCGTTCAAGGAATTCATGGAGGAATGGATCGTCGCCCAGTTCGAGCGCGCCCTGACCGACATGGGCCTCGACCTGCCCTGGTACTGGGACATCTTCCTCAAGGAATTGAGCGAAACCCACCACGGCATGCACATGGGCTCCTACTTCTGGCGCCCTACCGTGTGGTGGAACCCGGCGGCCGGCGTCACCCCGGACGAGCGCGCCTGGCTCGAAGAGAAGTATCCCGGCTGGAACGACACCTGGGGCCAGTGCTGGGACGTCATCATCGACAACGTGGTCGACGGCAACATGGCCATGGCCTACCCGGAAACCCTGCCTTACGTCTGCAACATGTGCCAGCTGCCGATTCTCGGCACGCCGGGCAAGGGGTGGAACGTCAAGGATTACCCGCTGGAATACAACGGCCGCCTCTATCACTTCGGTTCGGAAGTCGACCGCTGGTGCTTCCAGCAGGAGCCGGAGCGCTATGCCGGCCACCTGAGCATTGTCGACCGCTTCCTGGCCGGCATGATCCAGCCGATGGATCTGGGCGGCGCCCTGAACTACATGGGCCTGGCCCCCGGCGAGTGCGGCGACGACGCACACAACTACGCCTGGGCCGAAGTTTACCGCGCCCTGCGGGCAGAGAAAAAGGCCAGCTGATTGCAGCTGCCATGCAAGCCGGCGTCTGCGGACGCCGCTTCCAGAGAACTAAGGAGATTCAAGAAATGGCGTTGTTTCCAATTACTTCCAATTTCGAAGGCGACTTCGTACTGCAACTCGTTGCGGTCGACAGTGAAAACACCATGGACGAAGTGGCTGCTGCTGCTGCCGTGCATTCGGTCGGCCGGCGTGTCCGGGCGCGGCCGGGGCAGATCATGCGTGTTCGCCGCCAGGGTAGCGAAGACTTTCTGCCGCGCAGCATGCGGGTTTCCGAGTCCGGCCTGAAGCCGACCGAAACCGTCGAAATCATCTGGGAGGCACCCAAGCACTAAGTGCTTGCGGCGTCGCCACGCGAAACAGGAATCAGGAGTCAGGAGTCAGGAATGAGTTTCACAAAGGTATGCACGCTGGACGACATCTGGGAGGGGGAAATGGAGTCCTTCGATGTCAATGGCCATGAAATCGTGCTGGTCTGCGCCGAGGGGGGCGATATCAAGGCTTTCCAGGGCATCTGCCCGCATCAGGATATTTCCCTGAGCGAAGGGAGCTTTGACGGCAAGAAGATCGTTTGCCGGGCCCACCTCTGGCAGTTCAACGCCTGCAACGGCAAGGGCATCAATCCCGACGACTGCGCCCTGGCCGAATACCCGGTCAAGGTGGAGGGCGACGATGTGCTGGTCAGGACGGAAGGCATCGAACCTTTGTTTGCCCATACCTGACCGGCTTCCTCCACTAATTAAAAGGATGAATCGCATGGGTATTTTGAATTGGCTGGGGAGCTTGCTGGGCGGCGGACAAGCGCAGCCGCAACTGGCTTGCCCTTCCGGAGTCGCCGGCAGCATTGGCGCACCGGACTTGAAAGAAATCGAGGAGAAAAAAATGAGTACCACCAGTTCCGCGCAGGCTTATCACAACAATCTGGTCGGCCCGGTCATGCGCGCCGGTGACCTGGCCATGGCGGTCATCGAGGCCGCCAGGGTCGACAACCCGGGCAAGGAAGTCTTTGTCGAGGACAAGCGCGCCTACATCCGCATCCATACCGAACACGAGATGGTCCTGCACCGCGCCACCATTGAAGAAGAGCTGGGCCGCCCGTTCAAGATGAACGATCTGGAAGTCGACCTGAGTTCCTTCGCCGGCCAGATCGAAAGCGGTGACAACGCTATCCGCTTCTATTTCACGAAAAAGATGTAAGGGCGGCCCGAGCGCAATCGGCCAGCCAAAACCAAAAAATCTAGGAGACAAGAATGTCCGAAACCCAAGTACTCAAGCCGCTCAAGACCTGGAGCCATCTCGCTGCGCGCCGTCGCAAGCCGAGCGAATACGAGATCGTCAGCGCCAACCTGCATTACAACGACAAGCGCCCCGACTCGCCCTACGAGTTGTCGCCGACCATGTTCATGAATGAGTGGTACAAGAAGAACACCTTCGGTACCGCCCTCAAGCACCCCGACTGGAACGCCTTCCGCGACCCCGAAGAAGTCGTCTACCGCACCTACAACATGATGCAGGACGGCCAGGAAACCTACGTCTTCGGCCTCTTCGACCAGTTCAATCAGCGCGAACACGACACCGCCCTCGACCCGCGCTGGGCCGGCACGCTGGCCCGTTTCTACACCCCGTCGCGCTACCTGTTCCACACCGTCCAGATGGCTTCGGCCTACGTCGGCCAGGTTTCGCCGGCCAGCACCATCACCAACTGCAACTATTTCCAGATGGCCGACAGCTTCCGCTGGCTCAGCCACACCGCCTACCGCACCAAGGAACTGTCCCTGGCCTTCCCGGACAAGGGCTTTGCCGTCGACGAGCGCACCTACTGGGAAACCGATCCGGTCTGGCAGGGCTTCCGTGAGCTCATGGAAAAAGCGATGACCGTGTGGGATTGGGGCGAGGCGATTGTCGTCCTCAACCTCGTTGCCAAGCCGGCCATCGATGAAGCCGTGCTGCGCAAACTGGGCGAATCGGCCCGCCACAACGGCGACACCCTGCTCGGTCTGGTTACCGATGCGCAGTTGATCGATTCGGCGCGTCATCGTCGGTGGATTTCGGCCATGGTCAAGATGGCGCTGGAAACCCCGGGCAACCTCGAGCTGATCCAGGGCTGGATCGCCAAATGGGAGCCGCTGGCCGACAAGGCCATCGATGCCTACTGCTCGACCCTCCCCGACGTGGCAGGCGGTGCCGGAGCAGCCAAGGCAGCAACGCGCGACTTCCGTCGTTCGCTCGGCCTGTAATCGTCAAGCAACCTGAGTTTGGCCTGCGCCAAGGAGCGCAGGCCAAACTCGACCTCATATTTGTACTGCCATGACCAAACCAACTATCCGGAATGAGAAAGACGGCTCCGTCTGCACACAGGAAGATGGCGACACCATCCTGCGCGCATCCTTGCGCGCCGGGCTGGGCTTGTCGTACGAGTGCAACTCGGGCGGCTGCGGCGGCTGCAAGTTCGAGCTCCTTGAGGGCGAAGTTGAGACTCTGTGGGCCGATGCTCCGGGCCTGAGCGAGCGCGACCGCAAACGCGGCCGGCATCTCGCCTGCCAATGTCGGGCGCGTGGCCCGGTCAGCATCAAGGCGACGACGGCAGATGAATATCGGCCCAAGATTCTGCCCAAACGACAGCGCGCCCGCTTGATCGGCACGCGGGACATCACGCACGACATCCGCGAGTTCCGCTTTCGCTCGGAGGACGATGCCGTGTTCCTGCCCGGTCAGTTCGCCATGCTCGACCTGCCCGGCCTCGCTTCTTCGCGCGCCTATTCGCTGTCGAACACGGCCAATGAAAAGCGCGAGTGGCATTTCCAGATTCGCCGTGTCCAGCATGGACAAGGTACGCATGTCATTTTCGACAATCTGGCCGAGGGCGATGAGATTGGTCTCGACGGCCCCTACGGTGTGGCTTACCTGCGCACCGATTCGCCGCGCGACATCGTCTGCGTGGCCGGGGGCTCCGGCCTGGCGCCGATGATTTCGCTGGCCCGCGGCGCCGCCGAGGCCGGGTTGCTGGCCGACCGAAAGCTGTATTTC
Source organism: Betaproteobacteria bacterium HGW-Betaproteobacteria-4 (assembly GCA_002840785.1). GTDB lineage: Bacteria > Pseudomonadota > Gammaproteobacteria > Burkholderiales > Rhodocyclaceae > Azonexus. Next base: position 10,769 of record PHCH01000099.1, on the reverse strand, counting down.
TTCTACGGCGCGCGCACGCCACGCGACGTCTGCGGCGAGGAAATGCTGCGCGTCCTCGCCGGCTTCGGCGACCGCATCGTTTATGTCCCGGTCGTTTCGCTGCCCGGCGACAACGGCGACTGGCATGGCGAGACCGGTTTCGTGCACGACGCCGTGGCCCGCGCCCTGCCAGCCGAACTGGCGAGCTACGAGTTCTACTTCGCCGGGCCGCCGCCGATGACCCAGGCCTTGCAGGAACTGCTCATGGTCGGCCACAAGGTGCCTTTCGAGCAGATCCATTTCGACCGCTTCTTTTGACGTGCGCTTCATACGGCTAACACCGGGGATTCAAAGTTTCACATTCCAACAACAGAGGAGATGACGGGGATGACGACAAGAAAAATCGTTGTATCGGCGCTGGTTTCGGCGCTGGCTGGAGGGCCTCAACTGGCCCAGGCGACCGATGTTTTTCGCCTTGAGGGTTTCGGCGCCGTATCGCGCGCCATGGGCGGCACGGCGGTTGCCCATGACGTCGGCCCGGCCGGCATGATGACCAATCCGGCGACACTGTCGCTGATGCCGGATGGCGACCAGGCCATGGTCGGCCTCGATCTGGTGACGACCGATATCAAGGTCACCAACAAGGCGACCGGTGAAAGCGTTTCTTCCGATACCCATTCCAACAACCGCGGCCCGTATGTCGCACCCGAGGCAGCGTTCACCAAACGGCAAGGCGCCTGGTCCTTCGGCGTCGGCGCTTTCGCGCAGGGCGGACTCGGTACCGAGTACGGCAATGGCAGTTTCCTGTCCAGCGCTACCGGCGGGCTGGCAACCGGGCTCGACAATTCGAGCCGCCTGCTGGTGCTGAACATTCCCTTCGCGGCCAGTTTTCGCGTCACCGACAAGTTGACCGTAGGTGGCAGCGTCGATGCGATGTGGCAGGGCCTCAATCTCGATTTGCTGCTCGGCGCCGATCAAGTCGGCAGCCTGATCGGTGCCGGACGGGCCACTGGTTCGCTGGTCGGGGCCTTGGGCGGTTTGCCGGACCTGCGCGGAGCGCATTTCAGCCTGACCAAGGACAAGTTCCTCGCCAGTGGCGTCGATGCCTGGGGCTACGGCGGTAAATTGGGGATGACCTACCGGGCCACGCCGGAAACCATCTTGGGCGCCTCCTACACGATCAAGAGCCAGATGAGCGACATGGAAGGTCAGGCAACGCTGACGGCCATCGATGCTGTCGCCGGCCAGATTGCCTTTGCCGGGAAAATCCAGATCAAGGATTTCCAGATGCCCTCCCACGTTGATCTGGGTATCAGCCACCGCCTGACCCCGCAATGGACATTGGCAGCCGACGTGTCGCGGGTCTTCTGGAAAGACGTGATGAAGGACATCAAGGTTGCCTTTGTTGCCGATGCCGGGGGCGACATCAACATCCTTCTGCCGCAGGACTACAAGGACCAGACCATCGTCTCCCTGGGCGCAGCCTACGAGGTCAGCGATAGCCTGACGGTACGCGGCGGTTTGCGTTTTGCCAGCCAGGCACTGCAGTCCTCGACGCTGTTTGCGGTGATCCCGGCAACCCCGAGAAAGCATCTGTCGGCCGGTTTTACCTATGCCTTCTCGAAACAGAGCAAACTTGATTTTGCCTATTCCCACGCCTTCAAGGAAACCATGGACAACACCAGTCTGCCGAACACCTCAGCCCCGATCCAGGTAACGCACGCCCGACCCTGAATTTCCGCTACAGCTTTTAACGGTTCACCCATCCTCCGATGGTTTTTGGCGAGTTTCTAACTCGCCTTTTTTGCTTTCCGGTCGAGGCAGCATTTCCCGCCGGCAACTGCGATGGAAAGACATCGCCGACTTCTTTGCTCGTATAGTCGGGAAATGGCCAGGCACAACATCCCGTGCCGGCCGAGAACGTGGATTTTGGAGCGCGGATGAGAACTGAATTCTTACCCCAGGACAAGAGCCTGCAAGCCTCGGTAAAAGGCGTCAAGCTGGCCGCAGACGACAGCACCGAAGTGCGTCGGCAAAAGCTGGCGCGCATCATTCTCGATGCGATGTACCAGTTCCTCGGCCTGCTCGATGTCAACGGCACGGTCCTGGAGATCAATCGGGCGGCCTTGGAGGGGGCGGGCGTCTGCCTTGACGATGTGGTCGGCAAGCCTTTCTGGGAGGCGCGCTGGTGGGCGGTTTCCGAAGACTCGGGCAAGCGTGTGCGGGAGATGGTCGAGCAGGCCCGGCAGGGTGAGTTCGTGCGCTGCGACATCGAGGTGTTCGGCGACCTGCAAGGCCGAAAAACGATTTTTGTCGACTTTTCGCTGACCCCGATTCGCGACGACGAGGGGCGCGTCGCCTTCCTGCTCCCCGAAGGGCGGAACATCACCGAAAAGATCGCCATCGAGGCCGAACTGACGCGCAAGAATGGCGAGTTGCAGTTGGCGCTCGAGAAGCTGCGCGAAATCGACGGTTTCAAAACGAAGTTCTTTGCCAATGTCAGCCACGAACTGCGCACGCCGCTGGCCCTGATCCTCGGGCCAGTCGATCAGCTGCTCAAGGAAGCCACGCAGTTGGGCGAGCGGGAGCGCTTCCGGCTGACGACCATCAAGCGCAATGCCCAGTCCCTGCTGCATCAGGTGAACGATCTGCTCGATCTGGCCCGTATCGACGCCCAGCAAATGCCGCTGGCCTACGTTTGCGCCAATGTGACCGCCTTGCTGCGGGATGTCGCGGCCAGCTTTGCCGCGGCTGCCGAAGAGCGATCGATTGCCCTGACCATTGAAGGGGAGGACGAACTCTACGCCGACGTCGATCGGGCCAAACTGGCCCGCGTCCTGGCCAATCTGCTGTCCAATGCCTTCAAATTCACGCCGGCCGGCGGCCGTATTGGCTGTTCGATCACGCGCGTGGCGAATCGGCGGTTTTTGCTGAGCGTTCAGGACAACGGGCCGGGCGTGCCGCCGCAGATGAAGGAGCAGATTTTTTCCCGCTTCGCTCAGGGCCAGGATGGCCTTTCGGGCAGTGGCAGCGGCCTCGGCCTGAACATCGTCAAGGAGTTTGTCGAACTGCACTTTGGCACGGTGGTGGCCCTCGATGCACCGGGCGGCGGGGCGATCTTCCAGGTCGAAATGCCGATGCGCGCGCCGAAAGGCGTTTTCGTCCGGGAGAGCAATGAAGAGACTGGCCTGGGGCCTTATCAAGCCATCGATTTCTGCGATCCGCAGAGCCAGCCGGCCCGCGATGACAAGCCGGGCGTTTGCCGGATTCTCGTCGTTGAGGACAACCCCGACCTGCGCCATTTTCTCTATGACGTGTTGATCGACGACTACAACGTCACGCTGGCCGAGAATGGGGCCATCGCGCTTTCTTTGGCGCTGGAAAATCCGCCGGATCTGATCATCACCGATCTCATGATGCCGTATTTCGACGGCGAGCAATTCGTCCGGGAACTCCGGGCCAGCGAGCGTTTTCCTAACGTTCCCGTGCTCGTCCTCTCGGCCCGCGCCGACGATGCGCTGCGCGAGACGCTGCTTGACGAACTGGTCCAGGACTACCTGACCAAACCGTTTTCGCCGCAGGAGTTGCGGGCCCGCGTCCGCAATCTGGTCATGGTCAAACGCACCGTCGATATTCTCCAGAAAGAGCTCAATTCACAGGCTTCCGACGTTTGCGAATTGACCGCCGGTCTCGTCTCCAGCCGAAAATCCCTGCAGGATGGCCTGGTCGCCTTGCAGATATCGGAGCGCCGCTGGCAGGGGCTGTACAAAAACACGGCGGTCGGCATCGCGCTGGCCGACCGGGAAGGGCGGATTTTGACGGCCAATCCGGCCCTGCAAAGAATGCTTGGCTACAACGATGCCGACATCGTTGGCGTTTCGTTCGTCGATATTTCCGAGGAATCCCAGCGGGCGATGACCAAGCAAAACGTCCATGGCCTGTTCGACGGCGTGATCGACAACTATCACGTGCAGAAACGCTACGAAAAGAAAGATGGCGGCTTCCTCTGGGCCAACGTCAGCGTTTCGCTGATTCCCGCCGTTGACCGTGAGGGGCCACGACTCGCCGTGATCGTCGAGGACGTCAGTTCGCGCAAGCAGGCGGAGAGCGCGCTTGCCGTCACCCAGGCCGAGTTGGCCAGGGTTTCGCGCTTCACCACCATGGGCGAACTGGTCGCTTCCATCGCCCACGAAGTCAATCAACCGCTGTCGGCCATCGCCACCAATAGCCAGGCGGCGCTGCGCTGGCTGGCCCGGGAGACGCCCGACCTCGACGAGGTGGTCGCCGCCCTCCGCCGGGTCAACCGCGATGCCAGCCTGGCCGGCGAGGTCATCACCCGCATCCGGAGTTTCCTCCGCATGGGCGGCATCAAGCGCGAGGTGCTCGACGTCAAAAGCAAGCTCGACAACTTGCTGCAGATGCTGCAAACCATGCTGCTCGAGTCCGGCGTCCAGGTTAATGTCGCGATTGCGCCTGACTTGCCGGTCGTGCACGCTGACCTCGTTCAGTTGCAGCAGGTCATGCTCAATCTGGTCGTCAATGCCGTCGATGCCATGCGGGATCAGCCCCTAGCCGAGCGTGTTTTGAGCATTACCGTGACGGCCAACAAGCAGGAAGGGGCGCTATTCAAATTCAGCGACACCGGGCCGGGCATTCCGCCCGAGATGAAAGAGAAGATTTTCGACGCCCTGTTCTCGACCAAACGCGACGGTCTCGGCATGGGGCTGGCGATCAGCCGCTCAATCATAGAAAACCACGGCGGGCGACTGAGGCTTGAAACAGCCGCCAGCGGTGCAAACTTCGTCTTCAATATTCCGATCAGCCAATGACTGCCAGCCTGACTTCGCAACTGCCCATCGTCTATGTCGTCGATGACGACGCCTCGGTTCGTGAATCCCTGAGTAGTCTGATCCGCTCGGCGGGAATGGCCGTCGAGGTCTTCGCCTCGCCCTTCGATTTCCTGGCCAAGGACAAGCTCAGCGATTTTGCCTGCCTCGTCCTCGACGTCCGCATGCCGGGCCTGGACGGTCTGGCGCTGCAGGAAAGAATCGCCGAGCTGGGGGGCGAGATACCGATCATCTTCATCACCGGCCACGGCGATGTGCCGCTGGCGGTCCGCGCCATGAAGGCGGGCGCGATTGATTTCCTGAACAAGCCGTTCGACGACACCGATCTGCTGGAAGCCATCGCCGTTGCCCTGTCGCGGGTTCCTGACGCCGCGCGAAAAACAGATCATGTTCGCCGTCGCCCAGGGCAAGCAGAACAAAGCCATCGCCTATGATTTGTCGGTGACGGAAAGCACCGTCAAAGTGCACAAACACAATGTGATGAGCAAAATGAACCTGCGCTCTGTTGCCGAACTGACGCTGGCGATTCAGCAGCTGAAAAGCGTAGGCAAGAAAGCTCCGGCGGGCTAAAGAGCCGGAAGCAGGCGACTACGGCCAAAAGGTGATTTCAATTTTGGCAGTTTTTTACGGTTGACCGTAGCAATCACAAAACAACCGGATCGCTGACCACGCCGGCCGTCGCCAGCCGTTCAATTTCCTCTGCCGATAGCCCCAGCGCCGCGAGGCGTTCGCGCGAATGTTCGCCGAGCAGCGGGGGTGGGCTCTGGATGGCGCCGGGGGTGCGCGACAGGCGGGGGGCCGGGGTCGGTTGTAGGACGCCGGCAACATCGGCGAAGGCCTCGCGGGCGACGTTGTGCGGGTGGGCTGGCGCATCGGTCATGCTGAGGACGGGCCAGACGCAGTCGTCGGTGTCGTCGAACAACGCGGTCCAGTGTGCGCGCGGCTGGGCCTTGAAAATGACCGTCAGGCGATCTTTCATGGCCGGCCAGGTCGTCGTGTCGTATTGTTTGCCGCTGAAGTCCGGGTCGCCGACGAGGCCGAGGCGTTCGACGAAGGTTTTGTAGAACTGTGGTTCGAGCGGGCAGACGCTGATCCATTCGCCGTCGGCGCATTGGTAGACGTCGTAGAACGGAGCGCTCGAGTCGATGGCGCACTGGCCTTTCCATTCGCCGAGCGATTCGAGGTTGAACAGGCCGTGGGCGAGGAGGGCGGCGCCTTCGCTCATGGCGGCATCGATGACTTGTCCCTTGCCGGATCGTTGCGTTTCGATCAGGGCGCAGGCGATGCCCCAAGCCAGCATGAGGCCGCCACCGCCCATGTCGCCGACCAGCGTCGGCGGCGCCCACGGTGCGCCGCCGTGGCGACGGCCGGTGTCGAGCACGCCGGCGATGGCCGCGTAGTTTGCATCGTGCCCGGCGCGCGGGGCGAGGGGGCCGGTCTGGCCCCAGCCGGTCATGCGGCCGTAGATCAGGCGCGGGTTGCGAGTCAGACATTCATCCGGGCCGAAGCCGAGGCGTTCCATGACGCCGGGGCGGAAGCCCTCGATCAGCACGTCGGCGCCTTCAATCAACTTGAAGACGAGGGCCTTGGCTTCCGGATGCTTGAGGTCGATGCACAGCGATTTCTTGCCGCGATTGGCTACGGCCTTGCGTCCGCCGCCGAACAGTTGCGAGGCGAAGGTGCCGCCGGCGCGTTCGAGCAGCGTAACCTCGGCGCCCATGTCGGCAAGCAGCATGCCGCAGAACGGCCCGGGGCCGATGCCGGCGAATTCGACGACCTTGATGCCGGCCAGCGGGCCGCGGGATGGGGGTTGAGTGTTGGTTGGCATGGTGTTGGCGAGAGGCTGATTCGGATGGAGGAAGAACATATCACTCAATGGGCATCGTCCGCAGTGTAGGTCACCTACCGAAAAACACTGTCGCAAACACGACAATTGAATGGCAGTGCGCTCGGAAAGGCAGGCCAGATCGCGAAGTGCATTCAGGCGTGGAATTTGCTGAATAGGGCTACACCCCTTTCAGAGCATACAAAAATGACCCCAGAACTGCGCGAAAAACTGCTGGCCGGCCTCAAGGATGGCAGCATTGTTCCCTACCTTGGCCCTGGCGTTTTGGCTGATGTGAAAAATGCGGCGACCGGCGCGCCGATTCCGGCCGACAGCGATTCGCTGATCTACGCCATGAACGACGGCAAGCCGATGGCGCCCAAGCTCATGTACGAATTCCCGCGTGCCGCGATGAACGTCGAACTCAAGCGCGGCCGCAGCGCCGTCACCAAGTTCCTCAACCGCACCTACGGCGAAACCGCCTGGACGCGCGGCGCCGTGCATGACTGGCTCAAGGGCATCGCCCCGCACTACGTCATCGACATCAATCGCGACACGCAGTTGCAGGACTCCTACGCTGACGTCCCGCACAACCTGATCGTCGGCATCGCCCGCCTTGGCGGCACAGATTTCCGCTACAAACTGTATTTCTGGGATGGCGTCGCCTACCAGAAGACCGAAGTCATCAACGCCGCCCTGCCCATTCTCTACAAACCGATGGGCACGCCGAAGCCGGAAGCCAACTACATCGCCTCCGACGCCGATTACGTCGATTTCATCACCGAACTCATGGGCGGCTTCTCGATCCCGCCGGAAGTCAAGGAACTGCGCAAGGGCAAGCAATACCTGTTCATGGGCCTGCGCATGAACCGCGACACCGAACGCATGGTGTTGTCCGATGTCATCTACGCCGCCGCCGAACCGGCCGGCTGGGCGCTGATCGCCAACCCGACCGACAAGGAACGCCGCTTCTGCAAGAAGCAAAAGCTGGAAGTGATCGAAGCCGACGTCTTCGACCTGATCGGCGCCGCGATTGCGGCCTGAGAGGCAGCCTAATTCATTCAATCCACCAAGGAAGCAACATGTCGCTTGACCGTTACGAACCCCTCTTCTTCAACGCCAACTTCAAGGAAGCCGCCAGCTCCGGCGGCCTCGTCGCCTATCGCGGCGAGCTCGTCCTCAAGGAAGGCGAAGTAGCCGATGCCAATGGTCGCCGCAAGCCGCCGACAGAAGTCCTCAAGCAGGCCGTCCTGCTCGGCGATGCAGGTGGCCTGAAGCTGATTTCCGGCTCGCTCGACGAACTGCAGCAATATCCGTTGGTCGTTGAAAAATTCGGTGCCGAATTCAATGCCGGAACGATTGCCGTCTTCTTCACGGTCAATATTCCCAAGGGTTTCGTGACGACCACCAACGGCGCAACCGTCGCCTTCATCCCGCTCGTTCAGGGCATGGTGTGGACCGAGTTGAGCGATCTGGTGGCGCTCGACAAGGGCGATTTCAAGGGCCTGAGCGCTGCCGACAAGGTCGTCACGGTCTTTGACGCGCTCAAGAGCTACAAATTCAAGCTCGCCGAAAACACCGTCGACGAAGCCCTGAAGACCACCAACAACGCCAAGCGCGAGACGCACGGGGCCATCTGATGGCCTGGGACGAGTCCCGTCATGCGCTGGGTGTCCCCGCCATGGACGACACCCATCGCGAATTCGTCGAGCTGGCCTATGCTTTGCTCGTCGCGTCCGACGAGGACTTCCCGGCGCTGTTCGTGCGTCTGCACGAGCACACCCGCCAGCATTTCGAGCACGAAGGCAAGCTCATGAAGTCTTGCCGTTTTCCCGCCATCGGCGAGCACAACAGCGAGCATCTGCGGGTGCTCGGTGAACTGGCCCACTTCGCCCGTGGCGTGAAGGCCGGCCGCTTGGGGACGGCGCGGGAATACGCCCGCAACCTGCCAACCTGGTTCGCCACCCATCTATCGACGATGGATTCGGCCCTGGCGGGGTGTTTGAAGAAGGCGTGATGACGGATCGCATCGCGCCCAGGTTTGCCGTCTGCCCGAGTGCCGAACTGGCCAACGGCGAGCACCGAAAACTGACCATGACTTTCGAAGGGCGGGAGGAGGAATGCCTGCTCCTGCGCTTCGAAGGGCAGATCTACGCCTACATCAACCTCTGCGTACATATGCCGCGCCGGCTCGATGGCGAAGAGCCTCAGGTTTTTGACCACACCGGTCGCTACCTGCGCTGCTCGATGCACGGCATCGTTTATACCCCGCAAACCGGCGCCTCGGTCAGCGCCATGTGCGAAGGCGAACGGCTGCGGGCTGTTGATAGCTACGAGGATGGAGGGGAGGTCGGCATTGCTGACTTTCGGGTGAGCGCTGTTGTTGTCCCGGTCAATTAAGCGCGTCGCGCCCGCGCAAGCTGGAGTCCGTGGTTAAACGTTGAAAATGACCGGACAGCCGTCGGCGGTTCGGTGGATTTTAGTGTTTTGTGAATGACTCACTCAATGCCTTTGGGTGCAATTAACTTTCTCAACCAATTTATTCTGAGTGGCAAAAGATCTATCGCATGAGTGATATGGCCGCGGATATACGTAGGCAAGGTAGAGATTTTGCTGCTTTTGGATACCATAAACTCAGGACAAAATATTTCAGTTTCTGTGTTGAATAATTTGATGTTTTTGCATTTTATTGTTATGAAACCGTGGGTTGAGTCGGTTAGAAATGTAAGTGATTTTCCTGGCGGATGATTTATTTTTGTCTTGATGATGAGGGGCTGTTCGCCTAACTCAGAAACAATAAATTCATCTCTATTTGTAAATATTCGGTCGCTAAGGTCGAAAACAGACCTGATTCGAGGTCGTTCCATTTTTCGTTTTTCTACCCTGTGCGTTATTTTTCTATAGCAGGTGATGCTTTTTATTGTTACTGGATAAGGTTTGCTGTTCTTTATTTTGACGATAAATCTAAAATTATCATTGTCAGACTTTGACACAATGACTTCTGGTATCTCAATTGGACTTTTTTTGCTGGCATACAACGCGTATAGAACCGTCGCGATTGCTACAAAAGAGGCAATGGAACTGAGTATGTCGACTAACAATTTGAAATTTTCCAATGTTCAGCCTCCTGTGCCTAACGAATGGGGAAGCCCTCGTAGTAGAGCTAAGCTGACCGGCAAAGCGTGGCTTTGATGGGTCGGCTTGTCGCACGCGATGGCTGGCTTAGTTGAGCTTAAGCCCGCCGTAAACTTCTGCGTATTTCCCGACTGCTTTTCCAGTCTGGCTGTCATACAGCACGACAATGTTGTACTTAGGATCTTGTGTAATGTAGTAGGCGTAGACGACGTTCACGAACTTTGACTTGGTGTCAAAGTCCAGTATGTAGAAAGGTGGCTTCACCCAAAGATGAGGTAGGTTTCCCGGAGTCTCGACTTTCTGAAATACTCCCTTGTTGATTAGTTTCTGAATGAACGCCTTTCGATCGCTCTGCATATCGGCCAGCGCGCCAAAGCACACGCCACTGAGTAGCACAGCAAGCAACATCTTTCGAAACATGACCTTCCTCCATAGTATCTTCAGCGCCGAAAAGATATTCACGCGCAGAAAGGTTTGGGCTATTGCTAATAATACGGACACGAGTGAATAGCCTGTAAGTTTTTGAATGACATGGAGATTATCCGATGTGGGTCTCCTTATCAATCAAGAATCATACGGACAGAGCCAATGTCCGCTATGAAGCGATTCTCTGAGTGACCGATTGTGACCGATGCTTTCACGATCACAGTTTCAGTGTCTCGGTGCCGAGCGGGTCAGGCGCCAAATATTCGCTGACCATCGCCCATGAGAAACGATGGTCAACTCGGGTGGAATTCCGCGCTCAAGCTTCCGCCGTCAGCTTTTCCAGCAACAGCGGTTTGACCTGGGCCAGCCAGGTGGTGATGCGTTCATCGGTGAACATGCCTTGCGTGCGCTGGTCGATGAGCAGGCCGATGAAACGGCCGTCGACTTCGGCGGCGGAATGTTCGTAGGTGTAGCCGTCGGTCGGCCAGTCGCCGACGATTTCGGCGCCCCAGCCCTTGAACTTCTCGACCAGCGCGAACAGCGAGCTGCAGAAGCGG
>PHCH01000098.1 GCA_002840785.1 Betaproteobacteria bacterium HGW-Betaproteobacteria-4 | reverse complement strand
CTGATCGCAAGGCTCGCGCCAGCAAGGTCGGCGGCGAAGTTCTCTGCATCGTGGCATAAGGGGATATCGATGTCTCGTATTGGTAAAAATCCCATCGTTTTGCCGGCTGGCGTTGAAGTTTCGGTTGGTGCGGACATTACCGTCAAGGGGCCGCTAGGTACCTTGAAGGCAATTACGCATCCGTCCGTGACGATTTCCGTCGAAGGTCAGAACGTCCAGGTTTCCAAGGTTGAAGGCGCCGCAAATGCAGCTGCCATGTGGGGCACCATGCGTGCCAACATCAACAACATGGTTACCGGTGTTTCCAAGGGTTTCGAGCGCAAGCTCCAGTTGGTCGGCGTGGGTTACCGCGCCCAGGCTCAGGGTGATGTCCTGAATCTGTCGTTGGGCTTTTCCCACCCCGTTGCGCACAAGATGCCGGCTGGAGTGAAGGTGGAATGTCCGACTCAGACCGAAATCCTGATCAAGGGGGCCGATAAGCAACAGGTTGGCCAGGTCGCTGCCGAGTGGTGGTTATCAAGGAAACCAAGAAGAAGTAAGGGTGGCATATGTTTAATAAGAAACAAGCGCGTCTGCGCCGTTCCCGCCAAACCCGGGCCAAAATCGCCGAACTTAAGGCTGTGCGTCTGTGCGTCAATCGCACGAACCAGCACATCTACGCTCAGATCATTTCGCCCTGTGGCGGCAAGGTCTTGGCTTCGGCTTCCACGCTGGACAAGGACGTTCGTAATGACGTCCCGAACGGCGGTAACAAGGCTGCTGCCACTTCGGTGGGCAAGCTGATTGCTGAGCGCGCCAAGGCCGCCGGTATTGAGCAAGTGGCTTTTGATCGTTCCGGTCTTCAGTACCACGGTCGGGTTCAGGCGCTGGCGGAAGCCGCGCGTGAAGCCGGTCTGAAGTTCTGATCGCTGCGAAAGGATAAGGTTAGAAAATGGCTAAACCTGAAAGAAACAAGAAGCCGCAGCAAGCCGAAGAACGTGATGACGGCATGCGCGAAAAGATGGTCGCGGTCAATCGCGTTACCAAGGTGGTTAAGGGCGGCCGAATCCTCGGTTTTGCGGCCCTGACCGTCGTTGGTGACGGCGATGGCGGCATCGGCATGGGCAAGGGCAAGTCCCGCGAAGTGCCAGTTGCTGCTCAGAAGGCAATGGAAGAAGCCCGTCGCAAGATGGCCAAGGTCAGCCTGAAGAACGGCACCGTGCATCACACCGTCATGGGCCGTCACGGCGCCACGACCGTGATGATCCAGCCGGCCCCAGAAGGTACGGGCATCATCGCTGGCGGTGCCATGCGCGCTGTCTTCGAAGTTGTCGGTGTGACCAACGTGGTGGCCAAGGCTCATGGCTCGACCAATCCTTACAACATCGTGCGTGCCACCATCGACGGTCTGTCGAAGGTCAATACGCCGTCGGAAATCGCCGCCAAGCGCGGTCTTCCGATCGAACGGGTTCTGGGGTAAGTCATGGCTGACAAGAAAATCACAGTGAAGCTCGTCAAGAGCATCATCGGCACCAAGCAGGATCACCGTGCCACCGTGCGTGGCCTGGGTCTGCGTAAGCTGAACAGCACCTCTGAACTGGTCGATACGCCGTGTGTTCGCGGCATGATCCAAAAGGTTCAGTATCTCGTCAAGGTTGAGGGTTAAGCCATGCGTCTGAATACCATCAAGCCGGGTGAAGGCTCCAAGAAGGCCGCCAAGCGCGTCGGTCGTGGCATCGGTTCGGGCCTCGGCAAGACTTGCGGTCGCGGTCACAAGGGGCAAAAGTCCCGTTCGGGCGGTTTCCATAAGGTTGGCTTCGAGGGCGGTCAAATGCCTTTGCAGCGTCGCCTGCCGAAGCGCGGTTTTAATTCGCTGACCCGTGCCCGCAATTACGAAGTGCGCCTGACCGATCTTGAGCGTCTGCCGGTTGAAGAGATTGATCTTCTCGCGCTGCAGGTTGCCGGTATCGTTCCGGGTGACGCTCTCTCCGCCAAGGTTATCCTGTCGGGCGCCATCGCCCGCAAGGTTGTCCTCAAAGGTGTGGGCGCTACCAAGGGTGCCAAGGCTGCTATCGAAGCCGCTGGTGGCTCGGTCGTCGCTGAGTAAGACAGGGAAAGGTTAGAACGTTGGCAGCAAATCCCAATACCGTTGGCAAGGGTGGCAAGTTCGGCGATCTCAAGCGCCGGCTCTGGTTCCTGCTTGGTGCGCTGGTCGTGTACCGCATTGGCGCCCATATTCCGGTTCCTGGGATTGACCCCAACGCGCTGGCCGATCTCTTCAATTCGCAACAGGGCGGCATTCTGGGCATGTTCAACATGTTCTCGGGTGGTGCCTTGTCGCGATTCACCATTTTTGCACTTGGGATCATGCCGTACATTTCGGCCTCGATCATCATGCAACTGATGAGTGTTGCCAGTCCCCAACTGGAAGCCCTGAAAAAAGAGGGTGAAGCCGGACGTCGCAAGATTACGCAATATACCCGCTATGGCACCGTGATTCTCGCCCTCTTTCAGGGGCTGGGTATCGCTGTCGCGCTCGAAGCGCAGGCTGGGCTGGTTAACGATCCCGGGTTCATGTTTCGTCTGACCACGGTGTCGACGCTACTGACCGGTACGATGTTCCTGATGTGGCTTGGTGAGCAGATTACCGAGCGCGGCCTTGGGAACGGGATTTCGATCATCATTTTTGCCGGTATCGCTGCCGGCCTGCCAAACGCCATTGGCGGACTGCTTGAGCTGGTTCGCACCGGTGCCATGCATCCGCTGACCGCCCTGATCATCTGTGTTCTGGTTGTCGTGGTGACGGGCTTCGTAGTGTTTGTAGAGCGCGGCCAACGCAAGATTCTGGTCAACTATGCCAAGCGCCAAGTTGGCAACAAGATTTACGGTGGCCAGAGCTCGCATCTGCCACTCAAACTAAACATGTCTGGCGTTATTCCGCCGATTTTCGCTTCGTCGATCATTCTGTTTCCTGCGACCGTAGCCAACTGGTTTGGTGCTAGCGAGTCGATGCACTGGTTGAAGGACGTGGCCGGCACGCTGTCGCCAGGGCAACCGATTTACGTAATGCTCTACGCCTCGGCGATTGTATTCTTCTGCTTTTTCTACACAGCCCTTGTGTTTAACTCCAAGGAGACTGCGGATAATCTGAAGAAAAGCGGTGCGTTCGTTCCCGGTATTCGCCCAGGTGAGCAGACAGCACGTTACATTGACAAGATTTTGATGCGTTTGACCTTGATCGGCGCTGCCTACATAACTGTTGTTTGTCTTCTTCCAGAATTTTTGATCCTGAAATGGAACGTGCCGTTCTATTTTGGTGGCACTTCACTGTTGATTATCGTTGTAGTGACCATGGACTTCATGTCGCAGGTTCAGGCCTACGTGATGTCGCACCAGTATGAAAGTTTGCTGAAGAAGGCAAATTTCAAAGGCGCACCGATGATCAAGTAATTGCTCATGGCAAAAGAGGATTACATAGAAATGCAAGGGGAGGTTGTTGAAAATCTCCCAAATGCGACCTTCAAGGTCAAGTTGGAAAATGGCCATATTGTGCTTGGGTTCATTTCCGGAAAGATGCGAATGCATTACATACGCATTCTTCCCGGTGACAAAGTGACCGTACAGTTGACGCCATATGATTTAAGCAAGGCCAGGATCGTTTTCCGGGTCAAGTAAAAGAGTTCTCTACGCAATAAACCGCAGGGCAAGGAATCACGGCTGCTTCCAAGCCCTCGCAGACGAGGAGTTAAACATGAAAGTGCATCCTTCAGTTAAGCGCGTGTGTCGCAATTGCAAAGTCATCCGTCGCAAGGGTGTCGTTCGCGTGATTTGCAAGGACCCGCGTCACAAGCAGCGCCAGGGCTAATGGCTTTGGCGTCGGCATTTGTTAATTTTGAAATAGTGGAGTGATTCGATGGCCCGTATCGCAGGGGTAAACATTCCGAACCATCAGCATGCAGAGATCGCGTTGACCGCGATTTTCGGCATCGGCCGTACCCGCGCCCAGAAGATCTGTGACGCGGCCGGTATCGTTCGTTCTACCAAAATGAAAGACCTGTCCGATGCGGACATGGATCGTCTGCGTGACGAAGTCGGCAAATTCACCGTAGAAGGTGATCTGCGTCGCGAAGTCACAATGAACATCAAGCGTCTGATGGACCTCGGTTGCTACCGTGGCCTTCGCCATCGCAAGGGCTTGCCTTGCCGCGGTCAGCGCACCCGTACCAATGCTCGCACTCGCAAGGGTCCGCGCAAGGCCATTGCTGGCAAGAAGTAATAGGGACAGAACATGGCAAAGACTGCTACCAAAGTTCGCAAAAAGGTTAAAAAGAACGTTGCTGAGGGGATCGCCCACATCCATGCATCGTTCAATAACACCATCATTACCATTACCGATCGTCAGGGCAATGCGTTGTCTTGGGCTACTTCCGGTGGTGCCGGCTTCCGCGGTTCGCGCAAGTCCACCCCGTTTGCTGCTCAGGTTGCTGCTGAAGCCGCTGGCAAGGCTGCTCAGGAATGTGGCGTCAAAAACCTGGAAGTTCGCATCAAGGGCCCTGGCCCCGGTCGTGAATCTTCGGTCCGCGCATTGAATGCGTTGGGCATGAAGATCACCGCGATTTCCGACGTGACGCCGGTGCCGCATAACGGCTCGTAATCTCGATCCGAAATGCCGTCAGTGCCGCCGCGAAGGCGAAAAGTTGTTCCTGAAGGGCGAAAAGTGTTTTACCGACAAGTGTGCCATTGAGCGTCGTTCGTATGCTCCAGGCCAACATGGCCAAAAGTCAGGTGCTCGTTTGTCTGACTATGGTGTACATCTGCGTGCAAAGCAGAAGATTCGTCGCGTCTACGGCGTCCTTGAAGGTCAGTTCCGCAGAACGTTTGCCGAAGCTGATCGCCGCAAGGGTCAGACCGGTGAGAATCTTCTTCAATTGCTCGAAGCTCGCCTCGACTCTGTTGCTTATCGTATGGGTTTTGGCGCTTCCCGCACCGAGTCCCGTCAGATCGTTCGCCACAATGGCGTTCTGGTCAACGGCAAGCGTTGCAATATTCCTTCCTTTATCGTCAAGCCGGGTGATGTTGTCCAGCTGACTGATCGTGCCCGCGCGTCCCTGCGTTGTAAGGCTGCGTTGGAAGCTGCAGAATCTCGTGGTTTCCCCGAGTGGATTTCTGTGGATGTCAAAGAAGGCAAAGGCACATTCAAGGCCATGCCGCAGCGCTCTGAACTGCCGGCGACCCTGAATGAAGGTCTCGTCATTGAAGAGCGTTTCGCCCGTGCAGGCCAAGGTGGTCATGGAGCCGTTTGAGCGCGGTTATGGCCATACCCTTGGCAACGCGCTGCGTCGTATCCTGCTTTCCTCAATGGTTGGTTACGCACCGACCGAGGTTGGTATCGATGGTGTTCTCCATGAGTACTCGACCATTGATGGTGTGCAGGAAGATGTCGTCGACATTCTCCTCAACCTCAAGGGTATTGTGTTCAAGCTGCACAATCGCGATGTCGTTAACCTGAAGTTGTCCAAGGAAGGTGAAGGCCCTGTTCGCGCTGGCGATATCGAATTGCCGCACGACGTGGAAATCATCAATCCGGAACACGTGATCGCTCACCTCTCCACCGGCGGCAAGCTGTCCATGGAGATCAAGGTTGAGAAGGGTCGCGGCTATGTTCCTGGCAACATGCGCAACCTCGGCGATGCCAAGTCCATCGGCAAGCTGGTTCTCGATGCGTCATTCAGCCCGATTCGTCGTGTTGCCTACGCTGTCGAAAGCGCTCGCGTTGAACAGCGTACCGACTTGGACAAGTTGATTGTCGATATCGAAACCAACGGCGTTGTCGAGCCGGAAGAGGCCATTCGCTACGCTGCCCGCGTGTTGATGGAACAACTTTCGGTCTTCGCTGATCTGGAGGGTACCGCACCTGTTGCCGAGGCTTCCAAGCCAGCTCAGGTTGATCCGGTTCTGCTCCGTCCGGTGGATGATCTCGAATTGACGGTTCGTTCTGCGAACTGCCTCAAGGCTGAGAACATCTACTACATCGGCGATCTGATCCAGCGTACAGAGAATGAACTTCTCAAGACTCCGAATCTGGGTCGCAAGTCGCTGAATGAGATCAAGGAAGTGTTGGCCGCTCGCGGTCTGACGCTCGGCATGAAACTGGAAAACTGGCCGCCCGCCGGTCTGGAGAAGGCGTAAGCCTTTTCCTCCCGGGCAGTCAAGGGACGCCTGCAGAATATAGAAAGGATTAACCATGCGTCACCGCAATGGACTTCGCAAACTTAACCGCACCAGCAGCCATCGTTTGGCGATGCTGCGCAACATGACTGTTTCCCTGCTCAAGCACGAGGCTATCAAGACCACCGTGCCGAAGGCAAAGGAACTGCGTCGTGTTGTTGAACCAATGATTACCCTCGGCAAGACCCCGACGCTGGCTAACAAGCGTCTGGCCTTCGATCGTTTGCGCGACCGCGACATCGTGGTCAAGCTGTTCGCCGAGATCGGCCCGCGCTATGCAACCCGTCCGGGCGGCTACCTTCGCATCCTGAAGTGTGGTTTCCGTGTCGGTGATAACGCACCGATGGCGTTCGTGGAACTGGTTGATCGTCCGGAGCCTACCGAGGCTGTGGAAATTGAGGAAGCCGCGGCGTAATTGCTGTTGCATTGAAAAAGGCCGGATTTTCCGGCCTTTTTTTCGTCATGTGCATTTCTTCGGCATCTGTCATGGGCAGTCGATCAGCATCAGCGATATGTCGTCGCTGGCGACGCCACCATTTTGATGGGAGGCCAACGCTGCCTCAATAATTTCAAAACGTTCCGCCGGCGATGTATTGGCGCTTGCAGCGATCAATCCGTTGGCGCCAAATTGAACGCCCTGCGGATTGTTTGCCTCGAGCAAGCCATCGGAACATAGAACTAGCTGGCTTTCTTCCGCCCAGTTGAAATGCTGGGGTTCCCCGCCCAACTCGTCATTGTTGACGATACCCAAAGGGAGGTTGGATGAGGGGAAGGTTTGGGATACGCGGCCCCAGCGATCAAAGAGCAAGGCCTGCGGAGTTCCGCCGACCCAAATGTCGCCCTGTTTTTGGCTTTCGTTAAGGCAAACCAGCGTAACGGCCACGAAACGTCCTGTTGGCATGGACTCCTTGAGCTGCTGGTTCAATTCAAGAACAATTTCCCGGATCGGCCGGTTTAGCTTCGTCATGCGGTAGAACAGCGCAAGTACCGGCAAGACGCTGATTGCAGCGGTCAGGCCATGCCCGGTCGCGTCAGCGAGCAAGGCGTAAAAAAGGCCATCTGATGAGCGATTGGCGGCAACGATGTCGCCACTGAAATTTTCGGCTGGAATAACGGTGTAACGCAGGCGACTATCCTGAAGGCCCCTGCGGTGCAACTGGTTTTCCATTAGGCGCAAGGCCAGTTGCTGTTCCGCTTGGGTTTGATCGTAATAGCGCTGAAGTTGGCGGGCGTTTTCACGGAGTGTTTGCTCGGTCTGCTTGCGCTCCGAGATGTCGCGTATTACACCGACCATCATGCGATGGTTGTCGATGACAATCTGCGTGATGGTCAGTGTCGCCGCGAAGCGGTGCCCATCCTTGTGTTGCGCCGCAAGTTCACGTTCCAGTCCGATGGTTTGTGCCGGGGCGTCCGCCGCGTATTCGCCGACACGTGCTTCATGTGCTGTCCGCTCTTCTTCAGGCATGAGCATGGAAACGTTTTTGCCGATCATTTCGGCCGACGTCCAGCCGAAAATTCGCTCTGTCGACTTGTTGACCGACACCATGACGCCGTGTTCATCGCAGGTGATAATGGCGTCGAGAACGTTATCGGAAATGGCCTGTACGCGGCGCAGCGAGTCGATCGATTCCTGCTGCATGGCCAGCGAACGTTGCATCGAACGCAATTTTGCCTCAAGGACCACGAAGTTGATTGGCTTGGTCAGGTAATCGTCGGCACCGGCATCGAGTCCTTCAACGAGATTTTCATCGCGATTCAGGGCGGACAGGAAAATGACCGGGGTCCACCGGTCACGGGGCATGGCCTTGATCCGCCGGGCGGCCTCGAATCCGTCCATGACCGGCATCATGATGTCGAGCAGGACGAGGTCGGGAGACTCAGCGGCGAAGCGACGCACGGCTTCTTCGCCGTTCTCGGCCAGAATGACTTCATGGCCGAGCTTCTTCAGAAAGACCTGGAGGATGTGCAGGTTGGTGCGGTTGTCATCGACGGCCAGCACCTTCATTTTGGTAGAAATCGAAGTCATGGCTGTTGCTCGCCGTTCCGGGATTCGCTGCGGGAAATGGTGGCGACCGCGACGTTGCCGCTACCTTCGTAGGTTATGTTGCTGAAGCTCAGCATGCGGGACAGGGCAATCCCCCGACCGTTGGGATCAAAGGCCCGCAGAGGGTCAATTTCGAGATAGTTCTGCCAGGGAAATCCGTTGCCCTGGTCGCATATGCGCAGCGTGATGGCGTCAGCCTGACGCCGATAGCTCAGGCGAACCGCCTTGCCGGCATTTTCCGGAAGCGCGGTGCGCCGCTTGATTTCATCGTGCCAGCTGTCATCCTGCTTCAAGCGGCTCTTTTCTGCATAGCTCAGTCCGAGGTTGCCGTGTTCGACGCCATTGATCAGCAGTTCGGAGATGCCCATAACCGCCGCGTCGGGGTTCGGACAGGCATGAGCAATGAAGGAGGCAAGCTGGGCGGCTTCTTCTATGGTGCGTATGGAAAATTCGGCCTGATCGAGAAACTGGAGCGAATTGATGTGCTGGTGCAATTGCCGGCTCAGGGAGCTGCGTGCCTCGGCGTCGCTCAGTGCGGCGTGGACGATGGCAAGCAGGCTGTCGCGGCGATAGGGCTTGGTCAGGTAATAATAGGCGCCGGCTTCGAGGCCTTCGCGTATCTGCTCCGGGGAGTTGGCTGCCGTCTGCATAATGACGGGGATGGTGGAGAGCCGTGCGTCGAGCTTCATGCGCTTGAGCAGGCCAATGCCGTCAAGCCCGGGCATCATCCGGTCAAGCAGGATGAGCTTGAAGTCGTATTCGGGATTTTGCAGCAGTTGCCAGGCGGCTTCGCCGCTCTCTGCGGCTTGCAGCGTGAAAGTCTCTTCCCCGTCGAAGTACTCGAGCAGGATTTCCAGGTTGAGTGCTTCGTCGTCGACCAGCAAGACGAGTGTTTTAGTCATGTTGTCCTGATTTGTCTGTCCGGCAGTTCAATGGCAGGGTGACGACGAAACAGGCGCCTTGCCCTGGATTGTTGCGGGCAACAATCGTACCACGGTGTTGCGCCACAATTGCCCGGCAAATTGCCAGGCCCAGCCCGGTTCCGCCGGCACCGCTCTTGGTCGCGCTGCTTTGAACGAACTTGTCGAAAATGCTCTCGATCTCGTCAACTGGAATGCCGACACCCTGATCGATGAAGCTGATCGACAGTCCCGGCCGCGAGCCACTGTCCTGGGCGCGGCGCCCGGCGGGTAGGTCGCTTGCAGCGAGTACGACGCGAATTGTGCCGCCCTCGGGCGAAAACTTGATGGCGTTGGAAAGCAGGTTGCAGATGACCTGGGTGATCCGCTTTTCATCGGCGTCGATGACCGGGTTGGCCAGTTGGCAGTCGATGTCGATCTGCAGTTGGCGTTCGAGTTGCAGCGATTCGAGTTGGCCGAGTACCTGGCGGACGAGTTCGAGAGCGTTAAAGCGGGTCGTCTGCAGTGCCGTTTTGCCGGCATCGAGTTTCGACAGGTCGAGCAATTCGTCAATCAGCGACAGCAGTCTTTGCCCACTTTCGTCAATGCGCTGGAAATACTGGCTGAGCTTCGGGTCGCTGGCTTTGTCGGCGCGCCGGCTGCCGAGGTCCACGAAGCCGAGGATGGCGTGCATGGGCGTGCGCAGTTCGTGCGACATGTTGGCGAGAAATTCCGACTTGGCCAGATTGGCGGCCTGTGCCTGCTGCAAGGCGCTATCCAGGCTGGCCGTTCGTTCGCTGACCAGTTCCTGCAAATGGTCGCGGTGTTCGCTGAGTTCGCGGGTCAGCTTGAGCGCATAGCGCTCGGCGCGTTCCCGATGGGTGCTCTGGTGGTGCACGAGCAGGGCCAGCAACAGGCTGCCCAACAAGCCGCCGTAGAGAACCAGTGCCGGGGTGTCAAGGCCCGGACTGGCCTGGATATTGGGGTAGAAATGCAGAATCCAGTTACGTCCGCCGAAATCGATTTCGTGGTGGAGCATAGCGGCGTTGCTGCCGCGGAAACCCGGGTGCGAGTTGTAGATCAGCGTTGGCGGAGATGCCACGATGGAGTCGGCGGCAAGGGGTTCATCAAAAATTTGCAGCACGAAGCGGCTGCTCAGGGGGGCTTTGAAAGAGGCCATGAACTCGTCAAAACGATAGGCCGTCAGGACGATGCCGGAGAAGTTCGGCTTCTTCGCCGCGGCGTGGATGGTCAGCGGGCCATCGGGGAGAATGGCCTGCACCATCTGGAAGCCGGGCCGTCGGGTGCCTTTGTCTGGCTGGAGTTCGATGGGGCCGGTCATGGCAACATTGCCGGTCAGAATGGCGCGGCCGATGGCGTCGCGGCGGGCCCTTTCGGAGAGCAGATCGAAGCCGACGACTGCGTTGAGGGCCGAGGTCTCGGGGGCGACGAAGTAGACCGGCAAGGCGAGGTCGGTATCGGTTTTCGGGAAAATCCGGACGTTGCTACGGTCAACCGGAAATTTGGCCGAATTTGCGAATTGGCCTGCATCGCCAGGCCGCACGGCGGGGGCGTAGGCAAAGGCAAACATGCCGGCCAGGCTGCCCTCGATTTCCATGGCCCGGGCGAAGCGTCGCCAGGCTGCCAGATCAGGCCTCGGGCTGGCGACGGCAAAAGCCTGCAGGGAGCGCAGGAACTGGCTGTGCAGATTGAGGCGGTCGCGAATCTCGGCCGTAATCGCCGCACTTTCCTGATTACCGGCCTGTTCTTCAGCCTGGGTTCGGAGACGGGCCTGCCAGTGCCAGGCGGCAATCGTGGCCAGGGTGAGCAGCAAAAAAGTGGCGAACGGCAGGAGCAGGCTGCCACGGCTGTGCCGCGACGGGTTGTCGTGCTGCGCCTGCGCCGCATTCACAGGGCGACAGTCTCCGACTCGTTATTTTCCTGCTGCTGCAGCGTCCACATCCGGGCGTAATTGCCGTCGGCGGCCAGCAAGGCGGTGTGGCTGCCGCGTTCGACTATGCGCCCTTCGCTCATGACCAGTATTTCATCGGCGTTCATGACCGTCGACAGGCGGTGCGCGATGAGCAGGGTGGTATGGCCGATGGCCACCTGTTCAAGCTGGGTCTGGATGGCGCGTTCGGTCGCCGAGTCGAGGGCTGAGGTCGCTTCGTCGAAAATCAGGATGGGCGGATTTTTGAGCAGGGCGCGGGCAATGGCGACGCGTTGCTTCTCGCCGCCGGAAAGTTTGAGGCCGCGTTCGCCGACGCGGGTCTCGTACTTGAGCGGCAGGGATTCGATGAATTCGTGCAACTGGGCGGCGCGGGCGGCAGCGAAGACTTCTTCGCGGCTCGCTTCCGGCCGGCCGTAGTTGATGTTGTAGAAAATGGTGTCGTTGAACAGCACGGTGTCCTGCGGCACGATGCCGATGGCGGCACGCAAGCTGGTCTGCTTCAAGGCGCGCAGGTCATGGCCGTTGATCTGGATGGCGCCGCCGGTGACATCGTAAAAGCGGTAGAGCAGCCGTGACAGCGTAGACTTGCCGGCCCCGGAGTGGCCGACGACGGCCACCGTCTTGCCGGGGGGAATGGCAAAACTCAGATTTTTCAGGATCTGCCGGTTCGGCTCGTAGGCGAACTCGACGGCGTCGAAATTGACTTGCAGCGGGCCACTCGGCAGGTCGCGCGCATCTGCGGCGTCGGCGATTTCACGGTTCTCGCCGAGCAGCTTGAACATCCGTTCGATGTCGGTCAGCGCCTGGCGAATCTCGCGGTAAACGATACCGAGGAAATTGAGCGGCATGTAGAGCTGGATCAGGAAGGCGTTGACCAGCACAAGGTCGCCGATCGTCATCCGGCCATCGACCACGCCATCCGCCGCCCGCCACATCATGGCCGTGACGCCCAGCGCGATGATCGCCTGCTGGCCGAGGTTGAGGAAAGCCAGCGTGGTCTGGCTGCGCGTCGCCGCCTCTTCCCATTTGATCAGTTGCTCGTCGTAACGACGTGCCTCCCAGGCTTCGTTGTTGAAATACTTGACCGTCTCGTAGTTGAGCAGGCTATCGACGGCGCGGGTGTTGGCCGCCGAGTCGTTTTCATTGACAGCGCGGCGAATGTCGATGCGCCAGTTGCTGACCTTGATGGTGAACACGACGTAGGCGAGCAGCGAGATCAGCGTGATGACGACGTAACCCATGTCGTACTTGACGAACAGGATGCCAAGCACCAGCCCGATTTCGACCAGCGTCGGCAGGATCGAATAGAGCGTGTAGGAAATCAGGCTGGAGATCGAGCGACTACCCCGTTCGATGTCGCGCGAAACGCCACCGGTCTGGCGCTCGAGATGAAAGCGCAGCGACAGCGCGTGCAGGTGGCGGAAAACTTCCAGCGACACCTGCCGGACGGCCCGTTGGGTGACCCGGGCGAAGAGGATTTCGCGCAATTCCTGGAACAGCGAGGTGGAAAAACGCAGCGTTCCGTAAAGGACGAGGAGCAGGACGGGCAGGGCGAGCACTTGCTGGCCGGGCGACAGGCCATCGATCATTTCCTTGAAAATCAGCGGTACGCCGACGTTCGCCACCTTGGCGCCGACCAGGCAAGCCATGGCGGCGAGGACGCGCAGGCGATAGCGCCACAGGTAGGGGAACAGCGTGCGTAGCGTCAGCCACACGCGGCGCATGCGAGAGCCTGACGGGATTTGAGGTGGCGGTGAATTGTGTGAGTATATGAAAACTGCCCGCTTTCCGGGAAAATCCCAAAATATTTAGCTTTTTGGACAAACAATGGCCAACGACCGCATCACCCTTCCCAACAAGCACTGCACGCTGCGCGTCGTACCCATGCCGGCCGACCTCAACCCGAATGGCGACGTTTTCGGCGGCTGGGTCATGGCCCAGGTCGACGTTGCCGGCGCTATTCCCGCCATGCGCCGGGCGTGTGGGCGGGTCGCCACCGTTTCGGTCAACTCCTTCCTGTTCAAGCAGCCGATTTCGGTTGGCGATGTTGTCAGTTTCTATGCTGAAATCGAGCGCGTCGGAACGACCTCGATCACGGTCAAGGTCGAGGTCTATGCCGAGCGCAACTACGCAGCACCGATCATCGTCAAGGTTACCGAAGCCGAACTGACTTACGTGGCCATCGATGGCGCCGGAATGAAGCGCAAGGTTCCGCCCGAAAATATGCCGAAATTGGATTAAAATCCGTCAGTTATCCAATTACCCCTCCTGTTAGGGAGCAAGCCAATGAATAAAATGACCCTGCGTATCGTTCCGGCCTTGTTGCTGGTTGCGTTTTCCGGCGCCGCTTCGGCCGCTGCTTTCCAGCTTCTGGAACAAAATGCAAGCGGTCTGGGTAACGCCTACGCCGGCTCGGCCGCGGTTGCCGACAATGCCAGCACGGTTTTCTACAATCCGGCTGGCATGACCCAGCTCGGCAACGGAATCCAGCTTTCGGCCGGGGTGGCTGGTGTCGGCCCGAGCTACGAATACCGCGACCAGGCTGGCGTCAAGTCGGGCGGTGACGCCGGTGGCTGGGCTGCCGTACCGAACGCCTATCTCTCGGGGCAACTGACCAAAGACCTGTTCCTTGGCTTGGGTATTTCGGCGCCGTTCGGGCTGGCGACAGAATATGACAGCAACTGGGCCGGCAAGTCGCTGGCAATCAAGTCGGAAATTACGACAATCAACATCAATCCTTCCCTGGCCTATCGTGTCAGTGACAAGGTGTCGCTTGGCTTTGGACTGAACTACCAGAGCATCGAAGGTGAGTTGACGCGGAATCCTGGGGTGCTGGTTGTCCTCAAGGCCGACGATACATCTTGGGGCTGGAATGCCGGAGTATTGTTCACCCTGTCCCCCGCCATGCGAGTTGGTATTTCCTACCGTTCCGCAGTCAAGCACAAGCTTGAAGGTACGGTAAACGGCGCGTTGCCGGTCTATGCCGACGTCAAGCTGCCTGATACTTTCATCCTTTCGGTCTGGCAGCAGGTATCGGATCGCTGGGAGGCAATGGGCGATCTCTCCTACACCCGCTGGAGTTCAATGAAGGCGCTGAATGTTATGAGCAGCGCCAGCGGAGGGCTGGTGAGCAGCGAAACCTTCAATTACGAAAACGCCTGGCGTTTTGCCTGGGGCGCCGGCTACAAGGCGACCGACAAGGCCAAGCTGAAATTCGGCATCGCCTTTGACCGCACGCCGGTTCGCGACGAATACCGCTCGCCGCGTGTGCCGGACAACAATCGTCTGTGGCTGTCGCTGGGCGGTCAATGGAATGCCGGCTCCTACGGCAAGTTCGATCTCGGCTACACCTACCTTTACGTTATCGATCCGACCATTTCCCAAGGGGCGCTGCAGGGCAAGTATGACGCCAGCGCCCACCTCGTCGGCGTCCAATACTCGGTGGGTTTCTAAGCTGTCGCGGCCGAGGCCAACTTGCCGGCGCTTGAACTGGGTGGCATGACGCTGGGGCTGCGCGAAGGCGTGATCGGATTGATCGCGCTGGTCGCGGCCTACATGCTGTTCGTCTTGCTGCGCATGTTCCTGTTGCGCAATCGCCCGCCGGTATCGGCGAAGGTGGCGCCACCGCCAGCCAGCAAGGCCTCGCCGCTGGAAAGCGAACCGGCCGGCACCGACGACAGATGGGCTCAGGCCTCCGAAGAACTGGCCGGCGAGGCATTGCGCAGCGGTCTTGAGCAGGAACTGGCCCAGTTGCGCGACGAGGTCGATGCCATCCGTGGCGAACTCGCCGCCCTGCGCGCCGACATGCAGCAGGAACTTGGCCACCTGCGGGCCGGCCAGACGGTTTCCCCAATTTATGGCGACGCGATGCAGATGGCCGTTTCGGGTTACGATCCGGCGGCGATCGCCGAGCGCTGCGGCATCGCCCGCGCCGAAGCCGAACTGGTCGTGGCGCTGGCCAAGAGTCAGGAACGTTGAGGGTAACGATGGCAGAACAAGCGGAAAACTCGGAAAACGAAGCGGCGGCTGGCGAGATTCGCAGCAAACTGCTCGGCCGCCTGGCCGTGGCCGGCGTGCTGGTTGCTGCCTTGCTCGGCACGCTGGCTTTCTTCGATCATCTGGCCACGGCGCCCGACGAAACGGAAGAGCAGGTGTTCACCCAGCCGGTCCCCGTCGCGCCAAAGAAAGAGGCATCGCAGCCCCTGACTCCGGCCGAAAACCTGCCGGCTCCGCCCGAGCCTGTAAAGGAGGAGGCGCCCGTTGAACCGCCGCCACCGCCCAATGTCGAGACGCACGAAGCCGTCGAGGCCAAGCCTGAGCAGGCTGTTGAAAATCGGCCAAAATCGCCGTTGACCGTAGCAACGCCAAAAAAGATGCCGGCCCCGCCGCCTGAAGTCGCGGCCGCCCCGGCTCCGGTGCCCGAAGCGACCATGGCGCCATCGAATATTCTGCCGCCGACCGGTGCCAGCGTTCCGGCTGAGCCGGCAACGTCGACCAAGCCCGCCGCGCGGGTTGTTGAAACGCGCCGCGCAACGGCGGCGACAGCGCCGGCTGTGTCCCGTCTCTTCTCGGGCTTTCTCTTGCAGGCAGGGGTCTTTTCCAGTGTCGAGCGAGCCGAGGAACTGCACGCCCGGCTAACCCTGAGCGGCGTTCCGTCCACGCTGGAGACCCGCGTCCAGGTCGGGCCGTTCAAGAGCAAGCGCGAGGCCGAAGCGGCCCAGGCCAAACTCAAGGAACTGGGCGTCGAGACCATCCTCGTACCGCCCAGGGGCAAACACTAGGGCATACCCGGCAGGCGCGGCAGGCCAAGGCTGCGCCGGACGTTGCGATGCAACTGCAGCGGCGGCGGCAAGGGGACTGACTGGCGACGCGGTTCCTCGTAACGGCGATTGTCGTGATACCCGCCCCGGGCTGGACATAGCCCGGAGGCGCCCGATGATAGCCCGCCGGATAAGGCGCCACGGCGCAGGCACCCAAGCCACCGATCAATGCGCTGGCGAGGATGAGGCGGAGGAGCTTTGGCGAGAGTTTCATGGGGAATGCGTCCGGTGGTTGTATAAGCAATTAACGCGGCGACTCCCCATTAGTTATACGGCGATGGCGGGGTTGTTTGTAACAAATCGTTAGAGGTTCAATTCGGCAACTGCCTTGAGGCCCTGTTCGATATTGTTGCGGGTCGCCGCTTCGACGGCCATGCGTAGTCGGGTGACGCCGGCGAAGGCGTCGCTCATGGTTGCCGTGCCGCTGGTTTTGACCGACTTGCGCAGGGCGACCGAGCGGTCGCTGGTCCTGGTCAGCGACCAGGCCGTTTCCATGTCAACCGTGAATGTGCCGCCAAAGACCGGTTTTGAGAGACTGGTCAGGCGGACGCTCAGTTCATAGTCGCCATTGCTGCCCTGGACGATGGTCGTGAACAGTTTGCTGCTGACGACAGCGTCCTCGATGGCCGCCTTGAGGTCGGCATTCGAGACATTGCTGCTGTCCATGGCGCCGGTTTCGGCGCCGCCACCGGTCTGGACGCGCAGGCTGTACGGATGATGCTTGCTGATCGTCAGATTCTGCGGGGTCATCGCCGCGCGGTCGGCGGGCGAAGCGCAACCACCGAGAATGAGCGTCAGGGCGAGCGCGGCCAGGAGGTGGGGGCGGTGTGCGGTGGCAATCATTTACTTGGCATCCTTGTAGATGTTGTCGACCACTTCATTGACCATTTCGGTGGGCGAAAGACGGGTCAGCGAGGTGTGGAACGAGTTGCCGGTAGCTAGCGGGAAATCGGTTTTCGGGTCGCGGATATTGATGGTCAATTCCAGCATGTACATGGTCATGTCCCACATCCATTTGTCGATGTAGGTAACGACGGCATCGACACCGCTCGGAGCGGCTTCGGTGCCGGTGGAGACGGTGACTCCCTTGCTGCGCAACTTGTCGGCGATGAGGTTGTAGGTATTGTCGTCCTCGGCGATCCGCTTGACATACATTGTTTTGAGTGAGGACAGATTGGCCGACGGATCAACGTTGGCGGTTGCGCGGTTTACCGCGCAGCCCGTGGTCAGCACGGTAACGAGCCCGAGCAGTGCGGCGAGTTTGAGAAGTCGTTTCATGTTTTCCCCTGTTATTTTCGAAAAAGGAAAAATAGTAGGAAAAAATGCGGGGAGCAATATTGATCTGCCTCAGAGGCCGTGCGGATGTCATTTTGTGGACGGCTGTTGCTCCTCCAGTGCCCGGCGAATCCGCTTGGCAAAAACGGTCATTTCCCTTGCTGCCTGAATGTCGCCCTTCGTTTCGGCGACGACGATGCCGCGTTCGTAGGCGGCCAGGGCGGCGGGATGGTCGCCGGCTTCGGCCAGGGCCTTGCCGAGGGCTTTCCAGGCGGCTGAGTAGTGGTTGTCACGGTCGACAGCGTTTTGGAAGCAATTTGCCGCCCTGGCCGGGTTGCCGGCCTTGAGGTATTCGTTGCCGAGCGAGAAGCGAAGGAGGGCGCCGTCGCGCGGGCCGTCGAGCATTTTTTCCAGGGATTCGATACGTGGGTTCATGGGCTACCAAGGCTAAAATAGGGTTTTGCAATCCGGATACAGGAAGCTTACTCATGGCCAAGACCATCATCGCCACCCCGAACGCCCCGGCCGCCATCGGCACCTATTCGCAAGCCGTGCGCGTCGGCGACACCGTTTACATGTCCGGGCAGATCGGGCTCGATCCGGCT
>PHCH01000097.1 GCA_002840785.1 Betaproteobacteria bacterium HGW-Betaproteobacteria-4 | reverse complement strand
TGATGCGCTCGGGATTACCGACCGACGTACCGCCGTATTTTTGAACAATCAACGCCATGGATTTGTCCGGTTAAACGTTGGAAACATGAAAAAGAGGGCGGGATTTTACCCCACCCGGTTCTTTTTCCGGAAGAAGAAAACAGTGCCTAGAGATCAGCCAGCGAACGCAGATGCGCGCCGACGCTGCGCGCCAGCGAGGTCATCACGTAGCCGCCTTCGAGCATGGAAACGATGCGCTTTTCGCACATTTCGGCGGCCAGATCCTTGAGCTGATCGGTCACCCAGGCGTAGTCCTTTTCGAGGAATTTCAGGTTGCCCATGTCGTCCTCGAAGTGGGCATCGAAACCGGCCGAGATGAGGATCATCTGCGGCTTGAATTCGCGCAGGCGCGGCATCCAGACCTGCGTCACCGCGTCGCGGAACTCCTCGCCGCCACAGCCCGAAGCGAGCGGCACGTTGCACATGTTGGCAGCCGGCTTCTCGGTGCCGCAGTAGGGGTAGAACGGGTGCTGGAAGATGCTGCACATGAGCACCCGTTCGTCACCGGCGAAGCAGTCTTCGGTGCCATTGCCGTGGTGGACGTCGAAATCGATGATCGCCACGCGCTCCAGGCCGTGGGCGACGAGGGCGTGCTTGGCGGCGACGCCAACGTTGTTAAAGAAACAAAAACCCATCGGATTGGCTTTTTCGCAGTGATGACCCGGCGGGCGCACGGCGCAGAAACCGTTTTCGATTTCGCCTTTCATGACGAGGTCGACGGCCAAACAACCCGAGCCGGCCGCCCGCAAGGCCGCCTGCCAGGTATGCGGATTCATCGCGGTATCGGGGTCGAGGTGCACGACGCCCATTTCCGGCGAAGCGCGCTTGAGGCGCTCGAGATGGGAGGCGGGATGGACGCGCATCAGTTGTTCGAAAGTGGCGAGCGGTGCGTCGTAGTAAACGAAGTAGGCGTCGATCCCCTGGGCGATCAGGTGATCGTTGATGGCGGTCAGACGTTGCGGGCATTCCGGGTGATGCGAGCCCATGTCGTGCAACTGGCAGTCACGATGGGTGATGATGGCAGTGGTCGTCACTTGTTCTCTCTCTGCGAAGCGGCGCACAGGACGGCGCACGTCGAAAGGTCATTATCGTCCCATTCGTCGCGCCGCTTCAAGCATTAGAATGGGTTCGGACTGACACTGCGGAACCCCATGATGTTTAAAAGTACACTTTCCGGCCTCGCCGGTCGCCCACGGGCATTCGACGGCGTTCTCGAACAGGCCGGCCGGATCATTCTCGGCAAGGATCATGAAATCCGGCTGGCCATCGCCTGCCTGCTGGCCAACGGCCATTTGCTCATCG
The DNA here is from genome assembly GCA_002840785.1 of Betaproteobacteria bacterium HGW-Betaproteobacteria-4. Classification (GTDB taxonomy): domain Bacteria; phylum Pseudomonadota; class Gammaproteobacteria; order Burkholderiales; family Rhodocyclaceae; genus Azonexus. Next base: position 16,496 of record PHCH01000097.1, on the reverse strand, counting down.
AAGACCTGCCGGGCATGGGCAAGACGACGCTGGCGCACACCTTGGCCCGGCTGCTCGGGCTGCACTTTTCGCGCATCCAGTTCACCAGCGATCTACTGCCGGCCGACATCACCGGCGTGTCGATCTTCGAGCGCGACAAGAGCGAATTCCGTTTCCTGCCCGGCCCGGTCTTCGCCCAGCTCGTGCTAGCCGACGAGATCAACCGCGCCACGCCGAAAACCCAGAGCGCCCTGCTCGAAGCGATGGAGGAAGGCCAGGTCACGGCCGAGGGCCAGACGCGAATGTTGCCGACGCCCTTCTTCGTCATCGCGACGCAGAATCCGGCCCACCAGATCGGCACCTTTCCGCTGCCCGAATCGCAGCTCGACCGCTTCCTCATGCGCCTCGAACTCGGCTATCCGGACCGCGCCGCCGAACGCGCCCTGCTGGCCGCCGGCGGCCAGCGTCGCCGCGTCGAGGAATTGACGCCATTGCTTGCGCCCGATGAGCTGCCGGCCTTGCAACTGGAAGCGTCAAACATCCATGCGGCCGGACCGCTCATCGACTACGTCCAGGCGCTGGTCGAAGCCACCCGCCAGAACCCGGCCTTCCAGCACGGCCTGTCGCCGCGCGCCGGCCTTGCCCTGCTCGCCGCCGCCCGCGCCTGGGCCTGGCTGGCCGGGCGCGACATGGTCCTGCCCGACGACGTGCAGGCGGTTCTTCCGGCCGTCGCCCGGCATCGCCTGCGCTCGGCACAGGGCGGCGGCTACGCGCTGGCCGAGGACATCGCCGCCCTGATCCGCAGCGTCGCCATCCCCTGATTGCCGTGGGCATCGTCGCCACACTCAAGCAAAAACTGTTTCGCTGGCAGAGCGACGGCACGGCGCCCTTGCGCCTCGGCCAGCGGCGCATCTTCATCGTCCCCTCGCGCGGCGGCCTGCTCTACGCCCTGGCGCTCATCGTCATGCTGATCGGCGCCATCAACTACAACCTGGCGCTCGGCCATGCGCTGGTTTTCCTGCTCGCCGGGCTGGGCGTCGTCGGCATGATCCACACCTTTCGCAACCTGCACGGGCTGATCGTCACGCCGGGGCGCAGCGGGCCGGTTTTTGCCGGGGAAACGGCGCATTTCGAGCTGATGCTCGACAACGACCGCCCGACCCCGCGCCTGGGGCTGGAACTGGAGGCCGAAAGCGGCAATCCGGTGTTTGCTACGGTCAACCGGAAAAAAAGCTCAAAATTGAATATCCCCGTCAGCAGCAAAAGCCGCGGCTGGCTGACGCTGCCCCGCGTCCGCTTGTCGACCCGCTATCCGCTCGGCCTGTATACCGCCTGGGCCTACCTGCAACCGGCCATGCGCTGCCTGGTCTACCCGCAGCCGATTGCCGCGCCGCTCCCCGATTCCTCCCCGACGCCGCTCGGCGGCGAGCGCAGCGGCGATGGCGGCCAGGAGGATTTCGCCGGCTTCCGCGACCGCCAGCCGGCCGACTCGCCGCGCCACGTCGCCTGGAAAGCCAGCGCCCGCAACGCCGGCGAAGGCCCCTTGCTGATCAAGCAATTCGCCGGCGGCGCGCAGGTCGAGTTGATGCTTGACTGGCAGCTGACCGACGCCGCGCTGAGCGACGAAACCCGCATCGGCATCCTGACCGGCTGGGTACTCGCCGCCGATGCGGCCGACGCCCACTACGGCCTGCGCCTGCCCGGCATCGACATCCCGACCGGCAGCGGCGAGCGGCATCGCCAGCTTTGCCTCGAAGCGCTCGCCCTCTGCCAGCCATGAGCACGCCAGCCCGCGAAGCCCTCGACCGCCACGCCACGCCCTGGCTGTTCGCCACCGCCCTGGCGACAACGGCGCCACACTTCATGCATCAGCCGCCATGGCTCAGCGCGGTGGCTGGCGCACTGTTGTTGTGGGCCGTCTGGCTGTGGTGGAAAGACCAACGCCTGCCCGGACGCTGGATCCTGATACCGCTGGTCGGAGCCGGCAGCGCCGGCATCCTGTTCGAATTCCACACCCTGTTCGGGCGCGACGCCGGGGTTGCCATGCTGGTCATGTTCATGAACATGAAACTGCTCGAACTCAAGTCGCAGCGCGATGCGACGGTCGTCGTCACCCTCGGCTATTTTCTCCTGCTCACCCATTACCTCTACTCGCAAAGCATCCCGACCGGACTCTGGCTGCTCGCTACGATGTGGCTGGTCACGGCGACGCTGATCCGCCTGCACGGCGGCCCGTCGAGCCGCCCGCGCGACACCCTGCGCCACGCCGGCCTGCTCTGCCTGCAGGCCATCCCTTTCATGCTCGTCCTTTTCCTGCTCTTCCCGCGCATCTCCGGGCCGCTCTGGGGCTTGCCGTCCGACGCCTTCACCGGCAAGACCGGGCTCTCCGACAGCATGTCGCCGGGCAGCATCGCGCAACTGGTCCAGAACGGGGACATCGCCTTTCGCGTGCGCTTCGACGGGGCGCTCCCGCCCAGGCAGAAGCTTTACTGGCGCGGCCCGGTCATGGAGCAATTCGACGGTACGACCTGGCACCAGTACAAAGGACGCCAGCCAGCCGCCCAGCTCGAAAGCCTTTCGCCTCCCATCGGCTACGAAAGCACCCTGGAAGCGCACAACCAGCGCTGGCTGCTGGCCCTCGACGCGCCCGTCGCTCTGCCGCCCGAAGCCGCGCTGAGCGGCACCTTGACGGCAATCAACAGCAAGCCGGTGCACGAGCGCCAGCGCTTCCGCCTCACCTCCAGCCTCGATTACCGCTTCAACCCGAGCGAAGACCCGCTGGTGCTGCGCCGCAACCTCGCCCTGCCGGCCAACCGCAATCCGCAGAGCCGCGCCCTGGCCGCCCAATGGCGCGCCGCCAATGCCCCAGAAGCCATCATCGCCAAGGCGCTCGCCCTGTTCGCCGCCGACTTCACCTACACCCTGCAGCCGCCGCTGCTCGGGGTTCACGGCATCGACGATTTCCTGTTCCAGACCAAACGCGGCTTCTGCGAACACTACGCCGCCGCCTTCGTCGTCCTGATGCGGGGAGCCGGCATCCCGGCCCGCGTCGTCGGCGGCTATCAGGGCGGCGAATTCAACCCGCTCGACGGCTATCTCGTCGTTCGCCAATCCGATGCCCACGCCTGGGCTGAAGTCTGGCTCGACGGCCAAGGCTGGCGGCGCGTAGACCCGACCGCCGCCGTCTCGCCAAACCGCATCGAAACCGGCATCGCCGATGCGCTGGCCTTTGGCGAACCGCTGCCCATGCTGATTCAGATACGCGCCGACTGGATCAGGACGCTGCGCTACCGCTGGGAAGCCATCAACAACGCCTGGAACCAGAGCGTCCTCGGCTACGACCCGCAACGCCAGCGCGAATTTCTCGCCCGCCTCGGCCTGCCCGATGCCGACTGGCGCAGCCTGACCATTGCCCTCGGCAGCGCCTGCGGCCTGCTCGTTGCCGGCCTGATGGGGTGGGCCCTGTACAAACAACCGCAACGCGACCCGGTCGTGCGCCTCTGGCATCAGGCGCTGCGACATCTGGCCCGAAGAAAGGTAGACTGCGCGCCTTGGGAAACGCCACTGGACCTGGCCCGACGCGTTCGCGAACAACGCCCGGAACTGGCCGAAGCTTTCCAGCGCGTGGTCGACGCCTACCTTGTAGCGCGCTACGGCAACACCGACAAACACCTGAAAACACTGCGCGACGCCGTTGCGCGATTGCGACAATGAACCTGAAACTGACGCTTGCCCCGCTACTGCTCGCCGCCCTGACCACGCTGACCCAAGCCGCGCCGGATTCGGCAGGCAGTCCCCCGACCTTCGCCGACGACCCGGCGGTCATCGCCTTTGCCCACGATATTGAAACCCGCCACGGCTTCAAGGCCGACGAACTGATCGGCCTGTTCGCCCAGACCAGCCCGAACGCCACGGTCATCAAGCTCATCCAGCCACCCACCTCGCCGCTGCAGCGCTCATGGGAACGCTACCGGTCGCGCTTTCTGAACGAGCGACGCATCGATGGCGGCGTTGCTTTCTGGCAGGAAAACGCCGGACATCTGGCCAAGGCCTCGGCGCTCTACGGCGTGCCCGAGGAAATCATCGTCGCCATCATTGGTGTCGAAACCCATTACGGAAGCAACACGGGCGGTTTCGGCGTTTTCGAAGCGCTATCGACGCTGGCCTTCAACTACCCGCGCCGGGCCGAGTTTTTTCGCACCGAACTCGAACAGTTCCTGCTCCTGACCCGCGAAAACAATCTCGACCCGATGGCCGTCAAAGGCTCGTTCGCCGGCGCCATCGGCATCCCGCAATTCATGCCGGGCAGCCAGCGCCGCTATGCCGTCGATTTCGACGGCGACCAGCGGGTCGACCTCGGCAACAGCGTCGACGACGCCATCGGCAGCGTCGCCCGCTTCCTCGAACAGCACGGCTGGCAAGCCGGGCAAGCCATCGCTGTCCAGGCGACGACGGCGGGAACACCCGATGCCGAGCTGATTCAGGCTGGCATCCGCCCCAGCCTCAAGGTCGCCGATCTGGCCGGCAAGGGGGTGACGGCGACGGCCGACCCGCAGGCCAGCGTCGCCCTGATCGACCTCGTTTCACCGGGGTACGAAACCGAATACTGGCTGGGATTCGAGAATTTCTACGTGATCACCCGCTACAACCGGTCAAGCTTCTACGCCATGTCGGTTTTCCAGCTGGCCGAGGAAATCCGCAGCCGGATGTGCGCCGCTACAGCAGAGAATCGCGCGAGATATTGCCGCGCTTGATGATCTTGCGCAGGCGATCCAGACCTTCCATCTGAATCTGCCGCACCCGTTCGCGGGTCAGCCCGAGATCGTGGGCAATGACATCGAGCGTCGCCAGATCGGCGCCGTTCAGGCCGTAACGGCGCTCGATGACCGAACGCTGGCGCTCGCTCAGTTGATCGAGCCAGTCGCCGACCAGCGAACCGACTTCACTCGACTGGAGCAATGACTCGGGATCGCCGGCACCGTCGTCGGCGATGACTTCGGCGATGGTGTGGCTGGGATCGATGTCGAGCGGCGCATCAAGCGAGGCGATATGTTCGTTGAGCGACAGCGTGCGCCGGACGTCATCGACCGACCAGTCGATCAGCGCAGCGATGCGCTCGACCGTCGAATCGCGCCGGTCAGCCGATTCCAGATGGCGCATGGCGCGCAGGACAACGTTGATTTCCTTGACGATATGCACCGGCAAGCGAATGGTGCGCGACTGGTTCATGATGCCGCGCTCGATGTTCTGGCGTATCCACCAGGTGGCGTAGGTTGAAAAGCGGAAACCGCGCTCCGGATCGAATTTTTCCAGCGCGTGGATCAGGCCGAGATTGCCCTCCTCGATCAGATCGAGTAGCGGAATGCCCCGGTTGAGGTAATGCTTGGCGATATTCACGACGAGCCGCAGATTGTGCTCGATCATCCGCTGGCGGGCGGCGAAATCGCCGGTTCGAACAAGCCGCGTCGTGGCCAGCTCTTCTTCCGGGGTGAGTAGCGGCTTGGCGCCGATCTCGCTCAGATAAAGCTGGGTAACATCCTCGAGCAGCTCGATTTCCGGGGTGACAAGCTCAGGCTCGGGCGGCAGGACCGACTCATCGGGCTGCTCCGCAAACTCATCTTCCACACTCTCGCCGAGATCGCTCATCTTTTCGGCAGATACAGCGCCGGATCGACCGGCTTGCCCTGTTTGCGGATTTCGAAGTGGAGCTTGACAGAATCAGTACCCGTCCTTCCCATTTCAGCAATCCTTTGACCGCGCTTGACGACATCGTTGTCTTTTGCGATGTACTTGCTGTTGTGGGCATAGACGGAATTGAAATCGTTGGTGTGCTTGACGATCATCAACTTCCCGTAGCCGGGCAGCGCCTCACCGACATAAATCACTTTCCCGTCAGCAGCGGCAAAAACCGCATCGCCCAATTTTCCTTCGATATCCAGGCCCTTGTTGGCCGGCTCATCATAAGAACGAATAACCCGTCCTTTATTTGGCCATTCCCAAACTATTCCACCAGTCTCAGTAGCAACCGGAGAACTTGCCGCTGATTTAACTTCGGCCGGCTTGACGGTTTCACCGCCGACCTTGTTCAGGCGTGCATACGCCTCGTCCGAATACGGCTCCTTGCCAACCCGCGGTTCGCGCTTCAGGGCACCGCTCGGCGCGACAACATCGGGGCTGCCGGAAGCTTGATCGAGGGCACGGGACTCGACACCGCCCCCCAGCTCGATCGGCTTGGCAACCGCACCATCGGCGCCAGTCTCGGCAGCCGTCACCGGCGGCGCGATGCGGAGCACTTGCCCCTCCTTGATGGCCGCCGAGTTGGAAATGTTGTTCCAGCTCGCCACATCGCGATGATCCTGACCGTGCTCCAGCGCAATCCGGTACAGGGTGTCACCCCGCTTGACGGTGTAATAGCCCGGACCGACAGGCTCATTGCGTTCCTGAAAGTAACGGGACGAAGCGTACTGCATCGAGCCTTGTTTCGACGTACCCCTGAGGGGTGTGCTCAATGAAGCTAAGATACTGCTCCGCGGCCCCCACTGGCAAGACCAGCCGACCACCCGGGGCAAGCTGCCGAAGCAGGGCAGGCGGCACACTGACCCCGGCGGCGGCGACGATGATGCTGTCAAATGGCCCGGCTTCGGGCAAGCCGAACTGGCCATCGGCGTGTTTCAGCCGGACATTGAACTGCTGCAGGGTGCGCATGTTGGCCTTGGCTTTTTCGAGCAAGGGGGCCAGCCGCTCGACGGCATAGACCTCGTTGGTCAGCTGGGCCAGCACGGCAGCCTGGTAACCGCAGCCGGCACCGATTTCGAGCGTTTTGCCAAGTGTCTTGCGCCCGTTGAGCAACAACTCGATCATGCGCGCCACGACATAGGGCTGCGAAATGGTCTGCCCCATGCCAAGCGGCAGGGCGGTGTCCTCGTAGGCCCGCGAGGCCAGGGCCTCCTCGACAAAGACGTGGCGAGGCACCGCGGCCATCGCCTTGAGCACCGTCTCGTTGCGGATACCCTTTTCACGCAGGCGCTCTATCATGCGCGCCCGCGTCCGTTGCGAAGTCATGCCGATACCGTTCAACACACTGACACTCAGTTCATCCACTCACGAATCGAAGGCAATTGGGCTGAATGCGTCAAGTCAATCTGCAAGGGCGTAATCGACACACGGCCATGCTGGATCGCATTGAAATCGGTGCCCGGCCCGGCATCGGCGGCCGCGCCTGCCGCGCCGACCCAATAAACGGTTTCATTGCGCGGCGAAATCATTTTCACCACCGGCTCGGCTTTATGCCGACGGCCAAGACGGGTGACTTCCATGCCGTTTAATTCAGCGTAAGGAATATCCGGGACATTGACATTCAACAGCACCGGCTGCCTGATCGGGTCGCGGATAAAACGCTCGACCAATTCGCGGGCAACACGACCGGCCGTCGCATAATTATTTCCTTCGAATGCCGTCAGGGAAATGGCAATCGAGGGAATACCGAGTAAAAACCCTTCGGTTGCCGCAGCAACCGTACCGGAATAAATCGTATCGTCGCCCATATTGGCGCCGTTATTAATTCCGGAAACGATAATATCCGGCAATTCATCGAGCATGCCGGTGACAGCCAAATGAACGCAATCGGTTGGCGTTCCATTTACAAAATGAAAGCCGTTGGCCGCCTTTTTCAAAAACAACGGCCGATCCAGCGTCAGCGAATTACTGGCGCCGCTGCGATTCTGCTCGGGCGCCACGACGACGACCTCGCCCAGACCCTGCAGCGCTTCGGCCAGGGCAGCAAGCCCCGGCGCGAAATAGCCGTCGTCGTTACTCAGCAGAATGCGCATGATCAGACCAGCAGATTATCCAGCGAGCCACCATTGGCCACCCAGGCTTCGACCCATTTCGGCTTGCGGCCGCGACCGGTCCATTCGAGTTCGACATTTTGCGGATGACGGTATTTGACCTTGACCTTATTGCCGGAGGCAGCTTTTACCTTGACTTCCTTGCCCAGCAGATCCTCGATGGCATAACCGCGGGTTTTGGCGATGGCGCGCAATTCATTCAGGACATTAACCTTTTCCTGGGCTTCGCGACGTTTGATTTCGGCCGGAATCTGCTGTTGCAGATCGCGCAATTGAGCAACGGAAAGCGTGGAAATATCCATGGTGATCTCCTTATAAAATGAGTGGCGACAATTTAATTTATTTGAAATCAATTATCAACACCACCCATTAATAAAACCAACAATAAACTGCTTTTAACCGACTGTTCAAAAACCCGGCGACGCCATGCCAAAGCGATAATGGCGTCATTTTCACGCGGCAAACAAAGGCGACAAAAACGATGCGTAAATCCGATTGCTACGGTCAACCGGGAAGAATGGCCAAAACCGAAATATTCTAGCCGGCCAATCGCCCCGACTGAATGCGTAGCACGCGCCCGCAGCGGGCAGCAATCGCCTCGTCGTGGGTGACCAGCAACAAGGTCGTTCCCTGTTTGGCATTGAGGTCGAACATCAGGTCGATGACCTGCTGGCCGGTTGCCGCGTCGAGATTGCCGGTCGGCTCGTCGGCCAGCACCAGCTGCGGATTCGGTGCAAAGGCGCGGGCCAGGGCAACGCGTTGCTGCTCGCCGCCAGAGAGGTGCTTCGGATAGTGCTTGAGCCGGTGGCTTAGGCCGACGCGGGCCAGCCAGTCGCTGGCGGCCACGGTCGACCGGGATAAACCGGCCAATTCCAAAGGCAGCATGACGTTCTCCAGGGCGTTGAGCGAGGGCAGCAACTGGAAGGACTGGAAGACGAAGCCGAGCAGGCGGCCGCGCAGCTTGGCACGCTGATCTTCATCGAGCGAATTGAGCGAGACGTCGTCGAGGCGCACTTCGCCGGCCGTCGGCGAATCGAGCCCGGCGAGCAGGCCGAGCAAGGTCGATTTGCCCGAACCGGAAGCGCCGACGATGGCCACGGTTTCACCCGGCATGACCGAAAAGGAAATATCCTGCAGAATCGTCAGCGGCTCGCCGCCGTTATCAACGGTCTTGCCCAGCCCCACCACTTCAATCACCGGTTTTCCTGCCATGCGCTTTGCTCTCTTCCTGTTTGCCCTGCTCTTCACCGCCACGCCCGCCCTGGCCGCCAAGACCATCCTGGTCATGGGCGACTCGCTGTCGGCCGGCTACGGCATCCGGCCGGAACAAGCCTGGCCGTCGCTGCTCGGCAAACGTCTGGCCGAAAAGCGCCTCGATTATAGCGTCGCCAACCTGTCGATCTCCGGCGAAACCACGGCCGGCGGACGCTCGCGCCTGGCGCAGGCGCTGATTACCCACAAGCCGACCATCGTCGTCATCGCGCTCGGCGCCAACGACGGCCTGCGCGGCCTGCCGCTCGGCCAGATGCGCGACAACCTCAAGGCCATGGTCGACGCCTCGCGCACGGCCGGGGCCAAGGTCGTGCTGGCCGGCATGCGCCTGCCGCCCAATTACGGCCCCTACGCGACGGACTTTTTCGCCAGTTTCAAAAGCATCGCCCAGGCCAAGAAGGCACCGCTGATCGATTTCCTGCTCGAACCGGTTGCCAGCCGGCCCCAGCTTTTCCAGGCCGACAGCCTGCACCCGCTGGCCGAAGCCCAGCCACTGATCCTCGATCACGTCTGGCCGGCCCTCGCCCCGCTGGTAAAATAGCCGGATGAAGCCACCCCGCCCCACCGTAGCCGATCTCGCCATCTACGACGAGATCATCGACGTCCGCACCCCCGCCGAATTTGCCGAAGACCACATCCCCGGGGCCATCAATTGCCCGGTGCTCGACAACGAGCAGCGCATCCAGGTCGGCACCATCTACAAACAGGTTTCGTCCTTCGAAGCCAAGAAAATCGGCGCGGCGCTGGTCTCGGAAAATATCGCCAAACATTTGAAAGAATGCTTCCTCGACCGCCCGAAAAGCTGGAAGCCGCTGATCTACTGCTGGCGCGGCGGCGACCGCAGCGGTTCGATGACAACTGTTTTCAAAGCCATCGGCTGGCATGCCGGGCAACTCGATGGCGGCTACAAGGCCTGGCGCAGCCACGTCATCGCCCAGCTCGAAACCCTGCCGCAGCACTATCGTTTCACTGTCATCTGCGGCGCCACCGGCAACGCCAAGACGCGCATCCTGCAAGCGATAGGCGAACTCGGCGAACAAGTGCTCGATCTCGAAAACCTGGCCAATCACAAGGGCTCGGTACTCGGCGTCCAGCCCGATTCACCCCAGCCCTCGCAAAAAGGGTTTGAAACCGCCCTGCTGCAGGCCCTCGCCGCGCTCGATCCGGCCCGCCCGGTCTATGTCGAGGCGGAAAGCCGCAAGATCGGCAACCTGCACGTTCCGGAAGCGATGATCGCCCGCATCCGCAGCGGCGAATGCGTCGCCGTCGACGCCACGCTCGATGCCCGCGTCGCCTTCCTGCTCGAGGATTACGACTATTTCCTGACGCGCCCCGAATTTCTCGGTGCGCGGATCGATATCCTGCGCTCGCTGCAAAGCCGCGAAACGATGGCACGCTGGCAGCAGCTGATTCTCGATGCCGACTGGCCGACGCTGGTCCGCGAACTGCTCGAACTGCACTACGACCCGCTCTACCGGCGCTCGCAGGAACACAACTACGCCGGCATTCAGGACTCCGGCAACTTCTCGACCGACGATTTGTCCGCGGGCGGCATCAAGCGACTGGCCGCCGCCATCGTTCACTCGCGGACAGCGCAGATCGCCTGACGCATGGCCGGCTTCGGGCTGGCTGTGTAGCCTTCCTCGAAGGCGATTTCGCGCAGGCCGGCGGCCGCCACCACCTGGCGCAACTCGCCCGGGCGCAGCAAAAACGCCGGGCTCGACGGCTTGCCGTAGGCCTCGTTGCCGAGCATGAAGGTTTCGTAAATCAGCACGCCGCCGGACGCCAGCAGGGCCAATACGTCAGGCAGGCGGGCTCGCCACAGGTAGTTGGTGACGACGATGCCGTCGAAACTCCGGCCGGCCAGCGGCCACTCGTCGCCCTCCAGATCAAGCCGGGTGGCGGTAATTCCCGGCACATTCTGCAATTTCAAAATTGCCTCAAAATCCCGGTCGACCGCAGCAACCTCGAATCCCAGCCCGGCCAGCAGTCGAGCGTGGCGACCGCCGCCGCAAGCCAGATCGAGCACCCGCCCACCCTTCGCTATCAGCCCGCCATGCGCTACCACCCAGGGTGATGGCGGTATGATTTGCGGCAATTCATTCACGGAGGAAGTCATGTCGGTTGTCGTCGCAGAAAATGGTCAGGGAAGATACCAGCAGGCAGTCACCGTCGGCCAGCATCACTTGATCGCCGACGAACCGGTCAGCGTCGGCGGGGCCGATGCCGGCCCGGCCCCGTTCGATTTGGTAATGGCCGGACTCGGCGCCTGCACCTCGATGACGTTGCGCATGTACGCCGAACGCAAGGGCCTCGCGCTGACCCACGTCAGCGTCGCCCTGAGCCATCAAAAAATAGAGGTCGACGGCGTTTCCCGCGACCACATCGAACGCACCATCAGCCTGGCCGGCGAGCTCACCGCCGAGCAGCGCCAGCGCCTGCTCGAGATCGCCAACAAATGCCCGGTACACCGCGCATTGTCACAATCGATGGTCATCGAAAGCGCCCTTGCCACATAGGGAATAACCCTACAAGCCCAATGACAATGCATGGGTGTTGTGCCAGAATTCCGCATTGCACAAAAAACAAACTGCCTAGGGGTTCACCATGTTGGAACAGCACTATTTAACCTCGCTTTTCGAACCGAAATCAGTTGCAGTCATCGGTGCATCGGACCGTGAAAACTCGGTCGGCAACATCATCTTCAAGAACATCCTGAGCTCGGGCTACAAAGGCCGCCTGTACGCCATCAACCCCAAGCACGACACGATTCAGGGCCAGCCCTCCTACAAATCCATCGAGGAAATCGGTGCCCGTGTCGAAATGGCGGTCATCGCCACCCGCCCGCAGACCGTTCCGCAACTGGTCGAACAATGCGGCCGCAGCGGCGTGCGCAACGCCATCGTCATCGCCTCGGGCTTCTCCGAGGCCGGTCACATCGGCGCCGCCCTCGAACGCAAGGTCATGGAAATCGCCCGTTCCTACAACGTGCGCATCCTCGGCCCCAACTGCCTCGGCATCATCCGCCCCGACCTCGGCCTCAACGCCACGTTCACCAAGATCACTGCCGCCCCCGGCAATCTCGCCCTCGTCTCGCAGTCGGGCGCCATGTGTTCCGCCGTGCTCGACTGGGCCAAGGCCAATCCTCGACTACCTGATCTACGACAGCCGCACCCACTACATCCTGATGTACGTCGAAGGCATCCGCAACGCCCGCCGCTTCATGAGCGCCCTGCGTTCGGCCGCCCGCATCAAGCCGATCATCCTGCTCAAGGCCGGCCGCCACGAAGCCGGCGCCGCGGCAACAGCCATGCACTCGGGCATGGCTGCCGTCTCCGACACCGTTTTCGACGCCGCCGTCCGCCGCGCCGGCGTGGTGCGCGTGCAAAACGTCGGCCAGTTGTTCTACGCCGCCAAGGCGCTGGCCTCCAAGTTCCGCCCGCTCGGCAACCGCCTCGCCATCATCACCAACGGTGGCGGGCCGGGCGCCATGGCCGCCGACCGGGCTGGCGACATGGGCATTCCGCTGGCCGAACTGAGCAACGAAACGATGGCTGTCCTCAACAAGGAGATGCCCACCAACTGGTCGCACAGCAACCCCATCGACATCGGCGGCGACGCCACGCCGGAACGTTACCGCGACGCCATCATGGCCGTCACCCACGACCCCAACGTGGATAGCACCCTGGTCATGCTCTCGCCGCAGGCGATGACCGACCCGCTGGCGGTCGCCCAGGCCATCATCGAAGTCGCCGACAAGCTCAACCGTTCGCTGATCTGCTGCTGGATGGGCGAAGACCAGGTGCGCGAAGCGCGCAACCTGCTTGAAAACGCCGGCATCCCGGCCTTCCGCATGCCGGAAACCGCCATCGAGCTGTTCCACCATATTTCCAAGTACTACCGCAACCAGAAGCTCCTGCTCCAGACGCCGGAGCCGACCCGCCAGCACGGCCGGCCGGAAGCCGAAGGCGCCAAGATGCTGATCGAGGCGCTGCTCGCCGAACGGCGCAAGGTGCTCTCCGAAATGGAATCGAAGGCCATCCTGCGCGCCTTCAAGGTACCGGTCGCCCAAACCATGGTTGCCCGCACGGCAACCGAAGCCCTGCTGCTCGCCGAGCAGATCGGTTTCCCGATCGCCATGAAGGTCGATTCGCCCGACCTGCCGCACAAGTCCGACGCCGGCGGCGTCCGCCTCAACATCACCAATGCACCGGCCGTCCGCAACGCCTACCACGACATCATCGACACCGTGCAGAAGCGGCATCCGAGCGCCAAGATCAACGGCGTCTCGATCGAGCCTTTCCTGTCCCGCCCGAATGGCCGCGAAGTCATGATCGGCGTCTTCCGCGATCCGATTTTCGGGCCGGTCATCACCTTTGGCGCCGGCGGCTTCGATGTCGAAATCTTCTCCGACCGTTCCGTCGCCCTGCCCCCGCTCAACGAATTCCTGGCCAAGGATCTTATCGACTCGACGCGTGCCTCGTTGATCCTCGACCAGTTCCACAACATGCCGCCGGTCGACCGCGCCGCCCTCAAGGAAGTGCTGCTGTGCATCTCCGAAATGGTCTGCGAACTGCCGTGGATCCAGGAACTCGACCTCAACCCGCTGATCGTTGACGAAAACGGCGCCATCGCAGCCGATGCCCGCATCGTCATCGACCATGCCGCCAACGCCTCGGGCGACCGCTACGCCCACATGTCGATCTACCCGTATCCGGTCCATCTGGTCCAGGAATGGCAGATGAACGACGGCAAGGTCGTCACCATCCGCCCGATCCGCCCGGAAGATGCCGACATGGAGCAGGAATTCGTCAAGAACATGTCCGATGAATCGCGCTACTACCGTTTCATGGACACCCTGCGCGAACTGACGCAGACCATGCTGGTCCGCTTCACCCAGATCGACTACGACCGCGAAATGGCGCTGGTCGCCACGATCAGCAAGGCGGTCGACGACAACGTCGATGATGTCGATCCGATCGAACTCCAGATTGGCGTGGCGCGCTACGTCGTCAATCCCGACGGCGAGTCGGTCGAGTTTGCGCTGGCCGTCGGCGACGACTGGCAAAAGTGTGGCGTCGGCCGCAAGCTCATGACGGCGCTCATCGAATGCGCCCGCATGAAAGGCTACCGCGCGGTGGTCGGCGACGTGTTATCGACCAACTCCAAGATGTTCCGCCTGATGAGCAGTCTTGGTTTCACCATCCACCCGCACCCCGACGACACCGCCGTCAAGCGCGTCGTCAAGCCACTGACCGGTTAGTCGTCCGGCTCACAGGCAAACAAAAAGCCGGTCGATGACCGGCTTTTTAACGACTGGATTTCGGCGGCGATTATTCGCCGAAGAAATTCACATCGTAGGGATATGGCTTCTGCGCCACCTTGGAGCCGGCATTGCGGGCCGCGCTGTCGACATCCTGCTTCTTGTCCCACCACAGGGCGCGACCGGCTTTCTGGTCTTCGACCCACTGCGGATTCTTTTCGAGTTGCTCGTTCATCCAAGTCTGGTGATCGGACACGTAGCTGGTGTTCACTTCTGCCATTTCGCTGCTTCCTCAAGGTATTCAAGACGATGCCGCGATTCTAGCACGCCACTCATGGCCCATGAGCTAGCCCTTCGACCGAGGAATCTCGACAGGAGAGAACAAGGGGTTTGATCTGGATCAGAGGTATATTAATATTTGCTAATATTATTGACCAAAGTAGTAGATGCAAGCCTGCGAGTAATGATGGCTCTGATCCAGAAGAGATCATCCATTCTGTAATAACTGGAGGAGACTAGATCATGGATCATTTACGCAGGCTTATTGGAGCTGCCTTGCTGGGAGCGACCTTGCTCGCTCAGGCAGCGGAAGGACCGGTGCCGCCAGCGGCCATCGGCAAGGCTGAAATATCGAGTTCGACAACCGATCACAGCAAGCTCGAGGCATTGAAAGGACCATTCAAGACCGGTCCGGAAGTAACCAAGGCTTGCCTGTCCTGCCACAACACGGCAGCCCATCAGGTGATGAAGAGCATTCACTGGACCTGGGAAACGAAGAGCCCGACCACCGGCAAGACCCTTGGCAAGAAATGGGCAGCCAATAATTTCTGCGGCTCGCCCCTTTCCAACGAAACGCGCTGCACCAGTTGCCACGCTGGTTATGGCTGGACGGACAAGAATTTCGATTTCACCAACCAGGACAACGTCGATTGCCTGGCCTGCCATGACACGACGGGCACCTACAAGAAGTTCGGCCCCGACGGCGGCCACCCGCTCTATGCGGACAGGGAGTTCGAGCCGATGGAAGGCCCGCCCGGCAAGAAACTGTTCAAGGCGCCCGACCTCACGAAGATTGCCCAGCATGTCGGCCAGCCCGGACGTGCCAACTGCGGCGCCTGCCACTTCAACGGTGGCGGTGGCGATGCGGTCAAGCACGGCGACCTCGATTCATCGCTGAAGAACCCGTCGCGCGAACTTGATGTGCACATGGCCAAGGATGGTGCCAACATGGTCTGCGCCGACTGCCATACCTTCAACGCGCACCAGCCCTCGGGCAGCCGTTACGCCGCGACAGCCAAGGACAAGCACGGTTTCGACCTGCCCAAGGACGATCACAACCACGCCACTTGCGAGTCCTGCCACGGCTTCACGCCGCACAAGGAAGCCAAGATCAACAACCACACCGACAAGGTGGCCTGCCAGACCTGCCACATCCCGGAATTCGCGCGCGGCGGCATCGCCACCAAGATGCTGTGGGACTGGTCTACAGCCGGCAAGATGGGGCCGGATGGCAAACCGCTGTTCATCAAGGACGACCATGGCCACCTGAAATACTCGGCCGCCAAGGGTGATTTCAAATATGGCGAAAACGTCCGTCCCGAGTACAAGTGGTACAACGGCATCGTCCACCCGGTCACCATCACCGACAAGATCGACGACAGCAAGGTTCTCGAACTCAATCGCGTCGAAGGCTCGGCCAGCGATCCGAACGCCCGTATCTGGCCGTTCAAGGTCATGCGCGGCAAGCAGGCTTACGACACCGAGAACAAGACCCTGGTGGTCAACCATGTTTTCGGGGATGACGACACCGCGCTCTGGAAGCACTACGACTATGCCAAGTCGATCAAGGCGGGCATGGACTATGCGGGCCTGCCCTACAGCGGCAAGTTCGGCTTCATCGAGACGCAGATGAACTGGTTCATCACCCACATGGTCGCGCCGAAAGAAAAGGCCGTGCCTTGCCAGGAATGTCACACCCGGGCAGCCGACGGCCGCCTGAGCGCGATCACCGACATCTACCTGCCGGGCCGCGACAGCAACCAACTGGTCGACCTGTTTGGCGGACTGGCCATCGCCGGCGCCATCGGTGGCGGCCTGCTCCACGGCATCGTCCGTATCCTCAGCCGCCGCAAGGA
>PHCH01000096.1 GCA_002840785.1 Betaproteobacteria bacterium HGW-Betaproteobacteria-4 | reverse complement strand
AGTCCAAAGGGATTTTTAGCCAACCGGACGCGGAAGGGGCGCCGCACCTCCGCTCAGATGCCTTGCGCCGCGCCCGCCAGGCTAAAAACCCTCTGCATTTGGAGCGCTCCACATAAGGCCGAGGTGCTGCCATTTGTTGCTGACAGAGATATTTTAGAGGCAGGAAATAACTGTTTTATGGACTCAAGCCAAGTTTCAGACCTGTTTTTTCAGTCTCCAAGCTGCTACTTGTATATTAAAGATCCCAATACGGTGTAGGTCCAAAACGATCTAGAAGGAACTCAATAAACGCGCGGACTTTTAAAGGCAAATGCCGATTCGGCAGATGAACGGCAAAAATAAAACGCTCGGTTGGCACATAGCCTGGCAAGACCTCGACCAGGCGGCCTTCCTGCAGATCCTTGCCGACGATAAAGGTCGGCAGCAGAGCCAGCCCGAGGCCGCCGAGCACGGCCTGGGAAAGTGCCTCGTCGTCATTGATGCGCAGGCTACCGGTGACCGGGATCGAGACATTGCCGTTGTCGCCCTTGAGATGCCAGACCCCTTGGGTATCCATGAAGCTGTAGTCCAGACAATTGTGCTGGCCAAGATCCTCGGGATTTAGCGGAATTCCCCGGCGGGCAAGGTAGGACGGGCTGGCGCAGATCTTTCGACGGATCGGGGCCAATTGACGGGCAACGAGATTCTGTCCGGGTTCGCGGGTAATACGCAGGGCGATGTCATACCCCTCATCGGCCAGGTCGACCAGTCGGTCGCTGATGGTCAGATCGACGTTCAGGTCGGGATAGCGGACCATGAACTCCGGCAAGGCGGAGGCCACATGCATCGTACTGAACGCCACGGGAGCACTGATCTTCAGTTTCCCGCGCGGCTCCTGGTGCAGACGGGAAATCGTCGTGTCGGCCAAGCTCAGTTCTTCCAGTATCCGGTCGCAGTGCTCGAAATACGCTTCGCCGACATCGGTCAGGCTAAGGCTGCGCGTGCTCCGGTGTAGCAGCCGGACGCCCAGATCGCTCTCCAGCCGGGCAATCGCCTTGCTCACCCGCGACTTGGAGACATCGAGTCGTCGAGCCGCCGCGGAAAAGCTCCTGACCTTGACCACGTGGGCGAAGAACAGCATGTCATTGATATCGTGCATGGCGCCCACCAACTGTTATCAAAATAGAAACAGTTTTGTTCAAAAAGGATGGCTTATCAAGCACCGTATCCAACCCTATCATCAAAGCCTTCAAAAACGGCCGAGCCACCTTATCAACACGACGCCCAAACATGACCAGACCAGCTCGTTCGGCATGGTCGTTGGGACCCCCAGCTGAGTCCGCTCACGTGTCACCTTAATTCTACGCCCCAAACCGGGGCGCCGATTGTCGCCGTTCGAATATCAATCAAGGAGGGGTTTGCCAAGGTACGACGGCATGGGCTTAACCCGATTTCAAAAAATTCATCAAGCAATCAGACAGGGAAGAGACAATGCGTTACCGGAATTTTGAGGACTTCATCCAGCACGTGGCCAGCCGGAATCCGGGGCAGCCTGAATTCCTGCAAGCGGTCAGCGAAGTCATCGAAAGCTTGTGGCCGTACATCGCACGCCATTCGAAATATGCCGAACACGGGCTGCTCGACCGCCTGATCGAACCGGAACGGATCATCATGTTCCGCGTCGCCTGGGTCGACGACCATGGCGAGGTTCAGGTCAATCGCGGCTACCGCATCCAGCACTCCTCGGCCATCGGCCCCTACAAGGGCGGCATCCGCTTCCACCATTCGGTCAACCTTTCGATCCTCAAGTTCCTGGCTTTCGAGCAGACCTTCAAGAATGCCCTGACCACCTTGCCGATGGGCGGTGGCAAGGGCGGCTCCGACTTCGATCCGAAGGGGCGCAGTCCGGGCGAGGTGATGCGTTTCTGCCAGGCATTCGTCAGCGAGCTGTTCCGCCATGTTGGCTCCGATACCGACGTTCCGGCCGGCGACATCGGTGTCGGCGGACGTGAAGTCGGCTTCATGGCCGGCATGATGAAGAAGCTCTCCAATCGCGCCGACTGCGTGTTTACCGGCAAGGGCCTGAGTTTCGGCGGCTCGCTGATCCGTCCCGAAGCGACTGGCTACGGCACGGTCTATTTCGCGGAGCAGATGCTCAAGCAGCGCGGCCGCAGTTTCGAGGGGCTGCGCGTCAGCGTTTCCGGCGCCGGCAATGTGGCCCAGTATTCAGTCGAGAAAGCCATGGCCCTTGGCGCCAAGGTCGTCACGGTGTCAGATTCGAGTGGAACTGTCGTCGACGAAAGCGGCTTCACGCCGGAAAAACTGGCCGAACTGATGGAGGTGAAAAACCATCTTTACGGCCGCGTCAGCGATTACGCCAAGCGGGTCGGTGCCGCCTTCCACCCGGGCTTGCGCCCGTGGCATGTGCCGGTCGATGTCGCCCTGCCGTGCGCGACGCAGAACGAAGTGGACGGCGAAGATGCCAGGATGCTGGTCAAGAACGGCGTGATCTGCGTCGCCGAGGGTGCCAACATGCCATCGACGGCCGATGCCGTGAAGATCTTCGAAGGCAACGGGGTGCTCTACGCCCCAGGCAAGGCCAGCAATGCCGGCGGCGTGGCCACTTCCGGCCTGGAAATGAGCCAGAACGCCATGCGTCTTTCTTGGCAGCGCGACGAGGTTGATGCCCGCCTGCACGAAATCATGTGCAACATCCATGAAGCCTGCCTGAACTATGGTCGCGATGCAGGCGGCAAGATCAGCTACGTCAATGGCGCCAACATTGCCGGCTTCGTCAAGGTGGCCGATGCCATGCTCGCCCAGGGCGTAATTTAAAACCATTTCAATACCGAAGGAGCTCCCCATGTTTCCTGAATATCGCGACCTGATTTCCGAATTAAAGACCAGCGACAGGTACTTCCAGTCCCTGTTCGAGAAGCACAACACGCTTGATCAGCGGATCAAGAACATTGAGTCCCGGCTGGAGTCCGGCACGCCCGATGAGATTGAGGTCCTGAAAAAGAAAAAGTTGGCGATTAAGGACGAGCTATACGGGCTGCTCCAGAAGATCAGCCTCAGTCGCGTCAAACCCTGAAGACAGCATGCAAGGCTTCCGCAGCAATACGATCGCCCCTGGTTATCGACGGTACGAGAGGTACCCCGTCAGCTGTGAAATAGATGGCGAGATCATCACCGGCAACTACTGGATTGCCGGGATGATTCTTGTCGTTTCGACTGCAACGGGGGGCACAAGCCGGCAACTAGCCAACAGCAAGCCGGCAGATTTGGCAAAAATCCTGCTGAAAAGACTTCTGCTGACTAACCGCGAACGCAGATTTGCTGCCGTCCAGGCGCCGTAAGAACCCCGTATGCGCGATCTTCAGAGGGTCAATATCGAAACGCACCTCAAGAATAGCGCCATCTTCAATGAACTCGGTGAGGAGGCCATCGCCCAGATCGCCAAGGTCGCCCGCGAGGTACGCTGTGACAGGGGATTCACCATCTTTCATCGCGGGGATTCCTGCACCGGGTTTCATATCGTCGTTTTCGGGCAGGTCAAGCTGTCGTTCACCTCGGCCCAGGGCGTCGAGAAAATCCTAGAAATAGTTCAACAAGGCCAAAGCTTTGGCGAAGCCATGATGTTCCTGGAGAAACCCTACGCTGTTTCGGCCCAGGCACTCAACAGCTGTTTGCTGTTGCACATCTCGAAATCGGCAGTCTTCAGCGAAATGGAGCGTAATCACGGCATCATGCGCAAAATGATCGGCAGCCTGGCACACCAGACACATCACTTGATGCTTGATGTCGAAGGCTACACCCTGCTCACCGGCAAACAGCGCATCATCAGCTACCTGCTCGATCAGCTGAAGAATGGCGAGCCGGGCAGTGAAACAGTGTCTATCGACCTTTCGGTCAGCAAAGGCGCCATCGCCTCACGGCTAAATCTGACCAAGGAGCATTTCTCGCGCATCCTGCATGAACTGAGTGATCTCGACCTGATTCGGGTCGATGGGCGGCACCTGACGATTCCCAGCATGAAACGATTGAGCATCTACCAATTCGAACAGCCTAGCGGTCCCAGTACGGCTCCTCGCCAATATGGGAAATCATGAAATCAATGAATACCCTGACCTTACTGGGCAGGTGGCGTGTCGGCAAATACATTGCATAGACATAGCGCTCGACCGGGATGTACTCGGATAAAACAGCCTGCAAGTTGCCACTTTGCAGATCCTTGCCAATGATGAAAGTCGGCAACAGGCCTACCCCTAGCCCACCGAGGACGGCTTGCGATAGCGCCTCGTCGTCATCGACATGCAACGGGCCATTGACCGGTACGGCAATCTCACCTTCCGGTCCGGTAAAGCGCCAGCGCCCTGGCTCTCCAGAGCGCGTGTAGTCCAGACAGTTGTGAGCAACCAGATCGGCGGGAGTCTGAGGAATACCCTTCCTACGAAAGTAATCCGGTGTCGCGCACAACTTCCGGCGGACCGGTGCCAGCGGACGTGCCACGAGATTCAACTGGGGGTCGCCGGTAACATGGATAGCTACGTCATATCCCTCCTCGGCCAGGTTCACCCAGCGGTCGGTGATGCTGAGGTCTATCTTGAGTCCCGGATGGAGCGGCAAAAATTTGGCGAGGGCGGGCGCGACATGCAGCGTGCCGAAAGCAACCGACGCGCTGACGCGAAGAACCCCCCTCGCTTCGCTGTTCAGGCTGCCGACCAGTTGTTCCGCTTCCGTTGCTTCCTCAAGGATACGGGAACAATGCTCTGCAATCGCGGCGCCGATTTCAGTCAGGCTGAGGTAGCGGGTTGTCCGGTTCAGCAGGTGAGCGCCAAGCGATTTTTCCAACTTGGCAACAGCCTTGCTGACCGCCGACCGCGAGCACCCCATCCGCCGCGCCGCTTCCGAAAAACTACCTGCCTCGACCACACGGGCGAAAACTGCCATCAGATTCAAATCAGCCATTGATGCTTTCGCTCCCTTGATAAACCCCAATCATTGTTGCCTGATCGGCTACATTGTGATGCCATTTTTCTGCCTAGTCTGATGGTGAGGCGAGTATTAACATTCCCTCACATGACACATCAAAATTTTGCTTTAGCCCAGAAAATACCCAGCAAATCCGACGGATTTGAAACTCCAATTGTCGGCACAGCAGACTATCTGCGCTTACGTCAATATGTAATGAGCGACAAATTGGCAGACGAGCTGGATCGAGCGATTGTAGTCGAAACAGAACAGGTCCCAGAGGACGTGGTTCGCATGCACGCCCGTTGCACTTATATCGACTGCCGTATCGGAACACAACGAGAGATCGAATTGGTTTATCCGGATGAATCAGACCCGGCGATGGGCAAAATCTCCGTGTTGACACCAGTGGGTAGTGCGTTGATCGGACTCCGGGTGGGGCAGGAAATTGCCTGGGAGTTTCCCGATGGTTCCATGCGCTACCTAAAGGTCGCAAGCGTTACCCAGAGTGCTGAATAGCCCTCCCAACCGCATAGTACTGTTTGATATGGCCAGGGCCAGCGGCAGACTATGTCAATGATGTTTTATAACAACGGAGAAGTCCAATGGAAGCATTTTTCACTACTATCGCAGAGACACAAAAGAACGCCTTGGAGGCGGCTGCATGTTTTAGCGATAACTGCTTGATCGCAGCCGAGCGGATTACCCAACTCAATATCGAGGTAGCCCGTATTGCATTTGAGCAATCCGCAGAGATGGCTCTTCATTGCTGGGAGTACAGTCTTTCAAAGGCAAGACCGTGATTGGCTGGGTGTCTCAAGCCGTTGGAGCAATATTTTCTCGCGTGTTGCATACTCACCAAAGCTTAGCTTGGTGAGTGTGCTGTTCGGGTCGCCGTACGAGATGTTCGATGACTCCACCTGGAAAGAAACGATTGCCGACCCACTACATCATTGGAGATACGTTCTAGGAGTTGGTTGTATTTGCTGCTGGCTGGACTGCTGGAAATTGGATGGCCTGTCGGGTTGAAATGGGCGCAAGAGCCTGCAACTCGTTGGCAGGGTATCGCGGTAGCACTGGTGTTTATGGCAGCCAGCGGATTTTTCCTCTGGCTAGCTCAACGTCACATCCCTATGGGGACGGCGTATGCTGTTTGGACCGGGATAGGCGCTGCCGGAACCTTTTTAGTGGGTGTGCTATTTTTTGGTGATCCGTCCTCAGTAATGAGATACATCGGAGTGCTGCTTATCGTAGCTGGCGTGGCAACATTGAAGCTTGCTCACTGACCTCCTGCGCTCGGATGCTCGTGACGGGTAATAGTGAGAGCAAGCAGAATTGTTAGGCTGGTATTCGACGTGATGCACACTTGAACGGCAGTTCACCGCCGCATTCCCGCCTGAATCTGTTCGGAGTGCCAACGTCAGCATTGGCCGATCAGCGGCCTCATGCCACTAACAACAGGCAGAAAATCGGCCGAAGAAGACGATGGCCTCACTATGAAAAATAGCCGGTTCTGATTCCAGACCGGCCATTGGCAAATTCAGGGAGTCGACTAGAACATTTAACGGCCAGGTATGTCGGCACCGCGCCCTTACCCGTAGGTCGCGGCTTTGGAAAGCAGCCTCAGGCCACTGAACTGCTCTGCCATGTACGGCTAGGTATCCTCTTCATCCTCGCCTTCCTGCCAGTAGATGTAGTTGAACAAGGCATCGAGCTCTGAGAAGTTGGCCAAACCAAGCTGTCGCTGAACAGTCATGGCTTCCTCGCAGAAGTGGGCATATAGCTCGCCATCAACACCGGCCTTGGCAGGGTGCAGTGGGTAGTCGGCGAACCCAGCGGTCACCAGGCCCTCCACGGCGTTCTGGTTCATGACTGCATACCGCTTATTGTCGATCGCATGCAAAACCTCGGTCAGCAGATTCACGCCAGCCCCTTTGATTCCTAGGAAATGTTGCCGAAGTATCTCGAAGGCCTCCGCTGGCGGCGGCATGCTGCGTGCGAGGATGTCAGCCAAGGCAGCCACAAAGCGTGACGCCTGCGCTGCAATCCTGGACTTCTGTCTATGTAGGCCACTTGAGTGGAATCGGAGATATAGGCCTTCGTACATAGGAAGAAAGGTGATCGCGTTAGGCCTTTGCAAAGCGGCTAGTTCCTGAATGCGCGCTTTCGCCTCGGCAACGTGCCGAGCCCGATTGGCCCGATGTGCGGTGAAGCCGTTTTCGGATGCGTCTCGCTTCATCTCCTCCAACTGGTAGGCCAGCACGCTCAGATCGGGAACAGCTTCGCGATTAATTTTGTCGGCGCGTCTTTTTGCCATGTCGCGCCAAGCCCTTTGGACGGCAAACTCTCTCGCGTAGTCGTCGATCTTCCCTTTAGTCGCAGGCACGACGACTTCGCTTTCAATCAATTCATCAAAATGGGCCGCCACCTCTGCGACAAGCGCCCCATCTGCATCGTCAACACGGACTGAAGCCTCGTAGTTCTTTGAAAGGCCCCCGGCCGTCAAGTTGGCCGACCCAACGAAGACGGTCGATCGACCCAAGCTCGCGAATGCATAGACCTTGGGATGGAACGTTTTCTCAGTGTCACTCAGGTATAGCTTCAAGGAGTGAGACTTGGAAAGCCTGAATAGAGTCCGGAGCAACGTAGGCTCGGTGAGGTGAAAACTTAGCCCGATGGCAAACCTAGCCGTCATGCCGCGACCAAGGGATTTTTCCAGTACCTTAAGCATGAGCTTGAGCGCCGAGCCCTTCGCAAACGCAACCATACAGTCCAAGTGCCGCGCTCGCCTAAACGATGCGAGAAGGGCGTCTGCGTGCCCGGTTTGCTCACTATTGAGCACCAATTGAACTTTGCTTCCCAATTGTTCCTCCCTTTGTTTGATGTCACTGATCCATGCAGCCTATTGCAACGGAAGACGATGTAGCCGGCGACGCTTGAACCAGTCAGCCGGCGCGCGGCAGGTCGAATGACCGCTTGGTGCGGTTGCAGACGTTCGCAGTTCTTCGGGGAATGGTTCCGATCAGCCTACTGCTTTTCAGGGCTAGTACCGAATGCGAACTGCTCGGCCTTATGTGGAGCGCTCCATAATGCAGAGGGTTTTTAGCCTGGCGGGCGCGGCGCAAGGCATCTGAGCGGAGGTGCGGCGCCCCTTCCGCGTCCGGTTGGCTAAAAATCCCTTTGG
>PHCH01000095.1 GCA_002840785.1 Betaproteobacteria bacterium HGW-Betaproteobacteria-4 | reverse complement strand
TCGCATCGTCATCGCCACCGGCGACTCCAATCGCCAGGTCAAGTCGCTGGCCCAGAACGTCCAGGAAAAGGTCAAGGAAGCCGGCGCCGAGGTCATCTCGACCGAAGGCGAAGACGGCGGCGAATGGGTCCTGGTCGACCTCGGCGACATCGTCGTGCATGTCATGCAGGCCAACGTGCGTGCCTACTACAACCTTGAAGAACTGTGGTCGGCCACCCCGGCCCAGCGGCGCAAGGCCGTGGAGCAGGCCAGGGAAGAATGAAACTGGCCGTACTCGCCGTCGGCCATCGTCAGCCCGCCTGGGTGAACGAAGGTTGCGCCGAGTACCTCAAACGCATGCCGCGCGAACTGCCGGCCAGCGTTAGCGAAATCAAGCCCGAACCGCGCGGTTCGAAAACCCGCGAACAATTGCTGGCCGCCGAAAAGGGCCGCATCCGCGACGCCCTGCCGGGCAGTTGCCGGATTGTCGTGCTCGACGAAAAGGGCGACGACCTGACCACCCTCAAACTGGCCAAACGGCTTGAGGTGTGGATGCAGGACGGCCGCGACGTGGCGCTGCTCATCGGCGGCGCCGACGGGCTCGACGAGGAATTCAAGCAGCAGGCCGACGACAAGCTGCGCCTGTCCAGCCTGACGCTGCCCCATGGCATGGCTCGCCTGCTATTGTGCGAGCAGCTTTACCGCGCTGTCAGTGTCCTCAAAAACCATCCATACCACCGGGAGGGATGATGCGTTTGTACCTTGCCTCGCGCAGTCCGCGCCGCCGTGAGTTGTTGCACCAGATCGGCATCGACTTCGATACCGTTGTCTTCCGCGACGGTATGCGGGCCGACAGCGAAACCGATGAAACGCCGATTGCCGGCGAGTCGCCGGTCGATTATGTCGAGCGCGTGGCGCGCGCCAAGGCGATGCATGGCCTGACCATCGTCGAGGAGCGTCGCTTGCCGATGCGCCCGGTGCTGGCCGCCGACACGACCCTGGAACTCGACGGGAAAATCATCGGCAAGCCGACCGACATGGCCGATGCCGCCGCCATCCTGCGCCGCCTGTCGGGGCGCACGCATCGCGTGCTGACCGGCGTGGCGATCAACCATCTGCGGCATACCGAATATCTGCTGTCGACCAGCGAAGTGACTTTTCGCGATCTCGACGACGAGGAAATCCGCCACTACGTGATCAGCGGCGAGCCGATGGACAAGGCCGGTGCCTATGGCATCCAGGGCCGGGCCGGACTGTTCGTCGCCCACCTCGCCGGCAGCTACACCGGGGTCATGGGCCTGCCCGTCTGCGAAACGGGCGAACTGCTCAAGAAGCTGGGTTTCCGGCCGATCTGATCCGGCTGAGCGCGGACTTCCACGGTCAACCGGCAAAATCGGCCAAATTTGAAAAGGCCGGCTGACCCTCAGCGATTCCTGAACGTCGGTTTGCGCTTCTCGGCGAAGGCGGCCATGCCTTCTTTCTGATCTTCCAGCGCAAAAGCCGAATGGAAAACGCGGCGCTCGAAGAGCAGGCCTTCGTTGAGCGACGACTCGAAGGCGCGATTGACCGATTCCTTGATCATCATGACCACGGGCAGCGAGAAGCCGGCAATGGTCGTGGCGGCTTTCAGCGTTTCCTCGAGCAACTGATCGGCCGCGATGACGCGGGCGACGAGGCCGCTCTTTTCGGCTTCGGCGGCGTCCATCAGGCGTCCGGTCAGGCACATGTCCATGGCCTTGGCCTTGCCGATGGCGCGCGGCAATCTTTGGGTTCCACCGGCCCCGGGCAGGGTGCCGAGCTTGATTTCGGGCTGGCCGAATTTGGCCGTGTCGGCGGCGTAGATCATGTCGCACATCATCGCCATCTCGCAGCCGCCGCCCAGGGCAAAGCCGGCCACCGCCGCGATGACCGGCTTGCGCGTCGTCTTGATGCGCTCCCAGTTGCGGGTGATGAAATCCGTCTTGTAGGCGTGCATGTAGTCGAAATCCTTCATGAAGCCGATGTCGGCCCCGGCGGCGAAGGCTTTTTCATTGCCGGTGATGACGATGCAGCCGATGTTGTCGTCGGCCTCGAAGGCATCGATGGCGGCACCGATGCCGTCGACCACGTCGTTGTTCAGCGCATTCATCGCCTCCGGGCGGTTGATGCGGATCAGGCCGACCTTGCCGTGGGTTTCGCTGAGGACTACTTGCGTCATGGTTCTCTCCATTGGGTTGTTAGTCTATGAGGGCAAGCCACGTCATGCCCAGCCATTCATGCAGGGCGTAATACGACATTTGCAGGGCTTTCGGCTGCGGCAGAAAGTCGCCGAGCAGCCAGTCGTCGTCGGGGTGGCTGAAAAAAGCGGTCGGGGCCGGGACGACTTCCAGCCCGGCCTGCTCGAAGTGCAGCCGGGCGCGCGGCATGTGGAAGGCGTGGGTGACGAGCAGGATGCGGTCGATGCCGGCGGCCTTGAGGAGGCGCGCCGAGCCGGCGGCATTGCCGGCCGTGTCCATCGCTTCGTCCTCCCGCCAGCGCACCTTGACGCCGAATTCGGCGTCAAGGATGCCGGCCATGACCTCGGCTTCGGAACGCCCGGCGTTGATCGGCCGGCCGCCGGTGACCAGCACCGGCAGGGCGTAGCGCCGGGCCAGCGTGGCGCCGTAGCGGGCGCGAACAAGCGTGCGCTCGGTGCTCGTGTCGCCGCCGTATTCGGCAGCGTCGGTAGCCAGGCCGCTGCCGAGAACGACGATGGCACCGGCCGGCGGCGCCGGCGCGCCGGGTGCGATGGCCGCCGACTGGTTTTCCAGCGTGGCGATCAAGGCATCGGCGACGACCGGCAGGCATTGGGCGATGCTCAACAGCGTGGCCGCCACGGCCAGCCCGAAAGCCCAGCGCCGGCGCCGGTAAAGGCCGGCCACGCAGAGCAGCGCCAGGCCGTTGCCGGGCGGCAGGAGCAGCGTGCTGATGAGCAGTTTCAGGGTCAGGGCGAAGGTCATGCCGGGCGGTGGGGGAGTGGACTCAGGGCGTCGAGTTTGTCCGTGTCATGGGCTGGCGTCAATCGGCGCCGCCAAGTGTCCGGTCGATGACAATCCTGCGCCCTCGTTTGCTGCTATCGTTGCCGATCGACCCAGAACAAGACCGAGGAGACAAGATGACCGACGCGCAACCCCTGTGGACGCCCAACCCCGCTACTGTCGGGCAAACCCGCATGGCGCAGTTGATCAAGGCCAAGGGCAAGGCCAATTACGCCGAGCTGTGGCAATGGTCGGTCGATCAGCCCGAGGCCTTCTGGTCGGAACTCTGGGATTTCTGCGGCGCAGTCGGTGAAAAAGGCGCAAAAATCGTCGTCGACCGTAGCAAGATGCCCGGCGCCCGCTGGTTCCCCGAGGCCAAACTGAATTACGCCGAAAACCTGCTGCAGCAACGCGACGACAGCGAGGCGCTGGTTTTCTGGGGCGAGGACAAGGTCAAGCGGCGGATGAGCCGGGCCGAGCTGGTCGGCGAAGTCGCCCGCTTCCAGCAATTTCTCATCGACGCCGGGGTCGGCGAAGGCGACCGTGTCGCCGGCTACCTGCCCAACCTGCCGGAAACGCTGGTCGCCATGCTCGCCACCACGGCGCTTGGCGCCATCTGGTCGTCGGCCTCGCCGGATTTCGGCGTGCAGGGCGTGCTCGACCGCTTCGGCCAGATCGAGCCGAAAGTGCTGATCTGCGTCGATGGCTACTGGTACAACGGCAAGCCGGTCGATTGCCTGGCCAAGAACGGCGAAGTCGTGAGCCAGATGCCCTCGCTGCGCAAGGTCGTCGTCGTCCCTTACCTCAACGCCGCGCCGGAGGTGAGCCAGATTGCCAACGCCGTGGTCTGGAATGAGATTGCTACGGTCAACCCGGAAAAAGAGCCCATTTTCAAACGCGTCGGCTTCGCTCACCCGCTCTACATCATGTTCTCGAGCGGCACCACCGGCGTGCCGAAATGCATCGTCCATTGCCACGGCGGCGTGCTGCTCCAGCATTTGAAGGAGCACCAGCTGCACAGCGACGTGCGCCCGGGCGACCGCTTGTTCTACTTCACGACCTGCGGCTGGATGATGTGGAACTGGCTGGTCTCCGGCCTGGCCAGCGGCGCCACGCTGCTGCTCTACGATGGCTCGCCGTTCGCCGCTGGCGGCACGGTGCTCTTCGACTACGCGGCGGCCGAGAAAATGACTCACTTCGGCACCTCGGCCAAATTCATCGACGCCGCCGCCAAGTTAGGGCTTACTCCCGGCAAGACACACGATCTGAAAGCCCTGCGCGCCATGTTTTCGACCGGCAGCCCGCTGTCGCCGGAAGGTTTCGACTGGGTTTACCGTGAAATCAAGCAGGACATCCTGCTCGCCTCGATTTCCGGCGGCACCGACATCGTTTCCTGCTTCGTCCTCGGCAACCCCGTGCTGCCCGTCTGGCGCGGCGAAATCCAGTGCCGCGGCCTGGGCATGGCGGTCGATGTCGTCGACGACATCGGCCAGCCGGTGCGCGGGCAAAAGGGCGAACTGGTGTGTACCGGGTCGTTTCCGGTCATGCCGGTCGGTTTCTGGAACGACCCGGATGGCGAGAAATACCACGCCGCCTACTTCGAACGCTTCCCCAACATCTGGTGCCACGGCGATTTTTCGGAGCTGACCGCACACGACGGCATGATCATCTACGGCCGCTCCGACGCCACGCTCAACCCCGGTGGCGTGCGCATCGGCACGGCCGAAATTTACCGCCAGGTCGAACAGTTGCCGGAAATCCTCGAAGCCCTGGTCATCGGTCAGGACTGGCCGCCGGGCCGTCACGACGACGTGCGCGTCGTGCTCTTCGTCAAGCTGCAGGAGGGTTGCCAGCTCGACGCGCCACTGACCGAGCGCATCAAGAAGCAGATCCGCGACAACACGACGCCGCGCCATGTGCCGGCCCAGGTCGTTCAGGTGCAGGACATCCCGCGCACCAAGTCAGGCAAGATCGTCGAACTGGCCGTGCGCAACGTGGTGCACGACCGGCCGGTCAAGAACGTCGAAGCCCTGGCCAATCCCGAGGCGCTGGAATTCTTCCGGGGGCGGCCGGAACTGGCGGGTTAGGCGCCCCGATCACGGCGCGTTGGGCCAGATGCCGCGTGCGTTGCATCTGCCGCCCGAGTTGGCCGGCCAGCCAGCCGAGCGAGCCTGAAATGCGCTGGCTCGCTGCCGGGCTTTCGATGCCGCGGTAGAACAGGCTGGCGAGGCCGAGGCTGGTTGCCAGCATGAGGGCCAGGCCAAGCAGCACCGAGCCGGCCGAGTCCAGACCGAGCCGGGCATAAAGCCCGTTGGCGAGGAGCAGGACGGGAAAGTGCACGAGGAAGAGCGAATACGAGATCCGGCCGAGGAAGGCCAGCGGGCGGGCCGTCGGCCATTGTTCGAGCCAGCCGGTGCGGCGCGCGAAGCCGAGGAGCAGGGCGATGCCGAGGGCCAGCCCGATGCGCAGCCGGAAATCGACGACCAGCGCCAGCATGGTCACGGTGGTCATGACGCCGAGCCAGGCCGACATTTGCCGACGATCCGACGCCCACCAGGCGGCTGCGCCCAGCCCGTAGGAACCGAAAAAGTAGATCGCCCAGTTGTCCCAGCCGGCGTCGCGGTTGAACCAGAACAGCGAGCTGCAGGCGACGCCGAGGACCAGCGCCGGGGCGACGATGCGGCGCCGGCCGGCCCAGAGCAGCACGGCCATCAGCGCAAAAAGCTGGAAATCGATGGCGATGTACCAGACGCCGGCCGACAGCGCATCGAAGCCGAGCAGGCTGTGCACCAGGAAGGCGTGGGCCAGCCATTGCGGGAGCGTGGCGCGGGCGGGCACCATGTCGTCGTCGAGCCAGTGGTCGGCGATGGCGGCGGCGACGATGGCCAGGCCGATGGCGGCGAGATAGGGCACGACCAGGCGGAGATAGCGTTTCCAGATCAGCGGCAGCGGGAAAGCGGCGAGTCCCTGCCCGTCGCCGGAGAGGCCGCGGGCGGCGAGAAAGCCGGCGATGACGAGAAAGACCTGGACGGCCATGCGCCCGTATTCGAAGAACCAGGTGGAAATCTGCGGGAAATGCTGGCGCGTCGCCTCGGCCAGCGGGCCGTAGGACGAGAAGTGGTTGAGCACGACGAAAAGCGCCGCGACGGCCTTGAGGGCGTCGATTAACGGCATGCGGTTGAGGTTCTGGCTCATGGGGGCGAATGCTACGTCAGATGTTGCAGTGCACAACACCTGGCTTGATGGTTTATTTTCGATTAACAATTACAGATAACGCGCCGTGGCGAAATCGGTGGACCGGGCAGGCGAATTACCGCGCTGGCCAATAAATTGGTCGGCTCCGGAACGCCCTTGGCTGGACAATGTCTTTTCAAGTGTAAGAATTGATCGCCTTCTCCGACTAATGGAAAAGCCCGAACTGGAGAACCACCATGCGCGACACCTTTCCCCTGCTCCTCGAGACCGATTTTCCGGCCATCCGGCGCAGCAAGCTGGAGACCATCCAGGCCAACCTGGGCTATCGCTGCAACCAGTCATGTTTCCACTGTCACGTCGCGGCCAGCCCGAAGCGGACGGAGGAAATGGCCTGGGAGACGATGGCCCAATTGCTCGACCTGGCCCGTCGCCATGGCGTGCAGACGCTTGACCTGACCGGCGGCGCGCCCGAGCTGAACCGGCATTTTCGTCGTCTGGTCAGCGCCGCGCGAGCCCTCGGCCTGCGCGTCATCGACCGCTGCAACCTGAGCATCCTGAGCGAGCCGGGCCAGGAGACGCTGGCCGACTTTCTGGCCGAGCAGCAGGTTGACATTGTGGCCTCGCTGCCCTGTTATCTCGAAGAGAACGTCAATGCCCAGCGCGGCGATGGCGTGTTCGCAGCGAGCATTGCCGGTTTGCGCCAACTGAATGCGCTGGGCTATGGCCTGCCCGGCAGCGGGCTGGTCCTCAACCTCGTCTATAACCCGCTCGGCCCCAGCCTGCCGCCCGACCAGGTCAAGCTCGAAGCGGCCTACAAGGAACAGTTGGCCAGTCGCTACGGCATCGTTTTCAACCAGTTGTTTGCGCTGGCCAACATGCCGATCCAGCGTTTCGGCAGCCAGCTCGTCTCGCGTCACCAGTTTGCCGACTACATGAGCCTGCTCAAGGGCGCCTACCAGGAAGCCAACCTGGCCGGCGTGATGTGCCGCTCGCTGCTTTCGGTCGGTTGGCAGGGCGTCGTCCACGACTGCGATTTCAACCAGATGCTCGGCCTGCAACTGGGCGGCGAGGGCCAATCCGGCAGCACCCGCCCGGTGCATGTCGGCGACTTGCTCGAGGCCGATCTGGCCGGCCGCCCGATCCGTATCGCCGACCATTGCTACGGCTGCACCGCCGGCCAGGGCAGCAGTTGCGGCGGGGCACTGGGCGCCGCCGAGGCGGTCGAACTCCAACCAGCGTCGTCCTGAGACACACCACTACAAAGGAAAGATCATGAACCGTCGTCACTGGCTTACCCACGTCGGAGGCCTGCTCGTTGCCAGTGCCTTGCCCTTCCGGGTTAGCGCCGCGAGCAATTTCCCGCTCAACAAAAGCAAGGCCGAATGGCAGCGCCTGCTGCCGCCCGCCGCCTACACCGTCCTCTTTGAAGAAGGCACCGAGCCCTCGGGCAGCAGCCCGCTGAACGGCGAAAAACGCGCCGGCACCTTCATCTGTGCCGCCTGCAACCTGCCCCTGTTCGACAGCGCCCACAAGTACGAAAGCGGCACCGGCTGGCCCAGTTTCTGGCAGCCGCTGGCCGGCGCCGTCGGCACCTCGACCGACTTCAAGCTGATCTACCCGCGCACCGAATATCACTGCAGCCGCTGCGGCGGGCATCAGGGCCATGTCTTCAACGACGGCCCCAAGCCGACCGGCAAGCGTTATTGCAACAATGGCGTCGCCCTCCGGTTTGTCGTGCAGGGCGAGGCACTGCCGGAGTTGCGGACATGAAAATTGGCCATTTTTTCCGGTTGACCGTAGCAATCGCCCTGACTGCCGGTGCCCACCTCGGGCACGCCGCCGACGCCCCGGCCGGCAAGGCCAGCGCCATTTTTGCCGGCGGCTGTTTTTGGTGCATCGAAGCCGATTTTGAAAAACTGCCCGGGGTCAGCGCCGTCGAATCGGGCTACACCGCCGGCCGAACGAGCAACCCCAGCTACCAGGCGGTGAGCGCCGGCGGCACCGGCCACACCGAAGCCGTGCGCGTTTTCTACGACCCGAAGCAGGTCAGCTACGCGCAACTGGTCGAGTATTTCTGGCGGCACATCGATCCGACGGTCAAGGACCGCCAGTTCTGCGACGTCGGCAGCCAGTACCGCAGCGGCATCTACTGGCAGAACGAGGCCGAA
>PHCH01000094.1 GCA_002840785.1 Betaproteobacteria bacterium HGW-Betaproteobacteria-4 | reverse complement strand
CGCCTTCGAAATGAAGGTCGGGCCGACTACCCAGTTCATGATCAACAGCAGCTACATCAACGCCACCAAGGCCAATCTGAACAAGACCAAGCTGGGCGCCAAGGCCGGCGAGAATCTGACCGGTTACGTGGCCGGCCGCCCCTTCCCGGAAGAGCCGGATGCCAAGGATCCGCGGGCCGGCGAAAAGCTGGCCTGGAACTACAAGTACGGTGTTAACTGGGGCGACGGTGCGGTCATTTCGCCGTTTTACTGGCGTTACCGCAACATGAGCACGGGGCAGATCGAGAAGACCATCAAGTATGACTTCCACTTCCTGAACTTCATGCACCGGACCAAGGATGCGCCGATTCCGGAATTCACGCCGAATCCGTCCGGCCTGTACCGCGCCATCTACGTCAAGGCCAACGAGCCGCAGGATCTGAAGAATACCCAGCTGCTGATCCAGCGTTTCGAAGACGACAGCAAGCTCGACGACGCCTACCTGTATCTCGGCTTCCAGCGTCGCGTGCGCCGTCTGGCCCAGGGCCAGGTGACCGACTCCTTCCTCGGCTCCGATCTGATGATCGAAGACTTCGAAGGCTACAACGGCCGCGTTTCCGACATGAAGTGGACCTACAAGGGCACCAAGAACATGCTGTTGCCGATGTGGAATCACAACGAACTCAAGCTTTCCGACGAGTTCAAGGAGGCCGACGGCTACAAGTTCGTGAACTACAGCGGCCAGGGCGGCTGCTTCCCGGAAGGTACCTGGCAGCTGCGCAAGGTCTATGTGCTGGAAGCCGTGCCGGTCAATCCGAATCACCCGATCAGCAAGCGGACTTTCTACATGGATGCCCAGTTGCAGAACCTGAACGGCGCCATCGATATTTACGACCGCAAGGGCGAACTGTGGAAGGCTTTCAGCGTCGGCAAGTCGCATCCTGACCATCACCTGCCGGTCAACAAGGGTTCGGGTATCGGTATCGACGACGGCGTGATCATGGTCGACGTCCAGGCCAAGCACTGCACGACCGCCCAGTTCAAGGGTCAGGTCGATCCGAAGAAGGCGCCACCGCGTCTCTTCCAGGTGCAGAACCTGCGCGGCGGGGATTAATCACGCTTTAGATACTTCACTGTCTCTGCGGGCGGGGGCTTCCCTTTGGGGAGCCTGTCTCTCCCTCTTTCGGGGGGCCTTTGGGCCTCCCATTTTTTTGAACGGTGTTTTGGCATGAAGCCAAGTATCTATCCCGGCGACGTTGTCTGAAGGCGCCCTGGCGGTTGGCGGCAGAAATTAATAAGCAAGAAAAAAGAGCTGGCAGCAAAACGGCTGTTCGTTGACCCGCTCGTAACGCAATTCAAGGAGACACAATCAATGACGTTTATGCGCAGCATGGCGAATCGGGTACGCATATCCCATCGCCTGATTTACATCACTTTCATGTCCATTGCCCTCTATGTCGTTGCCGCTGGCATTGGCTGGTGGGGGCTCGATGCGGCAAGCAAATCCCTGAAGTCGGTCTACGAAGACCGGGCAGTTCCGATGCAGTTGTTGTCGACCATCGATGCCGACATTCGCGAGGACGCCCTGAAGCTGCTGTTCGCTTTTGAGGGCGCTCCGGGCCGGCCGGCATCCGGTTTGATGGATGAGACGGCGAGCTCGTTCACCATGGCGGTGCGCGCCAATGTGCAGAATTTTGAGGCGCAGTGGAAGCGTTACGAAGAGACCCGGCATACCGAAGAAGAGAACGTGCTGGTCGCCGCGTTTACCGAAAAACACAAGGCGTGGATGGACAAGATATTACGCACCGTCAATGAAATCGATGACCGCAAACTCAACGATGCCGGGGTGCTTGGCGAGTTTCTCTATGCGGT
The DNA here is from genome assembly GCA_002840785.1 of Betaproteobacteria bacterium HGW-Betaproteobacteria-4. GTDB lineage: Bacteria > Pseudomonadota > Gammaproteobacteria > Burkholderiales > Rhodocyclaceae > Azonexus. The sequence goes on along the minus strand of PHCH01000094.1, from coordinate 24,258 downwards.
CAAGGAGGAGCGGCAGGCGGCCCTCGAAGCCTTGCGCCAATTGATCGCTTATCAGGCCAGGGTGGCCAGGGACGAGTACGAGGTTGCCGAATCGCGTTATCGCCTGAGCCAGACCTTGCTTTTGGCGTTTCTCGTGCTTGGCGCGGTATTTGTCGGCGGGCCGGCGATCCTGACCATACGCTATATCAGCAACGGTCTGAAGGCGGCGGGTAAAACCGCATCGGCGATTGCCGGGGGCGACCTGACCGGCGAGATTTCAATTTCGCGGAATGACGAAATTGGTGAGCTGTCCGACCAGCTTTCCGTCATGCGCAGCAACCTGCTCGAGTTGATTGCCGCCATTCGCCAGAATGCCGATGGCCTGAACCGGAACGCCCGCAATCTGTCTCTGGCCGCTGAGCGCAGTGCGCTGACGGTTGAAACGCAAAGCAGTGCGGCGTCGGCAATGTCGTCGTCGATAGTCGACTTGTCCCGTTCCATGGAATGCATCGGCGTCAACGCCAGGGAGGCGCATCAGATCAGCGAAATGTCGAGCGAGCATGCCGACAAGGGCGGCCAGATCATCCAGCGGACGGCCAGCGAGATGCAGGGGATCGCCGAGGCGGTCAATGTGGTGGCCGGAACGATTCGGGATCTGGAAGGGTTGTCGCGCCATATTTCCAGCATCGTTCAGGTGATCAAGGAAATTGCCGATCAGACCAATCTGCTCGCGCTGAACGCCGCGATCGAAGCGGCCCGGGCCGGTGAGCAAGGGCGAGGCTTTGCCGTGGTGGCCGATGAAGTCCGTAAATTGGCCGAGCGGACGACGGCATCGACGCATCAGATCGGTGAAATGATCATTCGTACCCAGCAAGGAACGGAAGGGGCCGTTCGCGAGATGGACAACGGGGTGGTTCGGGTCGGCAATGGCGTGCTGCTGGCCAACAGCGCAGGAAACTCCATCGTCGAGATTCGCGATTCGGCGCAACGGGCAGCCAGTGTCGTGGCGGAGATTACCCAGGTGATCATTGCGCAAAACGAGTCTTCGCGGGATGCCGCGCAGAAGGTCGAGATGATTGCCCGGGGGATCGAGGAAAACTCCCGTTCGATTACCCAGACGGCCGATGCCGCCAGGCAACTGGCCGTGTTGTCGGAAGAAATGGCCGGTTTGGCCGGGCGTTTCAAGGTTGCCTGAGCGGCCTCTTCCCGGATTTTGATTTTGGGCTTTTTTTCCGGTTGACCGTAGGATTCAGAAGTCCGGCGGCCTGTCGCCCCCTAGTCGCTGGGGGCTTCCCGGAACTTCTGCACGCTGGCCAGGAAGGCCTGCAGGATAGGTGAGTGATCGTCGGTGCGGTAAATGCAGCTGAGGTCCACGGTGGCCGAAATGGCATCGCGGAACGGCCGGCAGACGACGCCGGGCAGGCTGATGGTCGTCGCCGACTTGGGCACGATGGTCATGCCGAAACCGCCGGCAACCAGCGCCATGCCGGTCACGGCGTCGCCGACCACCTGGGAAATCTGCGGCGTGACGCCCATGTTCCCGCACAGCTGGACGATGCGGTCGACGAAGTTGGGCCGGGCGCCCGACGGGAACAGTACCAGCGGGTACTTGGCGACTTCCATGAACGGCACCGAGTCGAGTCGGGCCAGCGGGTGGTCCTCGCTGATTACGAGGTAGAGCGGCTCGCGCATGATCAGTTCGGTCGTGATGTCGGGCAGCGGGACGAGCATGCGGTTGAAGCCGATGGTGATGCGGCGCTGGCGCAGCGCCTCGATCTGTTCCGACTTGGACAGGGTGTGCAGCGAGACGACGACATCCGGGTTGGTGTCCTTGAACAGCTGCAGCAGCCGGGGGATGGTGCCCAGGATGCCGGTCCCGAAAATGCCGATGTCGAGCCGCCCAAGCTTGCCCTGGCCGGCCCGCTTGGTGCGTTCAATGGCCTGCTCGACGAGGCCGCGGATATTGGTCGCCTCCTCGTAGAACATCTCCCCGGCTTGCGTCAGCTCGACGCCGCGTGGCGTGCGGATGAACAGTTGCACGCCGAGTTCTTCTTCGAGTTGCTGAATCTGCCGGGTCAGTGGCGGCTGCGAGATGCACAGGCGCAGCGCGGCGCGGCCGATGTTGAGTTCTTCGGCGACGGCGATGAAATATTTGAGGTGGCGTAAGTCCATGGATCGTTCCTCGCGGCAAGGGGGGGCTTGCTCAAAAAGGTATGGCATTGTGCCAAAACTGGTATTGGACAGTATAGCTCAGGCTTTCTAATCTTCATTCAGCGACGAAGCAATCGTTTGCCGGGCGGGTTTATAAATTTATTCATTTCATGAAACGGGTTTGATCGGGAGTGTTTATCCTGATTTCGGTTCGCTGAATAAGTTTCCGATTGGTGAATGAAATCAGGGTGTTGCCGATTTGGCGGCATCCTGCGATTGGCTTCCCGATAAAGGCGGTTTTTCAAGTCATTAAATAGAAAGAGGAGACAAGGCTATGGCAATGACAGGTGTTTTGCGTCCGGGGCATGCGCAGATTCGCGTGCTGGATCTTGAGGAAGGCGTTCGTCACTACCGTGACGTGCTGGGGCTGGTCGAAACCGGCCGCGATGCGCAGGGGCGGGTCTATCTGAAATGCTGGGACGAGCGCGATCACCACAGCGTCATCCTGCGCCAGGCCGATCGGGCCGGGATCGATTTCTTCGCCTTCAAGGTGCTCGACAAGGCGACGCTGAACAAGCTTGAGGCCGACCTGCAGGCTTACGGTGTGAGTACCGAACGCATTCCGGCCGGAGAGTTGCTGGAAACCGGCGAACGGGTCCGCTTCGAGATTCCGTCCGGCCACCAGATCGAGCTGTATGCCGAGAAGAAGGCGGTGGGCAACGGGCTGCAGGTGCTGAATCCGGCGCCGTGGACCAAGGCTTCCGAAAACGGCATCGCGCCGGTTCGTCTCGACCACTGCCTGCTCTACGGTCCGAATATCGCCGCCGTCCAGAAGTTGTTCACCGAAGTACTCGGCTTCTACCTCGTCGAGCGCGTCCTGACGCCGGATGGCGCCGGTAACGTCGCCATCTGGCTGTCCTGTTCGCACAAGGTGCACGACATCGCTTTTGTCGAGCATGCGGAGCCGGGCAAGCTGCATCACCTTTCCTTCCTGCTCGAAAGCTGGGAAGAAGTGCTGCGCGCCGCCGACATTCTGGCCATGAACAACGTCCCGCTCGACATCGGCCCGACGCGCCACGGCGTTACCCGGGGCTGCACGATCTACGCCTGGGACCCGTCCGGCAATCGTTTCGAGACTTTCATGGGGGGCTACCAGCCCTATCCCGATTACGAAGCGACGACGTGGACCTTCGACGGCCTGGGCGCCGGCGGCGGCCTCGATTATCCCCAGCGCAAGCTGCACGAAACCTTCCTGAGCGTTGTGACCTGAGACTGCGGCGCCAAAGTGCCCTCGCCTGAACGGCGGGGGCATCCATCGTCTCGACTCGCCCGTAAGGAAAACTCATGCAAATCGATCTTCGCACCGTCAGCATCAAGCAGCAGCGCAATACCTTCGACCACCTGGCGCGCCGTTTCGGCGACAAGCCGGCTTCGCGCTACCAGGAAGGCAGCTATGACATCCAGGCCACCGAAAACCTGCATTACCGGCCGACCTGGGATCCCGATCAGCTCATCTACGATGCCTCGATTACCAAAATCGTCATGGCCGACTGGTACGCGCTGAAAGACCCGCGCCAGTATTTCTACAACAACTACACGCTGGCCCGCGCCCGCCAGCAGGAAACGGCGGAGGCCAATTTCAGTTTCGTCGAAAGCCGCGGCCTGGCCGACATGTTGCCGGAAGACCTCAAGCGCATTGCCCTCGAAACGCTGGTCCCGCTGCGCCATGCCGCCTGGGGCGCCAACATGAACAATTCCTTCATCTCGGGCTATGGCTACGCCGCCATCTTTACCCAGGCATGCATGTTCCACGCCATGGACAACCTCGGCATCGCCCAGTACCTGTCGCGCCTCGGCTTGCTGCTCGGCGATCAGGAAGCGCTAACCGAAGGCAAGAGCGCCTGGCTGGACGATGAAGCCTGGCAACCGATGCGCCGCTACATTGAGGATTGCCTGGTCGTGCGCGATCCCTTCGAGTTGTTCGTCGCGCAGAACGTGGCGCTCGACGGCCTGCTTTATCCGCTGGTCTATGAACGCATCGTCGACGGCTACCTGTCGGCCCAGGGTGCCTCGGCCGTGGCCATGCTCTGCCAGTTCATGAATGACTGGTTCGATGAAACCCGCAAGTGGGTCGATGCCGTCATGAAAGTGGCTGCCGCCGAGTCGGAGCACAACCGCGCCATCCTGCAGGAATGGACCGAAAAGTGGAGTGCCCGGGCCGCTGCCGCCATGTTGCCGGTTGTCCGCAAAGCGCTGGGGGCGGATGCCGAGGAGGTGGTTGGCGAAGAAGTCGCCGCCTTCAAGGCGCGCCTGAAGAAAATCGGCGTGGAAATCTGAGGAAAAACCATGTCGACCGTATTCATTGCCCTACAAGCCAACGAAGACACCCGTCCGATCATCGACGCCATCGTCCAGGATAACCCGACGGCCACCGTCAATCGTGAACCGGCCATGGTCAAGATCGACGTGCCCGGTTCGATGACCATCAAGCGCGAAACCATCGAAGAACACATCGGTCGCGCCTACGACCTGCAGGAATTGCAGATCAACCTGATCACGGACGAAGACAGCTTCACCCTGCGCTGGAATGCCTGAGAGTAGAAGGAGATAAAAATGGACATGCAAGTTGCCAAGAAGAAACTCAGCCTGAAGGAAAAATACAAGCTGCTGACCCGTGACCTCGGCTGGGATACGACCTATCACACCAAGGATGAGGTGTTCCCGTACGTCCAGTACGAAGGCATCAAGATTCACGACTGGGACAAGTGGGAAGACCCGTTCCGCCTGACCATGGACTCGTACTGGAAATACCAGGCCGAGAAGGAGCGCAAGTTCTACGCGATCATCGACGCCCACGCCCAGAACAACGGCCACCTGAACATCACCGATGCGCGCTACTTGAGCGCCCTGAAGATTTTTCTGCAGGCCATCAGCCCGGGCGAATACGCCGCCGGCAAGGGCTTTGCCCGGATGGGACGGGAGTTTCCCGGCGTCGGCACGCAAGTCGCCTGCCAGATGCAGTCGATCGACGAGATTCGCCACGCTCAGACGCAGATTCACGCGCTGTCGAACTACAACAAGTTCTACAACGGCTTCCACGCCTTCGCCGATGCCCGCGACCGCATGTGGTACTGCACGCTGCCGCGCTCCTTCTTCGACGATGCGCTGTCGTCCGGTCCTTTCGAATTCATGATCGCCATCGGTTTCAGCTTCGAATACGTGCTGACCAACCTGCTCTTCGTGCCCTTCATGTCCGGTGCCGCCTACAACGGCGACATGGCGACGGTGACCTTCGGTTTCTCGGCGCAGTCGGATGAAGCCCGTCACATGACGCTCGGCCTGGAGTGCATCAAGTTCATGCTAGAGCAGGACCCGGCCAATCTGCCGATCGTCCAGGGCTGGATCGACAAGTGGTTCTGGCGCGGCTTCCGTCTGCTCGGCGTGGTCGGCACGATGATGGACTACATGCTGCCGAAGCGCGTCATGTCCTGGCGTGAGGCGTGGAACATCTACGGCGTCGAGAACGGCGGCGCCCTGTTCCGCGATCTGGCGCGCTACGGCATTCGTCCGCCCAAGGGCTGGGACGACGCCGAGAAGGGCATCGACCACATGTCGCACCAGTTCATGCTGGCGCTGTATCAATACAACTTCGGCACGGCCTTCCACAGCTGGATTCCGTCGGAGGACGAAATGGAATGGCTGTCGAAGAAATACCCGGACACCTTCGACAAGTACTACCGTCCGCGCTGGGCCCACCTGAGCAAGCTCAAGGCCGCCGGCACGCCGTTCGCCAACATGGGCCTGGCCAAGCTGTGTCAGACCTGCCAGATCCCGACCGTATTCACCGAGCCGGACGATCCGACCTCGCTGTGCCAGCGCGAAACCGAATACAAGGGCGAGAAATACCACTTCTGCTCGGACGGTTGCCAGCACATCTTCGAGAACGAGCCGGAAAAATACATCCAGGCCTGGTTGCCCATGCAGCAGCTCTTTCAGGCGCCGATCAACGGCGATCTCGGGGCGTGGATGAACTGGGTCAGCCTGATTCCCGGCAGGGACAACGGCGACTTCGACGGTTCCGAGGACGAACGCAATTTTGCAGCCTGGCGCCAGCAGGCGACCAGCAATCAGTGAATATCGGGAGAGCTAAATGGAATTGACCTCAACCAAACCCTACGTCGCCGTACCGCGCGACCTCGTCGAAAACTTCAACGGCAAGCAGATTGTTTACGTTTGCTGGGACCACCACATGTTGTTCGCAACCCCGCTGCTGCTCGTCGTCGAGCCGGAAATGAGCTTCGGCGATCTGCTGGAGAACGTTGTCAGGCCGCTGATCGGGGCTGATCCGGATGCTTCAGTGGTCGATTTGACCAAGGTCGAGTGGCAGAAATCCGGGCGTTCGTGGGCGCCGGATTTTGGGGGCAGTCTGGCGGGGAATGGGATTGTTCATAAGGAGCAATTGCGGTTCAGTACGCCGGGGGTGAATTCTCTGCTGGCTGCTGCTTAGGGGCTTTCCCGTTGCGGGGCATGGGGTTCCGCCTTGCCTTGCGCTACTCGGCAGGCCGGGCGGCTGCGGAACTCGGGCTGCGCCCTCAAACAGTCCTCGCCGACTGCCCCCGGCCCGCCTGCGTTGCTCAGCGCCTTCCAAGGGGCCCAAAGGCGTCCGAAATCAACCTGTGCGACCTGAATTGGCATTCCTACGGTCAACCGGGAAAAACGGCCAAAAATGAAATCCACAGTTTGAATCCTGACGCCTCGCTCCTCCCCCTGACAAGGGGGAGGCCGGGAGGGGGTTTGGTTTCCGGGCCCCTTGAGAGGTGCCGAGCAACGCAGGGTCTGGCGGAAAAGGGGCGAGGACTGTTTGAGGGCGAAGCCCGAGTTCCGCAGCCCCCGCCAGTCCCGAGTAGCGCAGCGAACCGGCGCAGCCGGCACCGACCCAGGGTCGCCTTCTTCTTTGGCTACTTTCTTCTTGGCGAAGCAAGAAGAAAGTACGCTCGCGCCTCAAGCGCGAAACCTCCGATAGAGAATGACTCCCGCCCTTCAAGCGGGAAAGCCCGGCCCCCAGGCGGCAAATCAAAGCCGCCGAATCTTCTCCAGCAAGGCCGTGGTGGATTTCTGGTGAATGAAAGGTATGGAGTGCACCGTACCTCCCCAGCCCCGTACTTCAGTGCAGCCGACAATCTTGTCCACCGGCCAGTCGCCACCTTTGACGAGAATTTCCGGCCGGCATTCGAGGATGCGCTGGAGCGGCGTGTCTTCATCAAACCACGTCACCAGCGCAACGCATTCCAGCGCGGCCATGACGGCCAAGCGGTCTTCGAGCAGATTGACCGGCCGGTCGTCGCCTTTACCCTGGCGTTTGACCGAGGCGTCGGTATTGAGCGCCACCACCATGCTGGCGCCGAGCGCGGCGGCCTGTGCCAGATAAGTGACATGGCCGCGGTGCAGGATGTCGAAGCAGCCGTTGGTGAACACCAGCGGGCGGGCCAGTTGGGCGGCGCGCGTGGCGAGTTGGTCGGGCGGGCAGATTTTCGCTTCGAAGCGGGGTGCGGCGTAGGTCATGGCGACATCACGGATGGAGGACAGGCCGCTATTTTAGTGGCGTTTGGCTTTCGCCGCGGCCTGTCATCCCCACGTAACATCGGCTGGCTAGTGTGCAGGGCACTCCATCGAACCCAGCGGAATTCACTTGCCCTTGCTCCGGCGCAGCACCTTTCTGGCCCTCTTTGCGCTATTTGTCAGCGTCTCGCTGACGGGCTGTTCGCCGCGCCAGATGGTCGTCGGCAGTATCGCCGACGAACTGGCGGCACAAGGCCAGGCCAGCGAAAACGATCTCGATCTGGCCCGCGAGGCCAGTGCCTTCTACCTGAAGCTATCTGAATCGGTGCTGCGCAGCGATCCCGGTCATCGTGGTCTGGCTGAGTCGGTGGCCGGTGGCTTCACACAGTACGCCTACGCTTTCGTCGCTTTCGAGGCCGACCGCATCGAGGCGAAGGATGCCAAGGCGGCCGAACGCCTGCGTCGCCGCGCCGCGCAGCTTTATCGCCGGGCGCACAAGCACGCGATGGCGGCGCTGGAAAAGGAAAGTCCGGGTTTCGCCCGTGCCCTCAACGCCCCGCAGGCGGCCGACTGGCCGAAGCTGGTGCCGGCCCAGGTCGGCCTCGCTTACTGGGCAGCAGCCTCGTGGGGCGGCTGGATTTCGCTGTCCAAGGACGATCCGGACGTAGTGGCTGATCTGCCGCAAGCCGTCCGTCTGACGCAACTCGCCTGGCAGGCGGATCCAGCCTGGGGGCAGGGTGCGCTGACCGGGCTGCTGGCGACTTTCGAAGCTTCCCGCCCGGGCGGCAGCCTGGCCCAGGCGCTGGTCTGGTACGACCAGGCCATCGCCCAGGGCGGCGGCAACAGTGCCGGCGCGCTGGTCGGCAAGGCCGAGGGCTACGCCCAGTCGGTCGGCGATCGCGCCTTGTTCGAGTCGCTGCTCAAGCAGGCGCTGGCCATCAGGGATGCGCCGGACAGCCCGCAGGCGCTGCAAAACGAAGTCATGCGTCGCCGTGCGGCATGGCTGCTGGAGCAGGCGCCTGACCTGTTTTGAACGACCCGATTTCCTGGAGATGACAATGAAAACCAGACTGGCTGCGCTCCTGCTCGGCACCGTGCTTGCCCTCAATGCCTACGCCGCTGACAAGCAGTTGCGCATCGGCACGCTGGCTTCGAAGAATTCGCTCTACCACCGCCAGCTCATGGAACTCGGCGAAGCCTGGCGCACGGCGCAGGGCGGCCAAGGCAAGTATCTGGTCTATCCGGATGGCAGCCAGGGGGGAGAGACGGACATGGTGCGTCGCATGCGCATCGGTCAGTTGCAGGGCGGCCTGCTCTCGGTGGTCGGGCTGCGCGAGATCGAGCCGTCGATTGCCGCGCTGCAGAACATGCCGATGATGTTCAAGAGCTGGGAAGAGGTCGATTACGTGCGCGAAAAAATGCGCCCGGCGATGGAAAAGAAATTCCACGACAAGGGCTTTGTCGTGCTCGCTTGGGGTGACGCCGGCTGGGTGCGTTTTTTCAGCAAGACGCCGGCCTTCGCGCCGAACGATTTCAAGGGCATGAAGTTCTTCGCCTGGGGGGCCGAGGCCGACCAGCAGGAGATCATGAAGAATCTCGGCTACACGCCGGTGCCGCTGGAAACGGCCGACATCCTGCCGGCCATCCAGACCGGGATGATCAACGCCGTGCCGTCGACGCCGTATTTTGCGCTGGCGACGCAGATCTACACGACGGCCAACAACATGCTGGACCTCAACTGGTCGCCGATTGTCGGCGCCTTGATCATCACCAAAAAATCCTGGGATGAACTGACGCCGGAAGGCCAGGTTATCGTTCGGGAGGCCGGTGCCAAGGCCGGTGTCCAGTTGCGCGCCAAGGCCCGGCAGGAGGTCGACGAGGCGGTCGAGGCGATGAAAAAGCGCGGTCTGACCGTCAACAAGCCCAACGCCGAACAGATGAAGGAATGGAACGCGCTGGCCGACGGGCTCTACCCGCGCATCCGCGGCAAGCTGGTGCCGGCCGAGCAGTTCGACGAAGTCGTCGGGCTGCTCAAGGCCTTCCGCGCTGGCAAGAAGTAGGGCGGTTCGGAGCCGAAAACAATGAATCCCTTGCGCCGTCTCGGTGAATTCGATGCGCTGATCGCCGGGGGCGCGTTGCTCGTCATGCTGCTCGTGCCGCTGCTCGAAATCGTTCTGCGCCCGCTGTTCGGTTCGGGCATCGATAATGCACCGGTGCTCGTCCAGCACTGCGGCTTGCTGCTCGCCATGTTCGGGGCGCTGCTCGCCGAGCGCGGCCTGCACCTCAGCGCGCTCGGCGCCGGCTTCACCGCCTCGACCAATCCGCTCGTCCGCAACAGCGCGGTGGTTTTCGGCAAGGCCAGCGCCGCCGTGCTCTGCGGCATGCTGGCGCAGGCGAGCTGGACTTTCGTCGCCACTGAAATGGAGATGCCGCGCGACATCGCCTACGGCGTCGCCGGCTGGATGTTCGAAATCGCCATGCCGCTTGGCTTCGCGCTGCTTGGCCTCAAGCTCGCCTCGCGCATCACGCCTAACCTGGCCGGCCGCATCGGGCTGGCGCTGGCCCTGCCAGCCGCCGGCTATGTCTTCGCCCAGCATTTCGACGGCAGCACCTTGCCGATCTGGCCCTTCGCCCTCTGGCTGACGCTGATCCTCTTCTGCGGCGCGCCGATCTTCGCCGTGCTCGGCGGGCTGGCCCTGGCGCTGTTCTGGAGCGAAGGCCAGCCGCTCGCTTCGGTGCCGCTCAGCCACTACCAGATTACGGTCAATCCTTCGCTGCCGGCCCTGCCCTTGTTCACGCTGGCAGGCCTGCTGTTCGCCCGGACCGGCGCCGCGGCGCGGCTCGGCGAGGTGTTCACGGCCGCCTTCGGCAGCGGCGTGGCCGGCACGGCGATTGCCGCGGCGGTCCTTTGTTCCTTCTTCACTGCCTTCACCGGCGGCAGTGGCGTCACCATTCTCGCTCTCGGCGGCCTGCTCCTGCCGTTGCTGACCAAGGCCGGCTTCCCCGAACAGCGCGGCATTAGCCTGGTGACCAGCGCCAGCGCCCTCGGCGTGCTGCTGGCGCCATCGGTGCCGCTGATCATGTACGCCATCATCGCCCGCGTGCCGATCAACACCATGTTCCTCGCCGGCGTGCTGCCGGCCGTGCTCATGGTCGCCTGCCTGCTGCTGGTCGGCGGTTATCTGCGGCGCGGCGGCATTGCTACGGTCAACCGGGAAAAAGAGCCAAAATCGAAAAGCCTGGGCAGCGCGCTGTGGGTCGCCAAATGGGAGCTGCTGGCGCCGGTCGTCGCCATCGGCTCGCTGGTCAGCGGCATCGCCACACCGACCGAGAGCGCCGCGCTGACGGCCATGTACGCCCTGCTCACGCAGACCATCGCGCATCGCGAACTGGACTGGCCGGGCATCCGCAAGACGCTGGTCGATTGCGCCGAAGTCATCGGCGGCATCATGCTCATCCTCGGCATGGCGCTCGGCCTGACCAACTACCTCGTCGACGCGGGCATCCCCGATGCGGCCATCGAGTGGGTGCAGTCGGTGCTGCCCAACAAGTTCGCCTTCCTCATCGCCCTCAACCTGTTCCTGCTGGTGGCCGGGGCCTTGATGGAAATCTACGCGGCCATCGTCGTCCTCGTCCCGCTGCTCCTGCCCGTGGCGCTCGCCTACGGCATCGATCCGGTGCATTTCGGGGTGATTTTCCTGGCCAATATCGAGATGGGTTTTCTCTGCCCACCGGCCGGCATGAACATCTATTTCGCGTCGGCGATGTTCGGCAAGCCGATCCGTTATGTCGCCGCCGCTGTCTTGCCGGCGGTGTTCGCCATGTTCATTGGCGCGCTGATCATTTCGGCCTTGCCCTGGCTGGCGACCTGGTTGCCGAAAATGGCCGGTTTGTACGGTTGACCGTGTGAGATTGCTCAGCGAGCGGCGAGCAGGCGACCGAGCAGACTGCCCGAGTTTTCCTGGCCGGTCAGGACGAAGTCCAGTTCATTGGCGTTTTTGAGGGTCAGTTCGAGGTCGCGCTGAGCGTGCAGCGGGCTGGCCATGAGCAGTTGATCGCCAGCCTCGAGCCGGAAATCGTCGCCCGGCAGCAGGTGGCAGTCGGCGCCGCGTTCGATCATCAGCGGAATAGCTGGCAGTCGCTGGCTGCGGTCGGCGCCGTCGGGCAGGATTTCGCCGAGGCAAATCGGGCGGTTGTGCATGAGGGCCTGCCAGGCGGCCGGCGCTTCGGCAGCGTTGAGGCGGATGTCCCAGACGACCGGGGTCAGGCCGCCGCATTCGGCCTGCAGACGCTCGACGAGCCGCTGACAGCGGGTTTCATCGAGGCTGTGCAGGCGCGCCAGAAATTCGGCAAGGAGCGGCGCGGTGAGGATGGCGATGCATTCCTGGGCGACGATGCGGCTCGGCAGCACGGTGAAATCGGCGCCGTAGGCGGTGAATAGCGCGCTGTTCGCGGCGTGGTTCTGGCGCGTCACGACAAACAGCTCGGGCTTGATTTCGCTGGCGGTGACGGCGATGGACAGGTTGTTCACGTCGTTGTCGCTGCCGGCGACGATGCCTGCCGCGTCGTCGATGCCGGCCTGGCGCAGGGTGACGGCTTCGGTGCCGTCGCCGATCAATTGTTGGTCGGCATCCTTGGCGGCGGGGTCGATGATGGTCAGCGTGATGCCGGTGTCGCGCAGGCGGTCGGCCACGGCATGGCCGAAACGGCCGTAACCGCACAGGATCCAGTGGCCGCGCGGCGGCCGGTGCGGCTCGGGGATCGGGCTTTCGGGCAGGCTGGTCAGCAGTTCGATCAGGCGAAAGCGTTCGGGGGCGGCGACGGCCAGGGCCAGATGGTCGGCGAAACGCTCGAAGGGGTTGATGATGTGGTTGGTGCCGAAGGAGGCCATGTTGGCGGTGACCGACGGCGAACGGGCGCGGGCGATGACCGGCACGGCAGGGTTGAGCAGGCGGACGGCGATGGCGATGGCGAGGTTGGCCAGCTCGTCATTGGTGACGGCCAGCACGCCCTGGCATTTCGGGTGCTTGAGGCCGGCCAGCAGCAGGTTGTCGGGCAGGCTGGCGTCGGCCGCCATGGCCGGGGTGTCGGTCTTGAAATCGAGTAGGTCGAGTTCTTCGACGCGCAACTCGTCTTTTTCGAGGACGACGAAGGGCTGGTTGATGTGGTCGAAGGTGCGGGCGATCAGGCTGCCCGTTTCGCCGCAGCCGCAGACGATGAAGAACGGGGCTTTGAGCCGGCGGACGCGCCGCACGAAGCGGTTGGCGGTCAGCGTGTTCTGGAAGCCCTTGTCCTGGAGCAGGGCGATCAGCGTGATGACCGAATACGACCAGCCGACGACGGTCAGGTAGATGCAGACGGTGACCCACAGACGCTGGGCGTCGGAGAAGGCACCGGGGATTTCGCCGAAGCCGATGGTCGTCGCCGTGTAGCTGACGAAATAGAAGGCGTGGAAGAAACTGAGCGGCGCCGCCGGCAGGCCCTCGGCGTCGACGCCGGGGACCAGTGTCAGGCCGATGATCGAAATGGCGTAGATGACGATCAGGCCGATGATCGGCGCCCGCATGCGGCGCAGGACGAGGAAGAAGGCGCTGTTCACGCGCGGCTCCCGGCTAGCGCCGCAGCATCACGGTTTCGATGATGAGGATGATGACCGAAACGACGTTGGCGAACAGCGCGCCGCCAGACAGCGAAATGACGCTGGAGGTGACATGCACGGTCATGCCGACGCCGGTGATGTGCTCGGCGACGCCCCAGGTGATGGCGGCGGCGATGAGCTGGAGGTCGGCGACCAGGCTGGTGGACAGGTGAATGGCACCGATCTGCGTGCGGTCGCCGAATTTGAGCGCGGTGGCGATCAGGCTGACGACCAGCGCGGCGGCCAGTTCGTAGATGCTGTGCAGTTCCGGCCGCCCGATGTCGCCGATGAAGAAGCCGAAATTCAGCGTCGCCGCCAGCACGATGAAGAAGCCGAAGATGACCTTTTCCAGATTCATTTGTCTTTCCCCCTTGCGGTGCCCCGGCTCTTGCTGGCCGGGGTTCCACGGTCAACCCGGAAAATCAGCGATTTTCGACCGGTGCGGTGGCCGGCGGCGGGTTGCGCGCGCCGAGCGTCTGGTTGTCGAGGTGACGGGTTTCTTCCTCGCCGATCACTTCGAGCACATTGACCACCTTCTTGACGCCCGAGGTGGTGCGCGCCACATCGACCGCGACCTTGGCCTCGCGGGCGTTGACGATGCCCATCAGATGGACGATGGCGCGCTCGGTGACGACCTTGATGTGGTTGGCCGAGATCTGGTTGGAATCGACCAGCCGGGCCTTGACCTTGGAGTCGATGTAGGAATCGGTGCTGCGGCTGCCGAGCGACGAGATCGGGCCGACGCCCAGCTCGTTGTACACCTCGCGGACGCCGTCGAGCTTGCGCGTTTCGACTTCGATGGCGGCCTTGGCTTCCTCGCTCGGCACTTCGCCGGTGATCAGGACGCGCCGGTTGTACGAGGTAAAATTGATGTGCGAGAAGGTTTTGTACTGGTCCGGAACGCGCTGGCCGGCCTTCCATTCGGTCGTTTCGTCGTCGGTTTGCGTGCCGGTCGAGCGGCGATCGTGGGCCGACATGACGCCGACGGCAGCGCCGCCGACGATGGCCGGGACGCAGCCCTGAAGCGCCGGCAGGGCAAGGACAAAGGCCGCCGCGGCGAGGGTGAGTTTGGTTTTTTGCATCATTCGACTCCCAATAAAAGTGCATCGATGCCATCGCACAGGCAATGGATGGCGAGCAGGTGGGTTTCCTGGATACGCGCCGTCCGTTCGGCCGGCACGCAAAGGTGAATATCGTCGTCGCGCAGCATGTCGCCGATCAGGCCGCCCCCCTTGCCGGTCAGCGCGACGATGTGCATGTCGTGCTCGTGCGCCGACTTGATCGCTTCGATGACGTTGGCCGAATTGCCCGACGTCGAAATGGCCAGCAGGACATCGCCGGCGTGGCCGAGACCGCGCACCTGGCGGGAAAAAATCTGGCTGAACGAATAATCGTTGGCGACGGCGGTGATGATCGAGGTGTCGGTGGTCAGCGCGATGGCTGCCAGTTCCTGGCGCTCGGCCTCGAAGCGGCCGATCAGCTCGGCCGCGAAATGCTGGGCATCGCCAGCCGAGCCGCCGTTGCCGCAGGCCAGGATCTTGCCGCCGTTGATCAGGCAGTTGGTCATCGTTTCGATCGCCGCAGCAATCGGGGCAGCCATCATTTCGACGGCATGCTGGGCAACGCGGGCGATCAAATCCATATCGTTCAATGAGTTGGGGCTAGAAGTGAAAGCATTCTACCTCAGCGCCCGGCGAACACTTCGCGCGCCGGTCATTGCCAGCGATTTTTGTTGTCGCCGCGAGGCGACAGGCCGGGCGCCAGCGGCAAGGGTGGGCTAGTCGTCGGCCGAAAATGCGTTCCGGATCCATTCGAGGCGCTCGCCGTCGATCAGCACGCAGTCGAAACGGCAGTCGCAATCGCGCTTGCCGAGCAGATAGTGCTGGGCGGCGAGGACGATGCGGCGGCGCTTGGTCGCCGTGATGCTGGCCCCGGCCCCGCCGAAATCGCTGCGGCTGCGCTGGCGGACTTCAACGAAAACCAGCACCTTGCCATCGCGGCAAATGAGGTCGATCTCGCCGCCACGGACTTTGAAATTGCGCGAAATTACCGGTTGACCGTGGGATTCGAGATAACGCGCCGCCCGCGCTTCGGCTTCGCGGCCGCGCGTCGTGGTGGTATCGTTGGTCTTTGCCTGCATGTTGAAAATAATGACGGAAGAATCCGCCGCATTGTATGTCGTCCCGACACCGCTCGGGAATCTCGCCGACCTGACGCGCCGCGCCGAGGAAATCCTGCGCAGCGTGCCCTGGGTCGCCGCCGAGGACACCCGCCACAGCGGCCCGCTGCTCAAGCAGCTCGGCGCCCAGGCGCGGACCATTCCGGCGCATCAGCACAACGAACACGAAGCCGCTGCCCGCATCGTCGAAAAACTGCAGGCCGGGGAAGCCGTGGCGCTGATTTCCGACGCCGGCACGCCGGGCATTTCCGATCCCGGCGCCCGCATCGTCGCCGCCGTCCGCGCCGCCGGTTGCAAGGTCATCCCGCTGCCCGGCTCATGTGCAGCAACGACGGCGCTGTCCGGCTCCGGTTTGCTCGACGACCATTTCCTGTTCTACGGCTTTTTGCCGAGCAAGGGCGGCCAGCGCCGGCAAGCCCTCGAAGAACTGCGCGAACAGCCCTGCGCCCTGGTTTTCTACGAAGCGCCGCACCGCGTTCTCGAAACGGTCGAGGACATGGCAACGGTGTTCGGCGAGCGCACCTTGGTCATCGCCCGCGAACTGACCAAGCTGTTCGAATCCATCCATTCCCTGCCGCTGGCCGAAGGCCTGGCCTGGCTCAAGGCAGACCCCAACCGCCAGCGCGGCGAATTCGTCCTGATGCTCTCGGGCGCCCCGGCCAATGCCGAGAGCGGCGAAGGCGAACGTGTCCTCAGATTGTTGCTGGGCGAGGGTTTGCCGACCAAGCAGGCAGCCAAGCTGGCGGCGCAGATTACCGGCGCGGCCAAAAATGCGCTCTACGACCTGGCGCTGACCCTCAAGGCGGGATAAGCAAGGCCCGCGGTCAGCCGATTTCGAACACGAATACCTGGGTGCCGTCGATCTGGCAGGACTGACCGAAGCTGATCAATCCGCTGCCGGGCAGGGTGACCATTTGTTTCCGGATCGTTTTTTCTGGAGCGTCACCTGATTTGACGAAGGTGCCATTCATGCTCAAATCGATGAGGACATGATGATCGAGCCGATGGATGATCCGGCAGTGCTGGCGGGATGCCTTGGCGGCGGAGATCACGACATCGTTGCCGGGGTCGCGGCCAATCGTGATGACGGATTTTTTGCCGTCGAAGCGATAGATGTTTTCGCCATGGCGCAGGACCAGGCCGGCGCTGGCCTTCGGGCGTTTGGCCGGCGCCGGGGCGGGGCGCATCGGTATCGCTCCCCAGTCGACGAGGTGGGCGGCGACGCCGATATTTTCGCCGGCGATGACTGAGGTCTTTTCCCGCAAAATTTCCGGCAGGGTGGCGACAACCTTGGCCGAGGCAACAATGCTGCCGGCGCCGAGCAGCATCGCCAGCTGGGCCGCGGCATTCTCCGCGGCACCTTGATCTTGCCCGGCAGAGGCCGGGTGAATGCCGATTTTCAGCCCGATCTGCGTTTCCATAATCTGCGGGATGACGGCGCAGCGGCGCTGCATCTCGCAGGCGACGAGCACGGCCGCCTCGGCCGTGTCGAAGGCGGCCAGCAGCCCTTGCGGCAAGGGCCGCAGCAAGGTCCCGCCATGCGCATCGAGGACCCGCTCGAGCCGACTGAGTCGGCGCCGAACCAGCTTGCCGAGCAGACCATCGTCGAGGCTGTTGCCCGCTGCCGACACGCAGAGCACGACGGCGTGAACAAGATAGGACGTGGCGAGTCCGCCGTTGGCGGGGGGCGCTCCGGAGAAGGGGCTGCGCGCTTTGTTGTGCATGAAAGTCAGTGAATCCGGTTGGCTTCTTGTGCCGATGCCCAGTCTGGGGATGGCCGCCGTGGCGGGCTTTTCCCGGGAGTCGACATACGGTGAAATCGACCTGATCAGATTAGCAGTTTGTGTCTGCCATTTTGTAAAGCTTTGTGGCTAGCTTGCAAAATCTGCATGGATTTCGCCACGCCGAATCGCCCCGAGGATCGGGCCCGGCCTGTTAAAATCGGTGCAATCCGTCCCGAGAAACGCCATGCAGATCACCATCACCCGCCCCGACGACTGGCATCTTCACCTGCGCGACGGCGAAGCCCTGGCTTCCGTCCTCGCCCACACGGCCGCCCAGTTCGGCCGGGCCATCGTCATGCCCAACCTGAAGCCGCCGGTCACCACCGTAGACCAGGCTGCCGCCTATCGCGACCGCATCGTCGCCGCGCTGCCGGCCGGTGCCTGCTTCGAGCCGCTCATGACGCTCTACCTGACCGACAACACGCCGGCCAGCGAAGTCGCCAAGGCCGCCGCCTCCGGTTTCGTCAAGGCCATCAAACTCTACCCGGCCGGGGCAACGACCAATTCCGATGCCGGCCTGACCGACATCGCCAAGGCCTACGACACGCTGGCCGAAATGGAGCGCGTCGGCCTGCCGCTGCTTGTCCATGGCGAAGTGACCGATGCGAAAATCGACCTCTTCGACCGCGAAAAAGTCTTCATCGACACCGTGCTGCTGCCGCTGACCGTGCGCTTTCCAAAATTGAAGGTCGTCATGGAGCACATCACGACCCGGGACGCCGTCGAATTTGTGCAAAATTCCGGGTTGACCGTAGCAGCCACCATCACCGCCCACCATCTGCTCTACAACCGCAACGCCATCTTCCAGGGCGGGGTTCGCCCGCACTGGTACTGCCTGCCCGTGCTCAAGCGCGAAACGCATCGCGAGGCGCTGGTCGCCGCGGCGATTTCCGGCAATCCGAAGTTCTTCCTCGGCACCGATTCGGCGCCGCACGCCAAGGGCGCCAAGGAAGCCGCCTGCGGCTGCGCCGGTTGCTACACGGCCTACGCCGCCATCGAACTCTATGCCGAAGCCTTCGAGCAGGCCGGGGGGCTGGACAAGCTCGAAGCCTTCGCCAGCTTCAACGGCCCCGACTGGTATGGCCTGCCGCGCAACAGCGGCAAGCTCACGCTGGCCAAGGAAACGTGGACCGTGCCGGCCGATTACCCCTACATCGCTACCGACACCATCGTTCCGCTGCGCGCTGGCGAAACACTGTCCTGGAAAATGCTCTGAGGAATTCCATCATGCGTCTGCGCCACCTTCTCCTGCCGCTGCTGGCCGCCCCGCTGCTTACCGCCTGCGTCAATGATGGCGCGACGTATGAAATCGACAACACCCGCGAACATGTGCTGTCGCTCATCCGCGAGCAGCCGTATTTCTGGGAAGACAAGGTCAATCTCTTCCTCGTCGTTTCCCGCATGCCGGCCTGCATGCGCCGCCACAGCATCGGCTCGCTGCCGGCCAATACCAAGGTCGAAATCTACCAGGTGCCGTCCGGCGCCTTTATCGTCAAGGCCGGCAAGAAAATGTTCGCCACCGAGACACAGACCTGCGAAAGCTTCGCCAGGATGGACAGCGAACCGCCCGAGGGGATGGGCGAACTCAAGGGCGTCTTCCGGGTCGTCAAGGGCGAGTTGGCATTCGTCAAGGAAGAAAAGAACGCTTCGCCGGCCGGCGAGTGAGCCCCGTTTCGTTCTACGCGTCGCCGCTCTTCGCTCCGCTGCGGCCTTGGCTCGATCGCCTGCCGCCGGCGCCGGATACCTTGGCGGTGGCGAGATTGGCCGAGCAGTTTCCCATTCATACGGCGAACGGTCAGCGCGTGCGTTTCGTTCCGCCGCGCCCGGATGGCCAGGTCTACGAATGCCGGATCTGGGCGAGCGGCGAGGTCGAAACCCGTCCAGACAACTGGCATGACTTCTTCAATGCGCTGGTCTGGCTGACTTTTCCGCAGACCAAGATCGCCGTCAGCGGTGCCCACATGGACGCCATGCGGGCACCGGGCGAAGCCCGTGGCACGAAGCGCGACGCGCTGACCCATTTTGACGAATGCGGCATCGTCGTGCTCTCCAGTCAGCCCGAACTGCTCGATCTGCTGCGCAACTTCGCGTGGAAGGAATTGTTTGTCGAGCGGCGTGCCGAGGTGGTGCGCAGCATGCGTTTCGTCATTTTCGGCCACGCCACTTATGAGCAGTTGCTCAGGCCGTTTCGCGGCCTGACGGCGAAAGCCGTGCTTTACGAGGTCAGCGAGGCGTGGCTGGAAATGGACGGTGCGGCGCAGATTGCTGCGGTCGACAAGCTCCTGGCCGCTGATTTGATCAGCGGTCGTTACACCCGGCCGCGCGATTTTCACCCGCTGCCCTTGCTGGGGATTCCCGGCCTTACGCCGGACAGCGAAGATCCGGCGTACTACGACGATACCTGGCAGTTCCGGCCAGGCCGTCGGTCTACGGCAAAACCGGCGGCTTAGTAGCGGCGGCGTTGCGGGGCGAATGTGGTTTTTCTTCATCTTGCCGGCGGTGTAAGCGATCATGACGTGACCGTTTTCCAGCGTCACGCGGAAACGACCGTCCGGAAGCACGTCTTCGACGACGCCCTGCATTTCAAGTAGTTCTTCTTTTGCCAAGTGTTTTTCTCCAGTAAGCGGAATGAGTGTTTATGGGGTGGCGACAGCAGCCAGTGCCGCGTCGGTGGATAGCGCCTCGTGCCGGTGGCGGGGCAATTCCCACGGCTGGCCGGCTTCGGTAATGGCGCTGATGGTGATCACCGGCGGCGGCGAGATGACGCCGCCGAAGATGGTTGCAAAGGAGACATCGGCCGCATCACGGCCGGTGGCCAGGCGGACGAAGCCCATCGGGATCGCCGTACCGGACGGGTCGAACAGATACCAGCGGCTGCCGAGGAAGACTTCGACGTAGGCATGGAAATCGGTCGGCCCGAGCAAAGGGTCGGCGCCGTAGTCGATGCCCGTGGTAAAGCGGGCCGGGATATTCAGGGCGCGGCAGATGGCGATCATCAGGTGGGCGAAATCGCGGCAGACGCCAACCCGGTCGATCAGCGTGTCGAGCGCTGCCGTCGCCGAATTCGTGGTGTTGCCGCGGAAGGAAACGTGCTTGTTGACCCAGTTGCGAATTGCCTCGACCCGGCGGTAGCCCTTGGGCAGGTGGCCGAATTCGCTCATCGCCAAGGCCGCCAGCCGGTCGGACTGGCAATAACGGCTCGGGTAGATGTAGGTCAGGGCCGACAGCGGGAGCTGGGCAATCGGCGTTTCCTGGATCAGGTCGGGAAGATCGACCTGCTGCTTGATGTCGACCGTCGCCTTGTAGCTGATGTGCAGCGGCCCCGGCGCGCCGGTCAGGCGCAGGTAGCGGGTGCAGGTGGCGGGGTCGGTCAGGATCGTGTGCGGTACCTGCTGACTGATCAGCAATTGCTCGCTGACGATGGTCTGGCTGGGCGTTTTTGCCGCATGGATGTTGAAAACGAAATCGGCGCCCTGAAAACCCAGTTCATAGTGGGGAATCCGGACAGGCTCGGGCGAGCATTGAAATAGCGCTTTGCGACGGGAAATGGTGACTTCGGCGAGCCGGAAATCCTCAATGGACGGGCGGCAGGGAACGGCATTTACGCGGGCAGAACGGTTAAGTCGGGAATTGTTGACCCGACGCAGGCAGCATCTTACGCGCCGATCGCCCTTGTTGGCAAGGAAAAGTACAGAAAAGCGCCGAATATTCAATCCCTTGCCGGTGTTTTGGCAAGGGATTCAGGGCGTGTCAGGCCGCCCGCGCTTGCTCGCCGCGCATCGACATGGCACCGAGGCGATTGACTCCGCTCAGCAAGGCCTTGATCGAGGCGGTGACGATGTTGCCATCGACGCCGACACCATAGCATTCCCCGCTGTTTTTGCCGGCTATTTCCATGAATGCGCAGGCTCGGGCATTGCCGTCCTCGCCCATGGGCACCATCGAGCGCTCCTCGTAGCTGCGCACCTGGATGTTGATGCCGGCACTTTGCAGCGCGTGGACCGCCGCATTGATCGGCCCGTTGCCTTCGCCGGTCAGGATGTGCGGGGTGCCGTCGATGTCGATGTTGAGACGGATGCCCTGGCGAATTTGCGTGCCCTCGCCATGCTCGAAGAGGTGGTGCTCGCGGTAGCGGATCGGGGCGCTGAGATCAAGGTAGGTCCGGGCGAACATGGCCCAGATGCCGTCAGCGCTCACTTCGCCGCCATGGGCGTCGGTGTGTTCCTGGACCACGCCGGAAAACTCGACCTGCAAGCGGCGCGGCATGATCACGCCGTGCTCGGTTTCCATGAGATAGGCAATGCCGCCCTTGCCCGACTGGCTGTTCACCCGAATGACCGAGTCGTAGCTGCGGCCCACATCGGCCGGGTCGATCGGGAGATAGGGCACTGACCATTCCTCTTCCGCCTTTTGAGCGGCAAACCCCTTCTTGATGGCGTCCTGGTGGGAGCCGGAGAAGGCCGTGAAAACGAGATCCCCAACGTATGGGTGGCGTGGATGGATCGGGAGCTGGGTGCAGTGTTCGACGGTACGGGCGACAGCGTTGATGTCCGAGAAATCAAGGCCGGGATGGACGCCCTGCGTGTACATGTTGAGGGCGAGCGTGACGAGGTCGACGTTGCCGGTCCGTTCGCCGTTGCCGAAAAGGCAGCCTTCGACGCGGTCGGCGCCGGCCATGAGGCCGAGTTCGGCGGCGGCGACGGCGGTGCCACGGTCGTTGTGCGGGTGGAGGCTGATGAGGACGCTGTCGCGGCGGGCAAGGTTCCTGTGCATCCACTCGATCTGGTCGGCGTAGATGTTCGGCGTGGCAATTTCGACCGTGGTCGGGAGATTGAGGATTACCTTGCGTTCCGGCGTGGCCCCCCAGGCTTCTATCACGGCATCGCAGACCTCGAGGGCGAAATCGAGTTCGGTGGCAGTGAAAAGCTCGGGGCTGTACTGGAGCGTGACCTTCGTTTCCGGCATTTCATCGGCAAGCTGGCGAATGAGGCGGACGGCATCGACGGCCATGTCCATGACTTCCATCTTGCTCATGCCGAACACGTTCTCGCGGAAGGTTTTGCAGGTGGCGTTATAGACGTGGACGATGGCCTGATTGGCCCCCTTGATCGATTCAAAGGTGCGGCGGATGAGGTGCTCGCGGGCCTGGGTGAGGACTTCGATGGTGACGTCGTCCGGGACGTGGCCGCCTTCGATGAGGCTGCGCACGAAGCCGAATTCGGTTTCAGAGGCCGATGGAAAAGCGATCTCGATTTCCTTGAAGCCGATGGCGCAGAGTGTCTTGAACATCTGCATCTTTTTTTCGGCGTTCATCGGCTCGAAAAGCGCCTGGTTGCCATCACGAAGGTCGGTGCTCATCCAGATCGGCGGCTTCTCTATGATGCGGTTCGGCCACTGGCGGTCAGCGAGGCGGACGGGGGGGAAGGCGCTGTATTTGGTGGCGGGCTGGGTGATCATGGCGTGCTCCGGAATAATTTTTCAATAGCGAAATATTAGGCCAAAGGCACTGGCAGGCGATTGCGAATTGGCGTGTATTTTGCCGTATCATTGGCAGAAAATTGCTCAAATCGTTTGATAAAGGAAATGTTGTGGAAATAGATCGGTATGACCGGCAAATTCTTGCCATCCTCCAAGTGGATGGGCGTGTCAGCAATCAGGATCTGGCCGACCGTATCGGTCTGTCGCCCTCGCCCTGTCTGCGCCGGGTGCGGGCGCTGGAGGAGTCCGGCCTGATCACCGGCTACCGCGCCATGCTTGACGCCAGGAAGCTCGGCCTGTCGCTCATGGCGCTCATTGGTATTTCGATGGATCAACACACGCCGGAACGTTTCGCCAATCTCGAGGCGGCAATCGGTGATATTCCCGAGGTGCTGGAATGCCTGCTGATCACCGGCCAGCAGTCGGATTATCAGCTCAAGGTGGTGGTCCGCGACATGGACGCCTACCAGGATCTGCTGCTCAACAAGATCACCCGGATTCAGGGCGTAACCGGCGTGCACACCAGCTTTGTGTTGCGCAAGGTGATCGATCGCACCGCCTTGCCGGCTTAGGCGGGGAAAACGGCTAGTCGCGGACGCGCTCAAATACAACCGAGGCGCTATCGGCGACTTCGTGTAGGGGCGTTTGCCGCGCTGTCGGTTGGGTTTGCGCGAAGTAGCGCTCCCACTGCATGTCGGAGAGTTCGACTTCGCGGACGAAGGTGACGCGACGCTCGCGTGACTGACGTCTCTCCCGAAGTTCGATGGGAGGACCGACATCGCGCCGTCTCCGGTCGCCCCGCTTGCGTCGTTCATCGGTCTTGGCGTCGGGCAATTGGACGCCTTCGGGCACTTCGGCGCCATGCGCCATGAGGAGCTCGACGATATGGCCATGCTTCCCCCGGGCAGCCATGCGGATGGGGCCGCCGACGCCCTGGGCATTGGGGGCGTGGATGTCGGCGCCGCGCTTGATCAGTTCGCGCACGATCTCGGCGTGGCCCTGAAAGCAGGCGATGCGCATGGGCAGGCCGGGGTCGCCGTGCATGTCGGCTTCCTCGATCAGGGCGCCGTGATCAAGTGCCGCGATGACGCCTTGCAGATTTCCTTTTTCGATGGCTCGCCTGAGTGCGCTGTGCATGGACATGAAAGTGTTCTCCGAGATAAACCGGCGAATATCTATTTTGCATTAATTGTGTCGCTCGGAGTTGGAGGGTAGCAGCACTTGTGCATACGCGATGTCAGATTTTTCACGAATCATGTGCCGTCGGCTTGTCGGTAACGGATCGCCGCAGGCGCGTATAATTCGCCTCGGAAAGTCGGCCAGGCAATCGCTGGACACGCAAGTGTCGGGAGGAAAGTCCGGGCTCCATTGGGCAGGATGCCAGCTAACGGCTGGGTGCTATAAGTCGCAAGACCCAAGGCAACGGAAAGTGCAACAGAGAATAGACCGCCGATGGCGTCGCAAGACGCACAGGTAAGGGTGAAACGGCG
>PHCH01000093.1 GCA_002840785.1 Betaproteobacteria bacterium HGW-Betaproteobacteria-4 | reverse complement strand
AACGTCGGTTTTTTGGTGGTGCTCATCGGATGCAATCGGTGATGTTCTGAGACGCACGATTTTACTTGCTTTTGCCATGGATGGCGCGGAACGAAGCCGCTGCCATACTGTCTGCCACCTCTCTGGATCAATAACGGGAATGAAGATGGCGGAAACGACGATCACGCAAAAAACGACCCTGGCCGGTGGCTGCTTCTGGTGCCTCGAAGCGGCTTTCGAGCAACTGGATGGCGTCGTCTCGGTACTGCCCGGCTACATGGGCGGGCAGGATCCGCAGCCGAGCTACGAGGCGGTGTGTCGCGGCGACAGTGGTCACGCCGAGGTCGTCCAGATCGAGTTCGATCCGGCGACGATTGACTTCGAGACCCTGCTCACGGCCTTCTTCACGATCCACGATCCGACCACGCTGAACCGCCAGGGCCACGACGCCGGCACCCAATACCGTTCGGCCATCTTCTTTCACGATGCCGGCCAGCAGGCCGTCGCCGAAGCCATGATCGCCCGCCTCAACGGCGAAGGCGTCTGGGGGGCGCCCATCGTTACCGAGGTGACGCCGGCCTCGACTTTCTTCGTTGCCGAGGAATATCACCACCGGTATTTCCGGCGAAATCCTTACCAGGGATATTGCGTCGCCGTGGTGGCGCCCAAGGCGCTCAAGTTGCGTCAGGTTTTCGCCGGGCGGATCAAGGCCGGCTGAGCTATTCCCACGGTCAACCGGGAAAAATGGCCAAAATTGAAATGTCCTGATTCGGCCCGTTTTGGGCGCTTCGCCGGGGTGGTTAGTGGGTCGTGTTTGTTGCGGCGATGCAACACCGAATCCCCTGTTGGGCGCCTTGTGAATTGACAATATCCATATAAATCAATATAGTGCGATCAGTGCTGCGGTGCAGCATCGGTTTCGCGGCGTGCGTTCGCTGGCGAAGACGTCTTTCGGCAGTGGCAACAGTGAAGGAGGTCGCATGACTACCTCAACCGTTTTTCCCTCATCGATGCAGCGGATTTCCGCCGTCGCATCCACCCTGTTTCAAAAAATCCTGATGCTCGCCGGCATGCTTTTCGTTCTCGCGCTGGCTGGCCTGCAAAGCGGCAATCCCACCCTGGTTGAAGGCTTGAAGGCGCTGCAGCCCGACAGCGAAGTCGGTGCCGACGGCGCCGATGCCCTGGCCGCCATCGAGCCGGCAAACGAAGCGCTCAGCGCCCGCATGCTCGTCGCCATGGACTACGTCTCCCGCCGCTATCGCGTCGCCCCGGACGCCCTTGAACCCATTTTCGCCACGGCCCAGGTGGCTGGCCGCCAGTTGCATCTCGATCCGCTGCTCATCATCGCCGTCATCGGCATCGAGTCGCGCTTCAATCCGTTCTCCGAAAGCGTCGTCGGCGCCAAGGGGCTGATGCAGGTCATGCCGCGCTTCCATCAGGACAAGTTGCCGGAAGACGCCGATCAGACGGCCTTCCTCAATCCGGTCATCAATGTCCAGGTCGGGGCCAGAATCCTCAAGGAATCGATCCGCCGCAACGGCGGGCTGGAAAACGGCCTGCAGCAATTTGCCGGGGCCATCGGCGATCCGGAGCGGCGCTATTCGAACAAGGTGCTGGCCGAAAAGCTGCGTCTCGAACAGGCCGTCGAAAAGTTCAGAACGACCTGATGTGGGGTTAGTCCGGCGGGTTGATGAACGCCATCAACTCGCGGACGAAGCCTTCCCGCTGCCACTGGTGCGGCGAATGGTCGGTGCCCTCGTAAATGTGCAGGACAGCATTCGGGGTGTTGTCGGCGACGTAGTGCGCTGTGGCGCCAGTATAATCGCCGCCTTCAATACGCAGGAGTATGGAATGTTCGACTGGAGAGACTACGGCAACGGCATCATCGCCTTCGACGCCGGCTACGTGCGGCCGATCCTGGCCGCCATCCACATGATTGTCGACGACGGCCGCGTCGCCTTCATCGACACCGGCAGCAACGACTCGCTGCCCAATGTGCTGGAAGCGCTGAACAAGGTCGGCCTCGGCCGCGACGCGGTCGATTACGTCATCCTCACCCACATCCACCTCGACCACGCCGGCGGCGCCGGCGCGCTCATGGGTGAATTTCCGAATGCCAAGCTGGTCGTGCACCCGCGCGGCTCGCGCCACATGGCCGAACCGTCCAAGCTCGTCGCCGGCGTCACCGCCGTTTATGGCAAGGAATACGTCGAGAACGTCTACGGCGACATCCTGCCCATCCCGGCCGAGCGCATCATCGACGCCCACGAAGGCCTGATCATCCAGCTCGGCAGCCGCGAACTCCTCATGATCGACACCCCGGGCCACGCCAAGCACCACATCTGCATCGTCGACGAGAAGGCGAAAGCCATTTTCACCGGCGACATGTTCGGGTTGTCCTACCGCGAATTCGACGTCGACGGCCGCCAGTTCATCCAGCCGACGACCAGCCCGACCCAGTTCGACCCCACCGAAATGCGTGCTTCCATCGACCGCCTCATGAGCTACGCGCCGCAGGCCATGTACCTCACGCACTACGCGCAAGTGCCCGACGTCGCCGCCCGCGCCGCCGACCTCCACCGCCGTCTCGACGCCCACGTCGCCATCGCCGAAGCCCACGCCAAGGACGGCGAATCCCGCCACGCGGCGACCAAAGAGGAACTCACCGCCTACCTGCTGGCCGAACTACGCACCCACGGCTGCACCCTGCCGGATACGACCATCCTCGACATCCTGGCGACTGATATCGAGCTCAATGTGCAGGGCCTGACCTGGTGGCTGGATCACCGCGGCTGATTTGCGGCTTGCCGAGCCTTAACCGAGGCTCGGCGCCGGCTGGTTGCGGAATGCTACGGTCAACCGGGAAAATCGCCCAAATTTAAAATCCTCGCCTCGCGGCCTGTCACCCGAACCGGAGGCGATACCCGTCGAGGTGGCCTCAGACCACCGACCACTCGGCGTCTTCGCTCGACGGGGCGTGCAGTTCCGCTCTCGCCTTGGCGACGCCGGGCGAGCCGCGCGAGGGTAGCGCTTTGGCGCCCGATCCACCGTGGCTTAGCTTGAAGGTGGCGACCTGTTGCTTGAGCTGGTGCGCCTGCTCTTCCAGCGATTCGGCAGCGGCAGCGGCTTCTTCAACCAAGGCAGCATTCTGCTGGGTGACTTCGTCCATCTGGGCGATGGCATTGTTGACCTGCTCGATGCCGATGGTTTGTTCGACCGAGGCGGCGCTGATGCTGGCGACGATGGCGGACAGGCTGGAGATGGCGGCCATGATTTCGCTCATGCTCTGGCCGGCTTGTTCGGCCTGGCTGGTGCCATGCTCGACCTTGCCGGCTGAATCCCGGATCAGGGCGGAAATTTCCTTGGCGGCCTGGGCCGTGCGATGCGACAGGGCGCGGACTTCGGTGGCGACGACGGCGAAGCCCTTGCCCTGCTCGCCGGCGCGGGCGGCTTCGACGGCGGCGTTGAGGGCGAGGATGTTGGTCTGGAAGGCGATACCTTCGATGACGCTGATGATGTCGCCGATCTTGCGCGAACTGTCGCGAATCTCGAGCATGGTGGCGGCCGAGGCGTTGACGATCTCGCCGCCGCGCCGGGCGATTTCCGACGCCGACTGGCCGAGGCGGTTGGCCTGTTTGGCGCTGTCGGTGTTCTGCTGGGCGGTGGCGGTGAATTCCTCGATGCTCGCCGCCGTTTCTTCGAGGCTGGAGGCCTGTTCCTCTGTACGCACCGAGAGGTCGCTGTTGCCGGCGGAAATTTCCTTGGCGGCGGTCGAGATCGTATCGACGGCGCCGACAACGTTGCCGATCAGCGCCTGCAGGTTGGCCACCGTGGTGTTGAGGCCTTCGGCCGTTTCGCCAAACAGCCCCGGGTAGCGCCTGTCGATCTTGTGCGTCAGGTCGCCCTCGGCCAGCGCTTGCGCCACCGATGAAATGTCGGAAAGCGCCTGTTCGGCCGTCGTGCTCAGGCTGTTGAGCAGGTCGATCAGGGTTTTCGGATAGCCCTGCTTGCGGGCGGTGTCGATCTGCTGCGCGAAGTCTCCCTGCGCCGCCGCATCAACGATGGAACGAACCTCGTCGACCACCTCGACCAGGGCGCTCACCGTGGCATTGACGGCGTTGGCCGTCTGCCCGAAGGCACCCGGGTAGGCCGCATCGACTTTCTGCGAAAGATCGCCGGCGGCGAGCGCCGAGGCGACGCGCGAAACGTCCTGCAGGCTGGTGTCGGTGACGACCATCAACTGGTTGAGGGCGCTCGCGATTTCCATGCCGAAACCCTGTTTTCCGGCCAGGGGAATCCGTTTGCCGAGATTGCCCTTTTCCGCCGCATGGACCATTTGCCGGATTTCATCGACCAGGCCGCCGAGGCTGTCCTGCATCTGCTTCATGGCGGCCAGCATGCTCGCCGAATCGCCGGGCTGGACGTCGATCGTGCCGCCGAGGTCGCCGCAGGCGATGCGCTTGGCCACCTCGACCGCTTCGGCCGGCTCGCCGCCGATTCGCCGATTGAGCGAGGTGGCCAGCGATTTCATGCCGAACACGACAAGGGCGCAGCCCAAAATACTGGCGACGATGGCGATGACGCTGTTGGTCTGGCTGGTTTTCATCAACTGCTGCATCGACGTCTCGGCAAACTGGCTGGCGACGCCCACCGTCGCCTCGACACCTGTCCGGTGCGCCGCGTAGTACTGGCGCATCTGCCTGAGCGAAGCGTCGAGCGCCACCATGTCCTGCGCGGCGACGGCCGGCAGGAACTTGTTGTCGAGTTCGGTCCAGAACAGGTCGGCCTGTCGGCGCTGCTCTCCGAGCAATTTCTGCTTGACGCTGGCGTCAAGGTTGCTCTCGCTCCAGAACGTGTTGCGCTCGTCGTATTCCTTTTTCAGCCGATGGATCTTGTCGACCAGTTGCGGGCGCTGCTCAAGCGTTGCGCTGGCGATGTCGTAGGCGACGAGCTGGGCTTCGATGACGTAGAGCGGTGGCGGCAGAATGTCGGCGACGACATCCTTGCCCTGTCCCATCAAGGTCGCCGCCGACGAGACTTTTTGCAGGGCGGCGATGCCGACGCCGCCAACGATGAGCAGCACCACGAAAACCATCAAGGAAATAACCCGCAGAAATTTGCCCAGCGGCAGATTTTCAAGGAATTGCATGCTCATTCAGCCTGTGGTGAGGTGATGGAAAAATTGCGCCAAATCGCCAGCGAGCGGGGACTCTGCGCCCGATTATAGAGTGAATCTTTTCGCCGAATGTTGGCGCAATGGGCCTTGAATAGCGCGATTGCTACGGTCAACCGGGTTTACTACGTAAAACGCAAAAAATATCCTTTTTGTGAAAACCTTCCGCTTTTTCACTCTTCTCTTTTTCCTGGCAGGGGGCGGAGGTCTGATAATGGCCGCAGATTCGTTGTAGCAGAGCGCATTCTGCCAAGACTGCTCGCAAATCACTTTTGCCAATCGGCTATTCGTGTATGAATTTTGTTTTGTCGAGATTTGCCTATGCCTACGAAAGTTGATTCACGCAAGAATTTAAAGGGAAAAACAGGGGTTATCGCCTTGGTTCCCGATCGGTGGAACGGAATATGGATGCCTCGCCATCATGTAGTCGGGCGCTTGGCTCGGCATTTCGAAGTGGTTTGGGTTGAGCCGGCTGCGGGCTGGCGCAAGTATTGGTTTCCTGGTGAAGCCAGGGCCAAAACGATCCAGTCGATCCAGCCCGAGGTTTTCGGTGTCACCCTGTTTAATCCCGGCCGATGGCTGCCGGAACTGTACCGCCCAAAGATCCTCGCTGACTGGATCCGCTCCCGGAGGGTGGCGCGAGCGCGCCGGATACTTGAGAAACGCGGCTGCGACCGCATTGTTCTCTATTTGTGGCGCCCGGAATTTGCTTACGCCTTAGACTCGATCGAAGCTGACTTCTCCTGCTATCACATCGACGACGAATACAGTTTCTCGGTGAATGAGCAAGCGAGCGATCCGCACGAAATCGCGCTGATCGAACGTGTTGACATGGTCGTGATCCACTCACGAAAACTTCTGGAGAAAAAGGGGAGCATCAACCCCAACACCATACATGTGCCCAATGGTGTGGATTTCGCTGCCTATCAGACGCCTGCGTCCGAACCTGAAGACATGGCGTCCATTCCGCGGCCGCGTATGGGCTATGTCGGCGTGGTCAAGTCGCAACTCGACTTGGGGCTGATGCTGCAACTCGCTATCGAGAAGCCCGAATGGTCATTCGTTCTGGTCGGGCCAATCGGCTATCTCGGAAGTAAGGCCGATATTCTTGATCGGCTTGCCGAGCGACCCAATGTGCATATTTTGGGAAATCGCCAATTGAACGAACTGCCTGCATACATGCAGGCGATGGACGTCTGCATGATGTGCTACGACGTTTGTGATTACACCAACAACATCTATCCGCTAAAACTCAATGAGTATCTCGCCACCGGTCGACCTGTAGTGTCTTCACCGATTGATTCAGTGCTTGAGCTTGATCATGTCGTCCGGATCGCGGAAAGTCCCGAGCAGTGGGTGGTTGCCCTTGAAGAGGCAATACAGGGAGAGCGGAACAGACCTGTTGAGATTGAGTCTAGGCAGCAACAGGCCAGTCTTCACGACTGGGATGCTTTGGTTCAAAAAATCGCCGACAAGTTCGGTGCCTAATTTTTATTGAGGACGCATAGCGTGAGTAGAATCAGGTCATTGGTCACCGGCGGCGCCGGCTTTCTCGGCTCACATCTCTGCGAACGTCTGCTCGAGGATGGGCACGAGGTTATATGCGTTGATAATTTCTTTACTGGCCGGCGTGCCAATGTCAGCCATCTGCTGACCAATCCGCGATTCGAGGTGCTGCGTCATGACGTGACGTTTCCTTTGTACGTTGAGGTCGACCATATCTACAACCTGGCCTGTCCGGCCTCGCCGGTGCATTACCAACACGACCCTGTACAGACAACGAAAACCAGCGTGCACGGGGCGATAAACATGTTGGGGCTGGCCAAGCGACTCGGCGCCAAAATTCTCCAGGCTTCGACCAGCGAAGTTTATGGCGATCCGGAAGTTCACCCTCAGCCGGAAGGCTACTGGGGCAAGGTCAATCCCATTGGTCCGCGCAGTTGCTACGATGAAGGCAAGCGGTGTGCCGAAACCTTGTTTTTTGATTACTTGCGCCAGTACCAAACCCGTATCAAGGTTGTCCGAATCTTCAATACTTACGGCCCCCGCATGCTTCCGGACGATGGCCGCGTCGTCAGCAACTTCATCGTCCAGGCGCTGACCGGGCAGCCCATCACTATTTACGGCGATGGTAGCCAAACACGCTCTTTCTGTTACGTCGATGATCTTATCGAGGGAATGGTTCGGATGATGAATGCTCCGGACCACTTCAGTGGGCCAGTGAATCTCGGCAACCCAGACGAATACAGCATGATCGGGCTGGCTCGGGAAATAATCCGGCTGACCGGCGGCAAAGCGGAAATCGTTTTCAAGCCCCTTCCGGTTGACGACCCCAGACAACGTCAGCCGGACGTTTCATTGGCAAAAAATATCCTGGGCTGGCAGAGCGGAACCTCTTTGGAGCATGGCCTTAACAAGACCATAGAATATTTTTCGAAAGCCCTCGTCTCCGCGCCATGATCACGCTAGCCTGGTTCGGATAGCGGGCTTCCGGGTAGCCGAAAAGCATTCCAGTTTTTAGTCGGATGCAGCCTTGGCTGCTGGTCGATACATTTCAGCTAAAGCGCCGACGCCGTTCCGATAGGCCAGCGATACCCAATGCCGCTATCAACCCCAGCGCCAGCCAGTTTCCGACGTGGGCAAAGGGCGTCATGCCTTCGTGGGCCCGCACGTCGCCGCGCAGGACGCCGGTGGTGAAGGCGGGCAGGGTGGCGCTGATGCGGCCGTGGGTGTCGATGATGGCGGTCATCCCGGTGTTGGTGGCGCGCAGCATGGGGCGGCCGGTTTCGGCGGCGCGCATCTGGGAAATCTGCAAATGCTGCGGCTGGGCCAGCGAATGGCCGAACCAGGCGGTGTTCGACAGGTTGGCGAGAATGCCGGCCGGCGGCAGGGCGCGGATGATTTCCTCGCCGAAGACGTCTTCGTAGCAAATATTGGCCGCCACGTGCCGGCCGGCGACGGCGAGCGGCGTCTGGACTTCCGGACCGCGCGTGAAGGACGACATGGGGATGTTGGCGTAGGCCATGAACCAGGCGAAGCCGGCCGGGATGAATTCGCCGAAGGGGACCAGGTGGTTCTTGCTGTAAACCTGCAGCGGCGAGCTGCCGATGCTCACGGCGCTGTTGTAGTAGCCGCGGTCGTCGCCGGTCAGCGTGCCGAAAATGATGTCGCCGTTCTGGCGTTTGGCCAAGGCTTTGAGTTCGTCGAGGTATTCGCCCGGAATCTGGTCGAAGAAAACCGGGATGGCCGTTTCCGGCAGCACGGTCAGTTGCGCCGGGTTCTCCGTGATCAGTTCACGATAAAGGTCGAGGGTGCGGAAGAAAGCTTCGGGCCGGAATTTCATTTCCTGCGGCACGTTGCCCTGGACCAGCGCGACGCTGATCGGCTCGCCGACCGGCGTTGTCCATGCCACCTGCTGCAGGCCGAAGCCGCTGATGGCGAGCAGCGCGGCAAAGGGGGCGCCGACCCGCCAGCGGACGAGCAGGGCGCCACTCAGCGCGACGAGTAGCGATAGCCCATGCACGCCGAGCAGTGGCGCGAAGCCGGCCAGCGGGCTGGGCGCGGTTTGCGAGTAACCGACGGTGAGCCACGGGAAGCCCGTGAAAATCCAGCCTTTTAGCCAGTCGACCGTAGCAATCAGCGTGGCAAAAAGTAGCGCCTGTCGCCAGAAGGCGTCAGGCTGCCAGCGTTTGAAGCAATAGCCGGCGACCATCGGAAACAGCGCCATCACGGTGCAGAACAGGAAGGCGGCCGGCCCGGCCAGCCACCACGGCATGCCGCCAAAGACCGAGAGACTGACGAAGACCCAGGAAACGCCGGTCAGGAAAAAGCCCATCCCGAAGGCGAGGCCAGTGAGCAGGCCTTGCCGCGGATTGGCGGCATCGAGCAGCAGCCAGAAGAACCCGAGCCAGACGAGCGGCGCCAACCAGAACAGGCCGAAGGGCGCGAAGCTGCCGACGCCGACGACGCCGATGGTCGCGGCGATCAGGTAGCGTGCTCAGCCGGCGGCTGTCGGCGCGCAGGACCTGGAAGCGGACGCCGTCGATGTCCATGACTTCGTTGCGCTTCGGCACGCGGCCGAGGTGGCGCAGGACGAGGCCGCCGACGGTGTCGAACTCCTCGTCGGAGAAGGTGGTCTTGAAGGCTTCGTTGAAGTCCTCGATCTCGGTGCGCGCCTTGACGCGGTAGCGGCCGGAGGCATCGAGACGGATGTTGTCGTGGGTCTCGTCGAAATCGTATTCGTCCTCGATGTCGCCGACGATCTGTTCGAGCACGTCTTCAATGGTGACCAGGCCGGCGACGCCGCCGTATTCATTGACGACGATGGCCATGTGGTTGCGCGAGACGCGGAATTCACGGAGCAGCACGTTGAGGCGCTTCGATTCGGGGATGAAGACAGCCGGGCGCAGCCAGTCGCGCAGGTCGAAATCGGGTTCGATCTGGAGGCGCAGCAGATCCTTGGCGAGCAGTACGCCGAGCACCTTATCGCGGTCGCCGTCGACCACCGGAAAACGGGAGTGGGCGGCTTCGATGACGACGGGGACGATTTCGCTGAGCGGGTCGTCGATGTCGATGACATCCATCTGGGCCCGGGGAATCATGACGTCGGTAACGCGGGTGTCGGAGGCGGCGAGGGCGCCTTCGATGATGGTCAGCGCATCGGCGTCCATCAGGTTGCGCTCGTAGGCGCCATGCAGGATTTCTAGCAACTGCTCGCGGTAGCAGCAGGGAAGTCAGTCGTTCAATGAAACTCGGTTTACTGTCACTGTCCATAATGTTTAAACCGCATAGGGGTCTGGATAACCCATTGCGGCGAGAATCTCCCTTTCTTCGTCTTCCATGGCCTGGGCATCGTCGTCGTTTTCGTGATCCCAGCCCTGTAAATGCAGCATACCATGCACCGTCAGGTGCGCGTAATGAGTAGCCTCAGGCTTGTTCTGCTCGGCCGCCTCGCGCGCCACGACGCTCGGGCAGATGACCAGATCGCCCGTCACCACCGGCTCGCTGTCATACGGAAAGGACAGCACGTTGGTCGCGTAATCCTTGCCGCGGTACTCGTTGTTCAGCGTCCGGCCTTCGTCGGCATCGACCAGGCGGATCGTCACCTCACCACCGCCAACCAGCGCGGCGCGCGCCCATTTCACGAAATCCGCCCGCAAGGGTAGGCCCTCACGATTACAGGCGTATTGCACGGACAGGTTAAGTCGGTTGCTGGTTTTTTTCATAGGCTTCGACGATGCGGGCGACCAACGGATGGCGCACCACGTCTTCCTTCTTGAAATGGGTAAAGGCCAGGCCGCGCACGCCCTTGAGAATATCCGTCGCTTCCTTGAGGCCGCTCTTGTGCCCCTTGGGCAGGTCGATCTGGGTGACGTCGCCGGTGACCACGGCCTTGGCGCCGATGCCGATGCGGGTCAGGAACATCTTCATCTGCTCGGGCGTCGTGTTCTGCGCTTCGTCGAGGATGATGAAGGCATGGTTGAGCGTGCGGCCGCGCATGAAGGCGAGCGGGGCGATCTCGATGGCGCGCTTTTCGTAGAGCTTGCTGACGCGGTCGGCGCCCATCAGGTCGTAGAGGGCGTCGTACAGCGGGCGCAGATACGGGTCGATCTTCTGCGTCAGGTCGCCGGGCAGGAAGCCGAGGCGTTCACCGGCCTCGACGGCCGGTCGGGTCAGGATGATGCGCTCGACCAGATCGCGTTCGAAGGCATCGACGGCACTGGCGACGGCAAGATAGGTCTTGCCGGTGCCGGCCGGGCCGATGCCGAAGGTGATGTCGTGTTCCTGAATGTGCTTGAGGTACTCGACCTGGCGCGGCGTGCGGCCGTGCAGTTCGGTCTTGCGGGTGATCAGTTGTGGGCCGTCGACCGGGCCTTCGGCGCGGCGCGACACGCGACGTACCGGTGCGTTGAGCAGTTCGATGAGGCCAAGCTGGATTTCATCGACGGTCAGCGCCTGGCGCGCCATGCCGTAGAAATGCTGGAGCGCTTCCACGGTCAACCGGGATTTTTCGCCAAAAACGGAAAAGCGTTCGTTGCGCCGACGGATGATGACGTCGAAGGCCGTTTCGATCTGCCGGATGTTTTCGTCGAGCGGCCCGCACAGGTTGGCCAGCAGGACGTTATCGACCGGCGCCAGGGCGAGTTCCACCGGCTTGGTCTTGGGGGCGGGCTTGGCCCGCGCCGCCGGCTTGTCAGTCTTCGCGGATGACAATTTCGCCTCTCAGCGTGTGCGACAGCGACGACGTGATGCGGACATCGACGAAGGTGTTGATCAGGCGCGGATTGCCAGCGAAATTGACGATGCGGTTGTTGTCGGTACGCCCGGCCAGTTCATGCACGTCCTTCTTCGAGGTGCCCTCGACCAGCACGCGCTGGATGCTGCCGACCATCGTCTGGCTGATCGCCTGGGCCTGTTCGTCGATGCGCTTCTGTAAACGCAGCAGGCGGGCCGACTTAACCTCGGCCGGCGTAGCATCATCGAGTTCCAGCGCCGGCGTACCGGGACGCGGGCTGTAAACAAACGAGAACGAGCTGTCGAAACCGACTTCGTCGATCAGTTTCATCGTCTTCTCGAAATCCTCATCCGTCTCGCCGGGGAAGCCGACGATGAAGTCGGACGACAGTGAAATATCCGGCCTAGCGGCGCGCAGCTTGCGGATGATCGACTTGTATTCGAGCGTCGTGTAGCCGCGCTTCATCGCCGCCAGCACGCGGTCGGAACCGGCCTGGACGGGCAGATGCAGGTGCGAGACCAGCTTCGGCACGGTGGCGTAGGTGTCGAACAGGCGCTGCGTCATTTCGCGCGGATGCGAGGTCGTGTAGCGAATGCGCTCGATGCCCGGCACTTCGGCGATGTACTCGATCAACATCGCCAGATCGGCCTTCTCGTCGGTCTCGGTCATGTCGCCGCGATAGGCATTCACATTCTGGCCAAGTAGCGTCACTTCGCCGACGCCATTGGCGGCCAGACCAGCCACTTCGGTCAGCACGTCCTCAAACGGCCGGGAAACCTCGCCGCCGCGCGTGTAAGGCACGATGCAGAAAGTGCAGAACTTCGAGCAGCCTTCCATGATCGAGACGAAAGCCGAGGCGCCCTTCACTTCAGCCGGCGGCATCGAATCGAACTTCTCGATTTCCGGGAAGGAAATGTCGACGGCCGCCTTGCCCTTGGTCTTGCGCTCAGCCATCAGCTGCGGCAAGCGGTGCAAGGTCTGCGGCCCAAAAACGATATCGACGTAAGGCGCCCGGGCGACAATCGCATCGCCCTCCTGGCTCGCCACGCAGCCGCCAACGCCGATCACCAGATTCGGATTCAGCTTCTTCAGGTGCCGAACCCGGCCGAGGTCGTGGAAAACCTTCTCCTGCGCCTTCTCGCGCACCGAGCAGGTGTTGAACAGGATGATGTCGGCTTCTTCAACGTTGTCGGTTCGGACAGTCGGCTCGGAGGCATTGAGCACGTCGGCCATCTTGTCCGAATCGTACTCATTCATCTGGCACCCGAAGGTACGGATGAATAATTTCTTGGGCATGGGTAACACTTCGCAAATCGGTGGGTGCCGCTTAGGTCATCGCGCGGCACAAAAGTTCGGCATTATAACCGACCGGAAATTCGGTTGACCCGCCAAGCCCCCGCAAACTATAATCCGCGCCCTCAAGCGTGGTGATGTAGCTCAGACGGTTAGAGCGAT
>PHCH01000092.1 GCA_002840785.1 Betaproteobacteria bacterium HGW-Betaproteobacteria-4 | reverse complement strand
GAGGAACTGGACCGACTCGTCGCCGGCCGCCTCGTTCTGGTCGAAGAAGCCGAAGATGTCCATCTTGCCGAAGGTCAGCTCCAGCTTCTCGCGCGAGTAAGGCTGGAAGCCGCCGAAGGGGAGCGGAATCGCCGCCTGGTACCAGGCCTGGCCGAGGATGGCCACCGAGTCGTCGGCATTGGCGCCGCTGGCCCGGAAAGCCACCGAGTTGGGGGCGCTGGCGAACAGGCCGAGATTGCCGAAAGCGCCGTTCAGGCCCTGGCCCTGGCCGATGCGGACATGGGCGAAGACCTTCTGCTCGATGTCGCCGATGGGGTCGAGCGGCAGTTCGACGCTGACGTCGGCGCGGTAGTTGAGCTGGCCGCCGCCATCCGCCGTGCCCGTGGGCAGACCGGAGGCGTGCTGGGCGACGGTGGTCAGCGCCGCATCGACGACGATGCCCTCGAACTTGTCGGCCAGGCTGGCCGACTTCTTCATTTCCAACGTGTCTTTTTCGACCGCCTTCAGGCGCACCGTCAGTTCCGGCTCGTTTTCGGAAAGGCGCGGGCTGTCGAGGCCCTTGGCAATTTCCTCGCTCTCGGTTTTCAGCGATTTGACCTGCTTTTCCAGCTCGGCGTTACGCGCTTCGAGCTTTTCCATGCGCTCCATGAGTTTTTGCAGGGTGGCGCTGTCGGGCGCGGCGAGGGCTGGCAGGGCCAGCCCCGCCACGACCAGCGCAGCGGTGATTTTGGCGAGCTTCATGATCAGTACCCGCCTTTTTTACCGATGCCGACGTAGGTGAATTCGTACTCGACTTCAAACGGCTTGAACCACGGGCGAACGCCGGTGGCGCGGTCGGTGTGGCGGCCGAAATGCGAATGCGGGTTGGCCGAGGGCGGCAGGATGGTGTACTTCACCTTGTACTTGCCGGGGCCGGCCAGTTTGACGTTGTCGCCGTAGTGCGGGCCGTCGTTGGCGACCATGGGCATGAAATCGCCGGCCACCTTGAAGTCGCCACCGATCTTGGAAACCTCGAACTTGATGGCCAGGTAAGGCATCCAGGCGCCTTCCTCGAAACCGTTCGGGTTGTTGGCCAGGGCGTGGATGTCGGCTTCGAGGTGAATGTCGGATTCGGCCGCCTTCTTCATCATGCCGTCCGGCTCCATTTCTACCGGCTGCAGATAAACGGCGGCGATTTCCATGCCGTTGCGCTGCTGCGGCACGCCGATGGGGTATTCAAGCGCCAGGGCCGGAGTGGCCAGGGCGGCGGATAAAGCCAGTGTGGAAACGAAGGTCTTGATGCTGTGCATTTTTTTGACTCCCTGGTTTCTCTGGCTGGCTGGGCAGGCGCGTGGCTGGCTTGAGGATGGTTTTAAAACGAAATTTTTACAGCGGCGCGGCCCCCGGCTGGGTGACGAAACCGATCTTGGTCAGGCCGGCCCGGCGCGCCGCGCTCATTGTTTCGGCCACCGTTTCGTAGCGCGTCGCGCGGTCGGCGCGGAGGTGCATTTCGACCTTGGCGTCCTGTGCCACGGCATCGCGGAAGCGGTTTTCGAGACTGCTACGGTCAACCGGAATTTCGGCCAAAAATACGCGGTTGTCGGCATCGATACTGACCTGTAACGTCAGCGGTTTTTCCGGCGTCGGCGTGCTCGAGGCGCGCGGCAGGTCGACCGGCACCTGATGCGTCATGAGCGGCGCGGTGATGATGAAAATGATCAGCAAAACCAGCATCACATCGACCAGCGGTGTCATGTTGATTTCCGCCGTCGGCATCTGTTGGTTCTGTGAGTTGAAGCTGCCCATGGCCATGTTATGCCGCCTCCGTTGCAACCCTGGCGCGCATCGGGTGGATCTGCGCGCTGTTGGCGACAAACGGCTTGCCGACGGTGAAGAAGGCATGCAGGTCGTGGGCGAAGGCGTCGAGGTCAGCCAGGATGACGCGGTTGGCGCGGGTGAAGGCGTTGTAGGCGAAGACGGCGGGCAGCGCGACGGCGAGGCCGGCGGCGGTCATGATCAGCGCCTCACCGACCGGGCCGGCAACCTTCTCGAGCGCCGCCTGACCGGACAGGCCGATGGCGAGCAGCGCATGGTAAATGCCCCAGACCGTGCCGAGCAGGCCGACAAAAGGCGCCGTGGCGCCGGTCGTGGCGAGCAGGGTCAGGCCGTTTTCCATACCGGCCTGGGTGGTCGAAAGCTGCTGGCGCAGGGCGCGCTCCATCTGTTCGGCCGGGTCGAAGCGCGATGCCAGGCGGCCGGTGGCGGCTTCGCAATCGTTGTTGCAGGCATTGGCCTGGGTGGCCAGTTGGGCATAAGGGCTGTCCTGCCCGGCCTGGTTGAGCAGGGCGATGCCGTCGCCGACGCTGCTCGCCGACCAGAAGGCGCCGAGCGCCTTGGCGGCGCGGCGCATGGCCCACCAATCGACGGCCTTGGCCAGGATCAGGTACCAGCTGACGATGGACATGATGGCGAGAATGATCGCGACGGCGTGTGAAATGCTGTCGCCGCTGGCCCACAGGTGAGCGAAACCGAAAGCGTTTTCCTGCATGTTATTGCTCCAATTTGAAAATGATGGGGACCAGCACCCAGCTCTGGACGGCGACTTCGCCACGCTTGGCCGGGATGAATTTCCAGTTGCGCACGGTTTTTTGCGCCGACTCGTCGAGGCGCTGGCTGCCCGAAGATGTCCTGATTTCAACGCTGTCGGCCGAACCCTGGGCATTGACCGAAACGCGCAGCACGACCTTGCCTTCCTCGCCCATGCGGCGGGCGAGCGGCGGATAGACCGGCGACGGGTTGCGCAGGTAGTCGGCATCGAAGCGGGCCTGGCTGATCGCCTCAACGGGCGGCGCCACCGGCACCGGCTTGGCTTCGACCGGCGCGGCAAGCACCGCAGCCGGCGCCGGAACGACACTCTGCGTGGCTTCGACGACCGGGGCGGCAGGCTTCGGTTGCGGTGCCGGTACGGCCTTGACCGGCACCGGCCTGGCCTTCGGCAAGGCTTGGGCGGCGGGCGGCCTGGCGATTTCGGGGGCGGGCAGCAGATCGACGACGAGCGGGATTTCCATGATCTGCGGCACGACGGTCCTGGCCACCAGGATGAGCAGCAAAACACCGACATGCAGGCCAACGACCACGGCCAGCAAGCCGCTGCGCTGGAAGGGTGAAGGGCGGGAAAGGGTGTAGCTCATGGGCGATTTTTCAGGTTTGGCTTGCGCTGTCTCGGGGAAAAAACCCTTGGCTGGCTGGTTTGGGCTGGCTGGCTGCGGGAACGAGAGGTGCAACGGAGAGAAACTATTTGGTCAGGATCAACTTGTTTTCACGCGTGACGCGCAGCAGGTAGCGCTGCCCGGCGTGTTCGATCTCAACCGTCGTGGCGCCGGCGAGAATCTTCTGGCTATCGATGCGCGGGCGGCTTTCGGTTTTTTCTGCGGGCGGGGTCGGCTCGGAGGAGGGGGGCTGCGGGTTCATGATGAGTGCCTGTTGCAAACGAGAATTGATCGCATCTTCCGGTAAATGAGAATTCCTGTCAATTGGTATTGCGAATCAATCTCGATTAGTTCGCTGTTTGTCGTGCCCCCGGATTACCGGTAGCCGGCCCGGTCGAGCAGTTTCTGGGCGGCCGACAGCTGGTTGGCGATCTTGATCAGGGAAACACTGTCGGCCTTGAACTTGCCGAGTTCGTCGAGTTCTTCGTTGTTGACGCTGACGCTCGGCACGGCCGGCCATTCATTGTTGCCGTTGGCGAAATAACGTTGCGCTTGGTCGCTGGCCAGGTATTCGAGGAACTTGACCGCCGCCTCGCGATGCCTGGCGGTCTTGACCATGCCGCCACCGGAGACGTTGATGTGCGTGCCGCGGCCATTCTGGTTCGGCCAGACGACACCCAGACGCTTGACGAGGTTGCGCTCCTCAACCTTCTCGGAGGCCATCAGGCGGGCCAGGTAGTAGCTGTTCGACACCGCCACACCGCATTCGCCACTGGCCACCGACTTGATCTGGTCGGTGTCGCCGCCCTTCGGTGCCCGGGCGAAATTGGCGATCAGCCCGCGCGCCCACTCCTCGGTTTTGGCTTCGCCGTTGTGGGCAAGCATCGAGGCGACAAAGGTCAGGTTGTAGATGTGCCCGCCGGGGATGCTGCACACCAGGCCTTTGAGTTTCGGATCGGCCAGAGACTCGTATGTCGGCACATCCTCGGCCTTGAGCTTGCGCTTGTTGTAGATGATCAGGCGCGCCCGCGTCGAGAAGGCGAACCAGTTGTCGGAGCGCAAATGGGCCGGAATGCGCGATTCGAGGAGCTTCGATTTGACCGGCGCGAAGATGCCCCAGGCGTCGGCCACGGCCAGGCTGGCCGCATCGACCGTGATGAAAACGTCGGCCGGGCTGTTGGCGCCCTCGTTGCGGATACGCTCGATCAGTTCGTGCGCCTTGCCCTCGATCCGGTTGATCTTGATGCCGGTCTGCTCGGTAAAGTTGGCGTAGAGCGCCTCGTCGGACTGGTAGTGGCGGGCTGAATAGAGGTTGAGTTCCTTGTCGTCGGCCAATGCCGGGCCGGCGGCGAAGAGGGCGGCAAGCGCCCAGGCAATCGATTTGAGCATGATGTTTCCGCTTTCAGGTCACCGCCCACTGGCGGAGCAGGTTGTGATAAACGCCGGTCAGCTTGAGCAGGCGCGGGTCGTCGGCCGCGAGGGCCGGGGTGAGGCCCTGGATGGATTGGTCGAGATCGAAGAGGAGGACACGCGAGCTGTCGTTCTGAACCATGCTTTGAATCCAGAAGAACGATGCGACGCGGGCGCCTGCGGTCACCGGCGTGACGCAGTGCAGGCTGCTCGACGGGTAAAGCACCATGTCGCCGGCGGCCAGCTTGGCCGACTGGACTCCGAAAGGCCCTTCGACCTGCAATTCGCCGCCTTCGTATTCGTCCGGTTCGGCCAGGAAGAGCGTGGCCGAAAGGTCGCTGCGTACCGAAACATGGGTGCCCGGCACCGCCATCACGGCGCTGTCGACATGCGCTCCGTAGGTGCCGCCGTTGGCGTAGCGGTTGAACTTGGGCGGGTAGATGCGATTGGGCAGCGCGGCCGAAACGAACAGCGGATTGTTGCCCAGCTTGCGCAGGATGAGGTTGCCCAGTTCGACGGCCAGCGGCGAGCCGTCTTCCAGTTGCAGGTTGCGTTTGACCGAGCGGGCCAGGGTGCCGGCCGTTT
This sequence comes from Betaproteobacteria bacterium HGW-Betaproteobacteria-4, assembly GCA_002840785.1. Classification (GTDB taxonomy): domain Bacteria; phylum Pseudomonadota; class Gammaproteobacteria; order Burkholderiales; family Rhodocyclaceae; genus Azonexus. Next base: position 3,221 of record PHCH01000092.1, on the reverse strand, counting down.
TCAGGCCGTCATGCCATTCGGCGGCGTCGAGCCGCTGGCGGAACTGACGTACTTCGTCCTTGCTGAGGACGCCTTCGATGGGAATCAGCATGATGTTGCCTCGTGTCGATAAATCATGTCCGGGCCGATGTCGGCCAGCGTTGCACAACCGGCCTGCGCCATGCAGACCTCCAGTTCTTCGCGCAGCAGTTTGAGCAGGTGCGCGACGCCGAGCGCCCCGGCGACAGCCAGGGCGTACACCTGCAGGCGGCCGATGAGCACGGCGTCGGCGCCGAGCGCCAGGGCCTTGAAAATGTCGCTGCCCGAGCGGACGCCGCTGTCGAGCAGCAGCGGGAAATCGGCGCCGACGGCCTGGCGGATGCGCGGCAAGACGTCGAGGCTGGCCGGCACGCCGTCGAGCGAACGGCCGCCGTGATTGGACACGATCAACCCGGCGACGCCCATGGCCTGCAGCCGGGTGGCGTCGTCGGGATGGAGCACGCCCTTGATCAGTACCGGCAGGCGGGTCTGGCCGAGCAGCCAGGCGACATCGTTCCAGGTCGGCGCCTGGCGCATCGCGCCCTGGAAAACGCGGCTGGCGCCGGGTTCGAGCACGATGGGCGGTGGCTCCGGGTAATCGGCCAGGTTGGCCTCAATGACCTCGCGCGGCATGGTGAAGCCGACCTCTTGCGCCCGTCGGCCGGGCAGTTTGATCGCCGTGTCCAGCGTGACGACGAGCGCCGTGTAGCCGGCCATTTCTGCCCGTTTTATGAGGTCGACCGTAGCATTCTGCGTCGGCTGCAAATAGAGCTGGAACCAGCGTTCGCCGCCGGCCAGTCGGGCCACTTCTTCGAGCGTTTGCGAGGCGAGCGTGCTGGTCACCAGGCAGGTGTCGGTGGCGGCGGCCGCCCGTGCCGTTTCCAGTTCGCCGAGCGGGTGGACCAGCCGCTGATAGGCGACCGGGGCGAGCAGGATGGGGTGCGCCCAGGTCCGCCCGAGCAGTTCGCTGCGGGTGTGGCCGTCGTGCATGTCGCGCAGCAGGCGGGGCAGGATCTGCGTCCGGGCGAAGGCTTTGCGATTGGCGGCCAGGGTCAGTTCGTCGCCGCAGCCGCCGGCGATGTAGGCCAGGCTGGGCGCCGCGATGAAGTGCGAGGCCAGGCGTTCGTAATCCGCCGCGCAGAGAATCTCGCGCGGGATTTGTTGGAGGGGGGGATGTGGAGCGTTCATGAAAAAGGCCGGGCGACTCCGTTGAGCCGTCCGGCCTTGCCACCTTTTTAGAAGTCGTAGTTCAGGGTCAGGCGTGCGTTGATGGCATCGCCCTTGTACACGAAGGCACCGGAGCGATAGCCGGCCAGGTAATAGTCGGCGTTGAACACATTGCCGACATTGAGGCGCACTTTCGCCTGCTTGGTCAGGCGGTAGTCGGCAAAGGCGTCGACCACGGTGTAAGCCGGGATGGGCTGTGAATATTGCCCGGTTGTCGTGCTGAAGCCGGCCGCTGTATCCGGTTGCCCGGCGTACTTTTCGCTCTCGTACTTGACGGCTGATCCGAGGGCAAACTTGGGCGTCAATTGATAGCGCAATTGGGCCGAGGCCGTGATGTCGGCGAAGTTGCTCAAACGCTTGCCGACGTTCGCGGCATTCGTCGATGCGAGCACTTCCGACGCCATGAAGGCGACGCCGGCAAAGGCGCTGAGCTTCTCGGTGAGGTTGCCGGCCAGGCCGAGTTCGATGCCCTGCACGCGGTTTTCGCCGGTATTGAAGGTGCCGACCGTGTCGTAATTGGCGCCTTCCATGACGTCTGACTTGGTGGTCTGGAAGATGGCCGCCGTGGCCAGCAGCTTTTCACCGAGCAGGTTCCACTTGGTACCCAGTTCGATGTTCTCGGTTTTCTCCGGTTTGGCGCCAGCCGCCGAGCCGTTGTAGGTGACCATGCCACCGTAGCCAGAACTGCTGCCGACATCCGATTCGCCGCCGTTGAGGTCGGCAGCCGAGCCATACGCGGCATAAACATTGGCGTAGGGCAGGAACTTGTAAACCAGCCCGAGGTGGCTGTTCCACATGCCGGCGTTCTGGCTGCCGTAGTCGTTGATGGTGCCGACCGCGGGCGGGCTGGCGCCGCCACCGACAGCGGCCTGCCGCGTTCTCAGCGAGATCTCGGTCTTGTCGTAGCGCACGCCGGCAAAGGCCGTCCACTTTTCCGTCAGGTCGACGGTGTCCATGGCCGACACGGAAACCGCCTTGGCTTGCCAGTCGATGTCCCAGTTGTCGGTGTTCTTGGTGATGTTGCTCCGGTCCAGCGCCGTCTGTGCCGATGCCGCCGGCACGTTGTTCAGGCGGGGATTGTTGGCGCCGCTGACCACACCGCCGATTTCATAGAGGCCGTTCAACACCTTGTGATCGGTGTATTCGAGGCTGAAGATGAAATCGTGCTTCATGCCGGCGATGCTCGTGTCCCAGGCCAGGCTGGTCTGGTTGACGAAATAGTCGACGTCCTGCCAGCCCGAATGGGTCGTCAGGTTGAGGTTGGTCAGCGTCGACGAGGCGGAGGCGCCGGTCGCCACATATCCGTTTTCCGAACGGCCGTAGCGCGTCAGGTTGGTCAGCCGCAGGTTGGGCGTGATCTTGTACTTGACGCGGCCGGTAAAGGTATCGACATCGGAAGTCAGGAAATCGCCATCCTGGGCATAGACCGGCGAATTCGCCATCGGCCGCCGATTCGGCACGGTGCCGGTCAGCCACGAGCCGAGATCGGGCTTATCGTTGGCGCGCAAACCGTAGTAATCGAGCAGGATGTCGAGATTGTCGCTTGGCTTGAACAGGCCGGAGAGCGCCACCCCCTTGCGCTCGCGGTCGGCCGGGGCGCGGTCGGGGACGCCTTCGTAGCCGTAGAGCAGATTGGCGCGCAGGGCGACGTTGTCGCTGACGACGTGGTTGGCATCGAGCGTGACGCGGCCGTAGTCGTCGGTGCCGATGCCGGCCGAAATCTTGGTGAAATCGTAGTCGACCGTAGCCTGCTTGGTGATCGCATTGACCGCCCCGCCAACGGTGCCGCGGCCGGCAAAGCTCGAGCTCGGGCCCTTGGAGACTTCAACCTGTTCGACGGCGAAGCTCTCGCGGATGGTCATCCCTGGGTCGCGCAGGCCGTCGACGAAGACGTCGGAACGGGCTTCGTAGCCGCGGATGATGTAGCGGTCGCCGAAGGCATTGCCGTTTTCGCCGGTGCCGAGCGTGATGCCGGG
>PHCH01000174.1 GCA_002840785.1 Betaproteobacteria bacterium HGW-Betaproteobacteria-4 | reverse complement strand
GCCGGATTGGCATCGAACCCGGTGATGACGTCTTGCCCGAAGCCGCTACCGAACACGAAGATGTCGTTCCCAGCCCCTCCCACCATGCTGTCGTCACCTGCGCCTCCGTTGAGGGTGTCGTTGCCACCGTTGCCGAAGAGGGTGTCGTTGCCGTCCAGCCCCAGGAGCTGGTTGGCCTGCGCATTGCCCGTCAGCACGTTGTCGGAGGCGTTGCCCGTGCCATTGATGTTTGCGCCGTTCCGCAAGATCAAGTTCTCCACGTTGGCGCTGAGCGTGTAGTTAGCCGCCGAATCCACCGTGTCGATGCCCTCGTCGGCCAGTTCCACCACGACATCGGCGGTCACGTTGACGAGATAGAGATCGTCCCCGGTGCCTCCTGTCAACAGATCCACGCCCAGTCCACCGCCGAGCGTGTCGTTGCCCGCACCACCCTCCACCGTGTCATTGCCCTGGCCTGCGGCGATGTTGTCGTTGCCGTCGCCGCCCTGGATCTGATTGGCCGAGGTATTGCCCGTGAGCGTGGCGCCCACGGCGTTGGTGGACACCAGGTTCTCCAGTGTGGCTCCCAGTGTGTATGCCGTGCCGCTGGAGATCACGGTATCGATACCACCACCCGCCCCTTCCATGATCACATCACCGGTGCTGTCCACGTGGTAGGTGTCGTTGCCGGCACCGCCTGTCATGGTGTCATTGCCAGCGCCGCCGGCCAATGTGTCGTTGCCGGTTCCACCAAAGATGGCGTTGTTCAGCGCATTGCCCGTACCGGCAAAGCTCCCCACGCCAGTGAAACGCAGGATCTCGACCTGATCGGTCAGCGTGTACGCGGCCAGCGTGGTGCGCACCTCATCTGCGCCGCCGCCGCCCGCCAACTCGGTCACCTGATCGCCCGCGTCGTCCACGAAGTACCGGTCGTTGCCCGTGCCGCCCACCATGCTGTCGGCGCCCGTGCCGCCGTTGAGGGTGTCGTTGCCAGCGTTGCCGATGAGCGTGTCGTTGCCGTCCAGCCCCGAGAGCAGGTTGGCCCCTTCGTTGCCTGTCAGCACGTTGTCGGAGGC
>PHCH01000091.1 GCA_002840785.1 Betaproteobacteria bacterium HGW-Betaproteobacteria-4 | reverse complement strand
TAAGTGTGCCGTCCTGAAAAATTTGGGCGCAGATTGGAGAAAGGCGCGGATTCTAGTCGACTCCACGAGCAGGTGTCAATGCCTATCCACTCTTTTCAATAAAAGGACAAAAAAAACGCGGCTCGCTGAGCCGCGTTAAATCCACACCAAAGGAGGAGGGTGGAGGAGACAAATCTGAACTGAAGATCGCTGTTAAGCCACTACAGTTCCAACGCTTTGCATTCTCCATGAACAGAAGGCGACACGCAAGATATATTTGTGCGGCGCACAATCTATATTCGTATGTTTAAATAAATTTAATTAATCTAATTTAACTTATTGTTATTGAACTATATGATTGTTATTGCATAACTAAATTAATCAATGATAAAACCGACCGAACCACCAGGAAAGGCACCAAAACTCCAGAACAAATGCTGCAACGCAGCAATTTCAACCACCCAAACCCCAACCAGCCACTTCCGCTAGAATTCACGATCTTGAAAGGAGATCACCATGGAATGTACCGTTAGATGGATGGGTAACGACGCAGGGATGTCGTTTGTTGCGGAGACTGGCAGCGGCCACGCCGTAGTCATGGATGGTGCCCCCGAGGCGGGAGGAAGAAATCTGGGCCTGCGCCCCATGGAGATGGTTCTGGCCGGCACCGGCGGCTGCTCGGCGTTTGACGTGGTATTGATTCTAAAAAAGGGGCGCCATGCCATCAGTTCCTGCGATGTCAGCCTGAAAGCCGAGCGCGCCGAGAACGACCCGAAGGTCTTTACACACATCCACTTTCACTACCGCGTCAAGGGAAAGCAACTCAAAGCGGATGTCGTCGCGCGCGCTATCGAATTATCGAAAACGAAATACTGCTCCGCTTCGATCATGATGGCCAAGACAGCCGAGATCACTCACGACTTCGAGATTATCGAAGAAGCCTGAGGCCTCACGAGGCGTCAAATATGGTAGGCGGTCCCGGTCATGACCTTGGCCGCCAATTTCATCGTTTTCTTGACTGGCACTGGAAGCGCCGCGGCGCCGTATTGAATGGCCGTCTCGGCGTGCTGAATTTCGTCCCGGCGCATTTGCTCAACAATCGCCCGCGAACGAGCGTCTTCAACGGGGAGACTGAGCAGATGGCCATCCAGATGCGCTTCGACTTGCCGCTCGGTTTCGGCCAGAAAGCCAAGATTCCATTTGTCGCCAAGCGCGCCGGCAGCAAGCCCTAGCGTCAAAGAGCCTAGATACAAGAGGGGATTCAGAAGGCTTTTGCGCCCGCCCAGCTCGGAAATCCTTTGCTCCGTCCAGGCCAGATGCTCGGTTTCCTCATCGGCCGCGCCGCGCAGCGCTTCGCGAATTGCCGGATCCCTGGAGGTTAGCGCCTGCCCCTGATAGAGCGCCTGTGCGCAGATCTCTCCGCAGTGATTGACCCGCATCAGACCTACGACGTGGCGCCTCTGGTCGGCCCCAAGTTCAGCTTCCCGCAGGTCTCTGCCGGGCGTTGGACGAACACTGCGGGCTGAAGCCAGCACCGTGCGCAGGGCACGGTCGAATTCGAGAATCAGTTGATCCGGGGACATGGGGTTCAGTGCTTGTTATCCGGGTGTTCGCCTTTAATCAGGGCATTTCGGGCCTCTGCGGCGTTTTGAACGATGTTGCCAATCGGACAGAAATATTCGAGGAAGAGCGCAGCATGGTGGCGATTGGCGTAGGCGTCCTGAATGCGCACCCATTCATTTTTCCGTGCCTTGGACCAGCTTCCATCCAGGCGCCCGGAGGCATAGATTCGGCGTTCTCGCGTCTGGCAGCGCATGCCTTCAAACGTCACATTGCGCGCCCCGCGGGGCGACAGGATGAGCAAGACGTAGCGGACGACACCATCGCTGCCGACACTAAGCGTCGCGCCATCGACGAAAAAGCGGTTTTCAGTTGCCGCGCTGACATAAAACGGCAACAGGGTTTCCTGCTTCGGCGCGGCCGGCATCTGGACCTCGATCTCCTGCCACGGCTTGCTTTCGTAATCCTCCTCAAAATCCGCGGACGCGACGGAGGAAACGAGCAAGCTCGCCAACAGTAGAGCGGAGTTGCGGAACAATGCCATGACTAATCCTCGTGCGAGGCGGGTTGAGCGGAATCCGCCACATCGTTGGCGAGCCGACGATGCTTCGCCCCTTTTCGGTCGAAATCGAGAAAGCGGACGAGCTCATTGAGCGCCTGTTCATAAACCGAGCGCTTGAACTCGATCACTGCATCGAGCGGTATCCAGTAGTCGTTCCACCGCCAGGCGTCGAATTCCGGCTTGGCTGTGGCGCGCAGGCTGACGTCGCTGTCGCGCCCTACCAGGCGAAGCAGGAACCAGATTTGTTTCTGGCCCTTGTAGGATCCGCGCCATTCGCGCTTGATCCAGTGTGTCGGCACTTCGTAACGCAACCAGCCTTTGGTTCGCCCAAGGATACGCACGTGTTCGGGCAAGAGCCCGACCTCTTCGTGCAGTTCACGAAACATGGCTTCTTCGGGCGTTTCGCCGCGTTTGATGCCACCTTGCGGAAACTGCCAGGAATGCTCCCGTATGCGCTTACCCCAGAAAACCTCGTTCTTGGCGTTGCAAAGAATGATGCCGACGTTAGGGCGATAGCCTTCAACAAAGGGCTCCCGCATGCAAAGAAGCGGGACCGTGTAAAATCGAGGTTTCCCAACGAATTCAAGAGCATCCCATGCGCACTTCGCAGTTCTTTTTCACCACTCTCAAGGAAGCACCGGCCGACGCCGAAGTTATCAGCCAGAAAATGATGTTGCGCGCCGGCTATATCAAGCGCGCCGCGGCCGGCATCTATACCTGGATGCCGCTGGGCCTGCGTGTACTGCGCAAGGTTGAAAACATCGTGCGCGAAGAGATGAACAATGCCGGCGCGCTTGAGTTGCTGATGCCGGCCGTGCAGCCGGCCGAACTGTGGCAGGAATCCGGCCGCTGGGAGCAGTACGGCCCGGAGCTGCTGCGTTTCAAGGATCGCCACCAGCGCGAATTCGTGATCGGGCCGACGCATGAAGAAGTGATCACCGATGTCGTGCGGCGCGATGTGAAGAGCTATCGCCAGTTGCCGATTCATCTGTACCAGGTCCAGACCAAGTTCCGCGACGAGATTCGCCCCCGTTTTGGCGTCATGCGTGGTCGCGAATTCCTGATGAAGGATGGCTATTCCTTCCACTCGTCTTTCGACGACTTGAAGCGCGAATACGGCAACATGTACGACACCTACAGCCGGATTTTCACGCGCCTGGGCCTGCGCTTCCGTGCCGTGGCGGCGGATACCGGCTCGATCGGCGGCACAGGCTCGCATGAATTCCATGTGCTGGCTGACTCCGGTGAGGACGACATCGCTTTCTGCCCGGATTCGGGCTACGCCGCCAACGTTGAACTGGCCGAGGCCGTCGCTCCATCCGCTGCGCGCGGCGCCGCGACGCAGACGATGACCAAGGTCGCCACGCCGGGCAAGATGGCTTGCGTCGATGTGGCCGAGTGCCTGGGCGTAGCGCTGGAAAAAATCGTCAAATCGATCGCCGTCATGAGCGAGAAGGAAGATGGCAGCACGACGTTCGCCCTGCTCTTGCTGCGCGGCGATCACGAACTGAACGAGATCAAGGCGAGCAAGATCGCCGCCATCAACCCGTTCCGTTTCGCCACGGAGCGCGAGGTTGAGGAATACCTGGGCTGCCAGCCCGGTTATATCGGGCCTGCTACGGTCAACCCGGAAAAAGTGGCGATTTTTGCCGACCGCAGCGTCGCCGCGATGAGCGATTTCGTCTGCGGTGCCAACGAGGCGGGTTTCCACCTGACCGGCGTCAATTTCGGCCGCGACGTGCCGGAGCCGGAGGTCTTCGACATCCGCAACGTGGTTGCGGGCGATCCGTCGCCCGACGGCCAGGGCACGCTGGAGATCCTGCGCGGCATCGAAGTCGGTCACATTTTCCAGCTTCGCCAGAAGTACGCCGAGGCGCTGAACTGCGCCTACCTCGACGAAAACGGCAAGAGCCAGATCATGGAAATGGGCTGCTACGGGATTGGCGTGTCGCGCATCGTCGGCGCCGCCATCGAGCAGGGCAACGACGACAAGGGCATCATCCTGCCGCCGGCCATCGCGCCATTCGAGGTTTGCCTGGTGCCGATGGGCTACCACAAGAGTGAGGCCGTCAAGGCGGCTGCCGATCAGTTGTACGGTGAATTGAAGGCGGCCGGCATCGATGTCGTGCTCGATGACCGCAACGAGCGGCCCGGCGTCATGTTCGCCGACATGGAACTGATCGGCATCCCGCACCGCATCGTCATCGGCGAGCGCGGCTTGAAGGAAGGCCAGCTTGAGTACAAGGGCCGCAGCGATGCGGAACCGACGATGATCGCGCAGGCCGATGTGCTCAGCGTCCTCAAGGGAAAGTTGTGCGCCGCCTGATTGCGGCCCTTTGTTTGTGTGGCGCGTCGGTGGCCTTCGCCGGCGCGCAAAAGTACGAACCGCTGTCGGCCAGCGTCCAGGCCGCGCTATCCAAGGCTGTCTCCGACTCCCGCCCGACGGTCAGCTCATTCAAGAGCCCGATGGAGGCAGCGGACTGGCTGGGCGAGATGTCGCGCCGACTGGAAAAACGCATCCCGAACCGCGAATACCGCATCGATCTGCTGCGCAGCGTGCATTACGAAGCGACCCGGGCCGGACTCGACCCGCAGCTGGTGCTCGGCCTCATGCAGGTTGAATCGGGCTTTCGCAAATACGCCGTGTCGTCAGCAGGGGCGCGCGGCTACATGCAGGTCATGCCGTTCTGGGTCAAGATCATCGGCCGTCCCGACAACTCGCTGTTCGACCTGCGGACCAACCTGCGTTATGGCTGCACCATCCTGCGTCACTACCTGGATATCGAAAAGGGCGACCTGTTCCGCGCCCTCGGCCGCTACAACGGCAGCCTGGGCAAACCGGAATATCCGAATATGGTTCGTGCCGCCTGGCAAAAGCAATGGGGCTACACCCCGAGCAGCCTGGCCCAGGCCGGACGCTGATTTTGGGCGTTTTTCCGGTTGACCGCAGCATTCCTACGGTCAACCGGAGAAAACGCCCAAAAATGAAATCAGCGCATCCCGGGCATCATGCCCTTCATGCCGCGCATGAGCTTGCCGATGCCACCCTTGGTCATCATCTTCATCATTTTCTGCGTCTGCTCGAACTGGTTGAGCAGACGATTGACTTCCTGCACCTGAACCCCCGCCCCCATGGCGATGCGACGCTTGCGGCTGGCCTTGATCAGTTCGGGCTTGGCTCGCTCGAGCGGGGTCATTGAATTGATGATGCCCTCGACGCGGCCGACCATCTTGCCCTCGGCCCCGGCCGGCAACTGACCGGCCATCTGGGCGATCTGCGCCGGCATCTTGTCCATCATCGCGGTCAGGCCGCCCATGTTGCGCATCTGGGCGATCTGCTCCTTGAAATCGTTGAGATCGAACCCCTTGCCAGACTTGAGCTTCTTGGCGAAAGCGATCGCCTTTTCTTCATCCAGGCCCTTCTTGGCATCCTCGATCAGCGACAGTACGTCGCCCATGCCCAGAATCCGCGAAGCCATCCGCTCGGGATGGAAGGCCTCCAGACCCGACAGCTTTTCACCGACACCGGAGAATTTGATCGGCTTGCCGGTGATGTGACGCACCGACAAGGCCGCACCACCGCGCGCATCACCGTCCAGCTTAGTCAGCACGACACCGGTCAGCGGCAACGCCTCGTTGAACGACTTGGCCGTATTGACCGCATCCTGGCCGAGCATGGCATCGACCACAAACAGCGTCTCGATCGGATTGATCGCCGCATGCAGCCGCTTGATTTCCGCCATCATCTCTTCATCGATGGCCAGGCGACCAGCGGTATCGACCAGCACCACGTCGTGATAATGCCGCTTCGCCCAATCGATCGCCGCCAGCGCAATCGCCTCCGGCTTCTCGCCCGTTGTCGACGGGAAGAAATCGACCCCGGCCTGCCCGGCCACCGACTTCAACTGCTCGATAGCTGCCGGACGATAGACGTCACAGGAAACCACCAGCACCTTCTTCTTGTGATTTTCCTTAAGGAACTTGCCCAGCTTGCCGACGGTAGTCGTCTTGCCGGCCCCCTGCAGACCGGCCATCAGCACGATTGCCGGCGGCTGGGTGTTGAAGTTGATCCCTTCGTGGGCATCGCCCATGATCTTGGTCAGTTCGGCATGGACGACCCCGATCAACGCCTGGCCGGGACTCAGCGAACCGATCACCGCCTCGCCCACCGCCTTTTCCTTGACGGCGGCGATAAAATCCTTGACCACTGGCAAGGCCACGTCGGCCTCAAGCAACGCCATGCGCACCTCGCGCAAGGCATCGGCAATATTGGTTTCCGTCAGGCGAGCTTCGCCCTTCAGCGTCTTCATGACGCGAGCAAGGCGATTGGTCAGGTTATCGAGCATGTCGTTTGGGCTTCTAGTAGAATTCAAGGATGGTTGACGCCCTGCTTTATGCTGCACTCGGTTTCCATTTCTGGAACACCCGCTGGCGCGAAGGCGAAAACCAGTGCGTCGCCTGCCCCATGCAAGCCTGGGAGCGCGTCGCCATTGCCGCCGCCCTTTTCATTCACGCTGCCGCACTCTATGACGCCCTGTTTGCCGACATCGGCATGCGCTTCTCTTTCAGCTTCGCCCTCTCGCTCATGATGTGGCTCGCCGTGCTGATCTACTGGCTGGAAAGCTTCATGGCCAGAATGGAAGGCATGCAACCGATGGTATTGCCGCTGGCAGCCCTGTGTGCCGTGCTGCCCGTCTTCTTCCCCAACGTTCATCTGGTCGCCCACGCCAGCGCCACCGGCTTCAAGCTCCATTTCCTGGCCGCCATGCTGGCCTACAGCCTGCTGACCCTGTCGGCGCTGCACGCCATTTTCATGGGCTTTACCGAAAACGCCCTGCACAAGCGCTCGCTCAAACGCAGCCTGAACAGCCTGCCGCCTCTGCTCACCATGGAAAAGCTGCTGTTCCGCATGCTGCTCGTGGGTTTCATCCTGCTCACCCTGACCGTCGGCAGTGGCCTCCTGTTCTCCGAAGCGCTCTTCGGCAAGCCATTGACGATCGACCACAAGACCCTGTTTGCCTTTGCCTCCTGGGGCATTTTCGCCACCTTGCTGGTCGGACGCCACGCCTGGGGCTGGCGCGGCAAGCGCGCCCTGCGCTGGACACTGGCCGGCTTTGCGCTGCTCATTCTGGCCTATGTCGGCAGCCGCTTCGTGGCGGAAGTCATCCTCGGACGCCTTTAAGCTGTGGAAGAAATACCGCTCTCAGCCCAACTGATCGCACTCGTTGTTCTCCTGGCACTATCCGGCTGCTTTTCGCTCACCGAAACCGCCATGATGGCGGCCAACCGATTCCGCCTTCGTCACCTGGCGCAGACCGGACATCGCGGCGCACAAATAGCCAACGCGCTGCTCGACCGAACCGACAAGATGCTCGGCGTCATCCTGCTCGGCAACAACCTCGTCAACTCGGCAGCCGCCACATTGGTCGGCGTCATCACCATCGAGCTGTTTGGCGATGAAAAATGGGCGCTGGCCGCCGGCACCCTGGTCATTACCTTCGCCATCCTCGTCTTCGCCGAAATAACCCCCAAAATTATCGGCGCCACTCATGCCGACAGTCTGGCCATCCGACTCGGCTATGTACTGACCCCACTGCTCCGCCTCTTCTACCCGGTCGTCTGGTTCATCAACCTTTTTGCCAGCGCCCTGCTTCGGCTTGTTCGCCTGTCGCCCAACGCCTCCGACGGCCCCGCCAAGCTATCACCAGAGGAGTTGCGCAGCCTCGTGCTCGAATCTTCGCACCTGATGCCGAAGAAACACCACGCCATCCTGTCGAGCCTGTTCGAACTCAACAACATTACCGTCGAAGACGTCATGACCCCCCGCGGCAACATCGAGATTCTCGATCTTGGCCAGGAGTGGGAAGAAGTCCACGCCCAGTTAGCCACGAGCCATCACAGCAGACTGCCAGTCTGTCGCGAATCACTGGATCAATTGATTGGAGTCTTACCGGTACGCCGCCTGCTTACCAACCTCGGCGACCCGGATTTCGACGAAGCAGCCCTGCTGCAACAACTGCAGCCACCTTATTACATTGCGCCGGGCACACCGGTTTTCTCGCAACTCGCCTTTTTCCAGGAAAACCGCCAGCGCATCGGCTTCGTCGTAGACGAATACGGTGAAATCCTCGGCCTGCTGACACTTGAAGACATCATCGAGGAGTTCGTTGGCGACTTCACCACATCGCTACCCGGCCTCGGCCACGAACTAGCCTGGTCGGACGACGGCGACGCCATCGTCGAGGGTTCCCGTGCCCTGCGCGACATAAACCGGACGCTCGGCCTCGACTTTCCGCTCGACGGCCCCAAAACGCTGAACGGCCTCATTCTCGAGCACTTTCAGGACATCCCGGAGTCGGGCACCAGCATAAAACTAGCCGGAGTCGCCGTCGAAGTCCTCCAAACTCAGGACCGCAGCGTGCATCATCGGGCGATCTAATCGGCATTTCCATATCGATCAATGGCAGCAACACCTCAAAATCCTCCACTCGGCGGCCTGGCACGAGCGCTTGTACAGGCCGGGCAACTCAAGGAGGCTGAGGCGGAACAATTGCTGGCACAGGCCCACAGCAGCAAGACGTCGCTGATCGAACAAATCATCATCAGCCAGAAAGCCGGCGCGCTGGATATCGCACGTTTCGTTGCCGATACCTTTGGCTATCCCTTGCTCGATCTGGCTGCGTTCGACGAGGCCCACATTCCGTCTGACGCGATCGACCGGAAACTGATCGCCACGCACAAGGTGATCCCCCTCAACAAGCGGGGCAACCGCCTTTCGGTCGCCATTGCCGACCCGACCAACCTACGCGCCCTCGACGAAATACGCTTTCAGACTGGACTCGCGGTCGACCCCATCGTCGTCGAACAATCCAAGCTCGCCCCTCTGGTTGCCAAGTACGCCGAATCGGCCGCAGATGCGCTCAAGAATTTCACCAGCGAAGACATCAACCTCGACTTTCTCGACGAAGAAGCGGCAGGCAAGGCCGACGAAGCGGCCGGCCAGGAGATTGATGACGCGCCGGTTGTCAAATTCATACAGAAAATGCTCCTCGATGCCATCAACGATGGTGCCTCGGACATCCATTTCGAGCCCTACGAGAAGTTTTATCGCATCCGTTTTCGCGTGGACGGCATCCTGCGCGAAGTCGCCACCCCTCCTCTGGCCATCAAAGAGAAAATCGCCTCCCGCATCAAGGTCATTTCGCGACTGAACATTGCCGAAAAGCGGGTGCCGCAGGATGGACGCATGCGGCTCGTTCTTTCCAAGAATCGCGCCATCGATTTCCGGGTCAGCACCCTGCCAACATTGCAAGGTGAAAAAATAGTCATGCGGATTCTTGACCCCAGCTCAGCCACGCTGGGTATCGAAGCGCTGGGTTACGAACCGGAGCAGAAGGCTCTGCTGATGGATGCCATCAGCCGGCCTTACGGGATGATTCTGGTCACCGGACCAACCGGATCCGGCAAAACGGTCTCTCTCTATACCTGCCTCAACATCCTGAACAAGGATGGCATCAACATTTCGACAGCCGAAGACCCCGCAGAAATCAACCTCCCCGGCGTCAATCAGGTCAACGTCGACGATCGCGCCGGACTGACCTTCCCGGTCGCACTGAAAGCCTTTCTGCGCCAGGATCCGGACATCATCATGGTTGGCGAAATTCGCGACCTGGAAACCGCGGAAATATCAATCAAGGCCGCCCAAACCGGCCACCTTGTGTTATCGACGCTGCACACCAATGACGCTCCGCAAACACTTACCCGCCTAATGAACATGGGCGTTCCCATGTTCAACATTGCCTCAAGCGTACTCCTGATCACCGCTCAGCGCCTGGCCCGCCGACTCTGCAGTTGCAAGAAGCCGATCACCATCCCTGAACAAGCGCTTCTTGACGCAGGCTATGCCGAAGCAGATCTTGATGGATCGTGGACACTGTTTGGTCCTGGCGGCTGTGATCGCTGCAAAGGCACCGGCTACAAGGGGCGCGTCGGCATCTACCAAGTCATGCCTATATCCGAAGCCATGCAACGCCTGATCCTCAGCGGCGCCACTGCACTTGACCTAGGCGCCCAAGCCAAGGCAGAAGGTGTGAAAAACCTGCGGGAATCCGGTCTATTGAAGGTCAAACAAGGCATGACGTCACTTGACGAAGTGTTGAGCACTACCAACGCCTAATGAAAAGGAAAAGATATGGCTACCGCCGCAAGATCTAGGGCCTCGGCAGTCAAGGAAAACACCTTCCTCTGGGAAGGCAGGAACAAGGACGGTAAAACTGTACGCGGCGAAATGAAGGCAGCCAGTGAGTCAGTCGTTCAAACAACCCTGCGCCGACAAGGCATAACCGGAGCCAAGGTCAAAAAGGTTCGCTTCAAGACCGGCGGAAAAATTACCGAAAAAGACATTTCGCTGTTTACCCGCCAATTGGCAACCATGATGAAGTCTGGCGTCCCGCTTTTGCAGTCCTTCGATATCGTTGGCAGAGGACACTCCAATCCAGCTGTCGGCAAACTCTTGCTCGACATTAAATCGGATGTCGAAACCGGCAGCTCCCTTTCCCAGGCTTTCCGCAAATTTCCCCTGCAATTCGACGCGCTGTATTGCAACCTCGTAGCTGCAGGCGAACAGGCTGGCATTCTGGACACATTGCTTGATCGCCTGGCCACCTACAAGGAAAAGATTCTGGCAATCAAGGGCAAGATCAAGTCTGCCCTTTTTTATCCGGTAGCAGTCCTTGTTGTCGCCTTCATCATCACCGCCGTGATCATGATTTTTGTCATTCCGGCCTTCAAGGAAGTGTTCCAGGGTTTTGGCGCCGATCTGCCGGCACCAACCTTGTTTGT
Source organism: Betaproteobacteria bacterium HGW-Betaproteobacteria-4 (assembly GCA_002840785.1). Classification (GTDB taxonomy): domain Bacteria; phylum Pseudomonadota; class Gammaproteobacteria; order Burkholderiales; family Rhodocyclaceae; genus Azonexus. The sequence continues at coordinate 20,262 of PHCH01000091.1, read as the reverse complement.
CATAGCCATTTCCGACTTTTTTGTTTCCTATTGGTGGGCAATATTCGGCGCTCTTGGTGGAGGAATCTATGCCTTCCTGGAAAGCTGGAAGCGCTCGGAAAAGGTTCAGATAGCCATGGATCGACTACTCCTGCGGTTGCCCATTTTCGGGGAAATTGTCCGCAAATCAGTAATTGCTCGCTGGACAAGAACCCTGGCCACCATGTTCGCAGCTGGTGTCCCCTTGGTTGAATCCCTCGACTCGGTCGGAGGCGCAGCCGGCAATCACGTTTACAAAGTGGCGACCCGACAGATTCAAAGCGAGGTGTCTACGGGCATCAATCTGACGAACGCAATGCAAAATGCGAACATTTTCCCCAACATGGTGATTCAAATGGTATCCATCGGAGAAGAGTCCGGCGCGCTCGATTCCATGCTTTCAAAGGTTGCTGATTTTTTTGAAACAGAAGTTGACGATGCAGTTGATGCCATGTCCAGCCTGATGGAACCCATCATCATGGTCATCCTCGGCATATTAATTGGTGGCATGGTTGTTGCTATGTACCTGCCAATATTCAAGCTCGGAGCCATAATGTGATGCTCCCCGAATCATTGGGAGGCTTGGCCGCCATGGCCGGGCTGCTTGGTTTGTGTGTTGGCAGCTTTCTCAACGTGGTCATTCACCGCCTCCCCAAAATGATGGAGCAGGAGTGGCATGCCCAATGTGCCGAACTGCGCGGGGAGGCGGCACCAGCGATGAACGAGCCGTTATCACTCGCCAAACCCCGCTCGCGCTGTCCGGCCTGCGGACATCAAATCACGGCAACCGAAAATATCCCGCTCATCAGCTATCTATTCATTCTCAGAGGTAAATGTTCGGGATGCCGGACCCCCATATCGCCGCGTTATCCAATCATCGAGGCAATTACGGGCCTGATTTCGGCATATGTCGCCTGGCATTTTGGTCCGACACCGCAAGCTGCCGGGGCACTCGTATTGGTCTGGGCATTGATCGCTCTGGCAGCTATCGATTTGGATACACAGTTGTTACCGGATTCGATCACCTTGCCATTGCTCTGGCTCGGCCTGGCCATCAACCTCTGGGGGGCTTTTACCGACCTACCGTCTGCGGTCATCGGTGCAATGCTCGGCTATCTGGCCCTGTGGAGCGTGTTCTGGCTTTTCAAACTGGCAACCGGCAAGGAAGGCATGGGTTATGGGGATTTCAAACTACTTGCCGCACTTGGTGCGTGGCTGGGCTGGCAGATGCTGCCTGCCATCATCCTGCTCTCCTCGGTCGTCGGCGCAGCAGTCGGAATCACGCTGATTGTCGCCACCAGGCATGGTCGCAACGTGCCAATCCCTTTCGGCCCCTACCTTGCGGCAGCGGGAGGCATTGCCCTTTTCTGGGGGGCGAAAATAACCCAAACCTATCTCGGCATGATCGGTTGAAAACGCCGCCTTCGCCCCGATATGGGTAGCCAGAGCGATCCAGTGCTCACGATTTGCCCGGAATGCAGCAAGGAAAGCTACAGCAAGCTCCTTTCCGCCGCCGGCTTTCAGCTCAAGGGCAACGGCTGGTACGCCACTGACTTCAAGGGTGGCGGCAACAATGCAAACGCTGCGCCCCCCTGTCAGACTGGCGAGGGTAGCTGTTCATCGTGCGCGGCCAATTGATCAAACGCTATTTCATCACGGGACTCTTGATCTGGGTCCCGCTGGTCATTACCGGCTGGGTGCTGTCGCTTATCGTCAGTACGCTTGATCAATCCCTGCGTCTATTACCTGAAGGCATCCATCCGCAACACCTGGTCGGATTCGCCATTCCTGGTGCCGGCGCAGTACTGACGCTGGCCATGATACTTCTGACCGGGTTGCTCGCGACCAATTTCATAGGGCAGAAACTGGTCGTATGGTGGGACAAACTGCTATCACGTATTCCTGTCGTCAATTCGGTATACAAGGCAGTCAAACAGGTTTCCGATACGCTCTTCGCGCCCAATGGCAATGCGTTTCGCAAGGCCCTGCTCGTTCAGTATCCTCGCCAGGGAAGTTGGACCATCGCCTTTCAGACAGGGAATCCCGGTGGCGACATCGTCAATCACCTGGAAGGCGAACATGTCAGCGTTTATGTTCCGACCACACCGAACCCTACCTCGGGATTTTTCCTGATGCTCCCGGCCAAGGATGTCATCGAGCTTGAGATGACAGTGGACGAAGCACTCAAGTACATCATTTCGATGGGAGTCGTGGCCCCGCCACCGCACCCCCGCATCATCACCAACAACTGATTCAACCGGAAAGTTTCATGCGTACCCATTATTGCGGACAACTCAATGCCGGCCTCGACGGGCAAATCGTTACCCTGTGCGGCTGGGCCCATCGTCGGCGCGACCACGGCGGCGTTATTTTTATCGACTTGCGCGATCGCGAAGGCTTGGCTCAGGTCGTTTGTGACCCAGATCGTGCCGCCACGTTCGCCATCGCCGAATCGGTCCGCAACGAGTTTTGCCTGAAGATTACCGGCAAGGTTCGCCCGCGGCCGGCCGGCACGACCAATGCAAACCTGGCTTCCGGCGAGATAGAAATCCTCTGCCACGAGATCGAGGTGTTGAACCCATCCGTCACGCCACCGTTCCAACTGGACGAAGACAATCTATCGGAAAACGTTCGCCTGCTGCATCGCGTCATCGACCTGCGTCGCCCCCAGATGCAGAACAACCTGATGCTGCGCTACAAGACCTCCCGCGCCTTCCGCCGCTTCCTCGACGACAACGGCTTCATCGATATCGAAACGCCGATGCTGACCAAGTCGACGCCGGAAGGTGCCCGCGATTATCTGGTTCCTTCTCGCGTCCATCCTGGTCAATTCTTCGCCCTGCCGCAGTCACCGCAACTCTTCAAGCAGTTGCTGATGGTTGCTGGCTACGACCGTTACTATCAGATCGTCAAATGCTTCCGTGACGAAGACCTGCGAGCCGATCGCCAGCCCGAATTCACCCAGGTCGATATCGAAACCTCGTTCATGAGCGAGGCCGAGATCATGGCGCTGACGGAAAAGCTGATCCGTACTGTTTTCAAGGAAGCGATCGACGTCGATCTGCCGGACTTCCCGCGCATGACTTACGCCGAAGCCATGCACCGCTTCGGCTCCGACAAGCCGGACCTGCGCGTCACCCTGGAACTGACCGAAGTCACCGATGCCTTCAAGGACGTCGCGTTCAAGGTCTTCGCCGGCGTTGCCAACAGCGAGGGTGGCCGCATTGCCGCCATGCGCATTCCCGGCGGTGCCACGCTGACCCGCGGTGAGATCGATGCCTACACCCAGTTCGTCGGCATCTACGGCGCCCGCGGCCTGGCTTACATCAAAGTCAACGACGTCACCCAGATCAACGAAACCGGCCTGCAATCGCCTATCGTCAAGAACCTCTCAGAAGCCTCGCTCAAGGCCGTTATCGAGCGCACCGGCGCACAGTCCGGCGACCTGATCTTCTTTGGCGCCGACAAGGCCAAGATCGTCAACGACGCCCTCGGCGCGCTGCGCATCAAGATCGGCCACGAAAAGGGCTTCGTCACCGGCGCCAAGTGGGCGCCGCTGTGGGTCATCGACTTCCCGATGTTCGAGTACGACGACGACTCCAAGCGCTGGACCGCCTGCCACCATCCGTTCACCAGCCCCAAGGACGAGCATCTCGACCTGCTGGTCAGCGATCCCGGCAAGTGCCTGGCCAAGGCCTACGACCTGGCGCTGAACGGCTGGGAACTGGGCGGCGGCTCCGTGCGTATTCACCGCTCCGACGTTCAGGAAAAAGTCTTCTCGGCCCTCAATATCGGCCCGGAAGAGCAGCAGGCCAAGTTCGGCTTCCTGCTCGACGCCTTGAAGTATGGCGCCCCGCCGCACGGCGGCCTGGCTTTCGGTCTGGATCGCATCGTCACCATGATGACCGGCGCCGAGTCGATCCGCGACGTGATTGCCTTCCCGAAGACGCAACGTGCCCAGTGCCTGCTTACCGACGCGCCATCCGGCGTCGACGAGAAGCAGTTGCGCGAACTGCACATCCGCCTGCGCCAGAAGGTCGAAACCCAGGTCGAAGTCGGCCAGTCCTAAGCGCCGATGCAGATTTGCCTGCGTCTCCTGATCGTCGCCTGGCTGGCGATCGGGAGCGCCTTCGGTTTCAGCTTCGGCAACGATGCGGGAAGCACGGAAAAGCGAGCCGCTCCCACGGTCGACCGGATTTTTGTCGCAAATTTGCCATCCGAGGCGCGGCACACCCTGGCACTGATCAAGGCCGGCGGACCTTTCCCGTATGAGCGCGACGGCATCGTTTTCGGCAATTTCGAAAAACGTCTGCCCCTACACCCGCGCGGCTACTACCGCGAATACACGGTAAAGACGCCCTGGCGCCGTGATCGCGGACCGCGCCGCATCATCGCCAGCCGGGACAATCTCTATTACTACACCGACGACCACTACCGGTCATTCCGGCAAATTGTGGAATAGGAATGTATCGATGACCGACACGCTGCTGAAAAACACCGAGGCTTCCGGCGTCTTCCACCTCTCGCCAGCACGGCACGACGCCATCGAAGCGGCCTCGCAGCGGGTTCATTTCCGTTTCCTTAAAGTTGACATCGTCGGCCCCTCTTCGGCGCCCGACGTGTTGCGCCAAATCGGATCAGCGCTCAATTTTCCAAACTGGTATGGCGCCAATTTCGACGCTCTTTACGATTGCCTCGCCGATCCCGATTGGCAACCTGCCAAGGGGCATATTCTGCTCATCAATGGCCTGACTCGGCTACGCCGGTTAGCCCCGGAGGACTTTGCCACCCTGATCGATGTGTTTCAGGCTGTCGTCGACGCACGGCGCAAACTGAACACCCCCTTCTGGATCCTGATCGACGCCCCGGCCCGAGGCATCCCGACGCTACCCGAGGCATGAGCACCGGCCACAAACAGCCGGTCTCGGTACTGGTCGTCATTTACACCGCGGCCCTCGACGTACTCCTTCTTGAACGATCGGCCCAGCCGGGCTTCTGGCAGTCGGTCACCGGCAGTCGCGAGAATGGAGAAAACCTGATCGACACGGCACGCCGTGAGGTTCTTGAGGAAACGGGGATCGATACCGCCAGCGGCCAGCTTTCCGACTGGCAGATGACCAACACCTTCGAGATTTTCACCCAATGGCGGCAGCGCTACGCTCCCGGGGTAACCCATAACGTCGAACATGTCTTCAGCCTGCGCCTGGCCGATCGATCGCCTGTCGTCACGGCACCCGACGAACATCGGGACTGGCAATGGCTTCCCTGGCGAGAAGCCGCCGAGCGCTGCTTCTCGTGGAGCAACCGGGACGCCATTCTGCTGCTGCCCAAAAGGCCCGCATCGGGGGCTTGAATCTGCCATAACCTCTCCTATATTTGGTCCACAAGAGCTTCATTCACCAAGGAGAAAACCATGGCAAACATTACCCGAATTGATCCGTTCGACGATCTGTTCCGCGGCTTCTTCGTGCGCCCAGTGGATTTTGACGGCGCTCCAGCTCAGCCGCCATCGATCAAGATCGATGTCCGTGAACAGGGCGACGGCTATCTGATCCACGCCGACCTGCCAGGTGTCAAAAAGGAAGACATCCATGTCGTCGTCGATGGCAATCAGGTCTCGATCAGTGCCGAAGTGAAACAGGAGAAGGAAGTCAAGGACGGTGCGCAGGTCCTTCGTTCCGAACGCTATTTCGGCAAGGTGTCGCGCTCTTTCCAATTGGGGCAGGAAATCGACGATGGCAAAGCCGTAGCCAAGTTCAACGATGGCGTCCTTGAACTGACCCTGCCCAAGCGGACCGAAACCACCAGCAAGCGTCTAAGCATCGTTTAACCCCCTCCGCTCGCAAAAGGCCGGACCCCGTTCCGGCCTTTTTCTTTGTACAATCCGCGGGGATTCCACTTGGAGCCCGCCATGAGCATCGAAGACCTCACCCCCGGCATCAAGGCCGCCGTTCTGGCCGAAGCCCTGCCCTACATCAAGCGTTTTCACGGCAAGACCATCGTCGTCAAATACGGCGGCAACGCGATGACCGACGAGCATCTCAAAAGCTGTTTTGCCCGCGATGTCGTGCTGCTCGAACTGGTCGGCTTCAACATCGTTGTTGTTCATGGCGGCGGCCCGCAGATCGAAAGCCTGCTCGCCCGTGTCGGCAAGAAGGGCGAATTCGTTCAGGGCATGCGCGTCACCGATGCCGAAACCATGGAAGTCGTCGAGATGGTGCTCGGCGGCCAGGTCAACAAGGACATCGTCAACCTGATCAACCAGCACGGCGGCAAAGCCGTCGGGCTGACCGGCAAGGATGGCAACTTCATTCGTGCCAAGAAGCTGATGCTGGAAAACAAGGAAAACCCGGGCGACCTGATCGACGTTGGCCAGGTCGGCGAAATCGTTTCCATTGATCCGACCCTGATCGACCACCTCGACAAGGGGTCCTTCATCCCGGTCATCGCCCCGATCGGGGTCGGCAAGGATGGCGAGACCTACAACATCAACGCCGACGTCGTCGCCGGCAAGATCGCCGAAGTCCTCAAGGCCGAAAAACTGGTGCTGCTGACCAACACGCCGGGCGTCCTCGACAAGGCCGGCGAACTGATCACCGGCATCACGCCCAAGCAGATCGACGACATGGTCGAGGATGGCACCCTGTCCGGCGGCATGCTGCCAAAAATCGGCTCGGCGCTCGATGCCGCCCGCAACGGGGTAAAGGGCGTGCACATCATCGACGGCCGGGTCGAACATGCGTTGCTGCTGGAAATTTTGACCGACCATGGCGTCGGCACGATGATCAAGTCGCACTAATGCTTGATTGGCCCCCGAAAAGCCCGCGCCAGCGGGCTTTTTTCTTTGCGCAACGGAAATTGCCATGAAAACTCCGATCTGGCTGTTCGACCTCGACAACACATTGCACAACGCGACGCCGCACATCTTTCCCCACATCAACCGGTCGATGCGCGAGTACATCGAGCGCCACCTCGGCGTCGATGAGCATGAAGCGAACCGTATCCGGCAGGGCTACTGGGTCCGCTACGGGGCCACGCTGCTCGGACTGATTCGCCACCACGGCACCGACCCGCGACATTTCTTGCGCGAGACCCACCAGTTTCCCGACCTGGCGCGCATGCTCGTCTTCGACAAGCCGCTACTCCACACGCTGCGCCGATTGCCCGGCCGCAAGATCATTTTCTCCAACGCGCCACGCCATTACGCCGAGGCTGTTCTAGACATCACCGGACTCGGCCGCTGTTTCGATGCCGTCTATACCGTCGAAAATCTGCGTTTTCAACCCAAGCCCATGCTCGCCGGGTTCCGCACCCTGCTCCGCGCCGAGCATCTCGACCCGCGCCGCTGCATCATGGTCGAAGACAGTCTGGCCAACCTGGTCACCGCCAAAAAGCTCGGCATGAAAACCGTGTGGGTGAGCGCTGGCTTACGCCAGTCGCCCTATGTTGACGCTAAAATCCGCTCGGCAACACAATTATCAAAATGCTACGGTCGACTGAAAATTTCGGCCAAAAATGAAATCTGATTCAGGGGGAAATCATGGCGACAAAACCGGGCGAACGGCGCCTGCAAATCCTGCAGACGCTAGCCGAAATGCTGGAAACCCCAAAAGGGGAAAAGATCACCACCGCCGCCCTGGCCGCCAAGCTGGAATGTTCCGAAGCGGCGCTCTACCGCCATTTCGCCAGCAAGGCCCAGATGTTCGAAGGCCTGATCGAATTCATAGAACAAAGCCTGTTCAGCGTCATCAACAAGATCACCGCCGAGGAAAACGAAGGTTTCAAGCAAGTCGAGCTGATCATCGGCCTGCTACTGCGTTTTGCCCAACGCAACCGGGGCATGACCCGCGTCCTGATCGGCGATGCCCTGGTCAATGAAAACGAACGCTTGCAGACCCGCATCAATGCCCTGCTCGACAAAGTCGAAGCGGCCATGAAACTAGCGTTGCGTATCGCAGCCACGCAGGAAAACCTCAAGCCCGACGCTGATTTCGGTGCCCTGGCCAACCTCCTGCGCTGCTACGTCGTCGGCCGCTGGGAACAATACGCACGCAGCGGCTTCACGCGCGAGCCGCTGACCCAATGGCCGCAGCAATGGCCGATGCTCTATTTCGCCTGCCTGTCGCAATCCGGCGCCCCTGGCGCCTGAAAAACAAAATGGCGGCCCAGGCCGCCATTTTTCCGTCCTGAATCGCTAACCTCAGCCCTTCAAGTATTCCGCCGCATCCAGCGCGAAGTAAGTCAGGATGCCATCGGCTCCGGCCCGCTTGAACGCCAGCAGGCTCTCCAGCACGCACGCCTTCTCGTCCAGCCAGCCGTTCTGCGCCGCCGCCTTGAGCATCGCGTACTCGCCGCTGACCTGATAGGCATAGGTCGGCACCTTGAACTCGTCCTTGACGCGCCGCACGATGTCCAGATACGGCATACCGGGCTTGACCATGACCATGTCGGCGCCTTCCTCTAGATCGAGCGCCACTTCGCGCAGCGCCTCGTCGCTGTTCGCCGGATCCATCTGGTAGGTGTACTTGTTGCCCTTGCCGAGATTGCCGGCCGAGCCAACCGCATCGCGGAAGGGGCCATAAAAGGCCGAGGCATACTTGGCCGAATAAGCCAGAATGCGCGTGTAAATCTGCCCGGCACCTTCCAGTTCGGCCCGAATTCGGGCAATACGACCGTCCATCATGTCCGACGGCGCGACGACATCCGCCCCCGCCTGGGCATGACAAAGCGCCTGCCTGGCCAGCACTTCCAGCGTTTCGTCGTTCAACACGTAGCCCGTTTCGTCGATCAACCCATCCTGACCATGGCTGGTATAGGGATCAAGGGCGACGTCGGTAATCACGCCAAGATTCGGGAACTCGCGCTTGAGCGCCTTGATCACACGCGGCACCAAGCCGTTGGCGTTGTACGCTTCCTCGGCCCCGAGCGACTTCAGTGAAGAATCAATCACCGGGAACAGCGCCAAAGCCGGAATGCCGAGTTTTACAGCCCGCTCCGCCGTCTTCAACAAAACATCGAGCGACTGCCGCTCGACGCCGGGCATGGATGACACCTTTTCGATGCGTCCTTCGCCCTCAAGCACAAAAACCGGGTAAATAAAATCGTCGGCCGTCAGCACCGACTCCCGCATCAAACGGCGGGAAAAATCATCGCGCCGCATACGGCGCATCCGGATTCCGGGAAAACCACCAGTCACTACAGCCATGCCTCAACCTCGATCAATTGAATACAGAAAAATTTTGCTGCTCAGCGGAACTTCCCGCCTTGACGCGCGTCACAATCCGCAGATGGCACGCGCTATCTCCCGCTTCACCTCCCTGAGCGGGCGCCTTGACCCAGTTAAGGCTTTTTGGCCCCCGGACCCCCCTTATCCGGGGGCCCTTTGTTTTCTTTCGGCCTGACTTCGATCTCCAGCCAACTGGCGAGAACGCCCTCAGCTTCTTCAACGCCGGTCTTTTTCAGGCTTGAGAAAAGCTGCACCGAATACAGGTCGGCATCACCCCAGGTCGCCACCTCGGCCTTGACCGATTTCAGGGCTTTCATCTGCTCCTGGCGGCTCAACTTGTCGGCCTTGGAAAGCAGGATGTGGATCGGCCGTCCGGTCGGACGGAACCAGTCAATCAAACGCAAATCCAGATCGGTCATCGGCCGACGGATGTCCATGATGACAACCAGCCCGGCCAACTGATCCCGCTTGCTCAGGTAGGGACCAATCAGCCCTTCCCACTGCGAGCGGATCGCCTCGGGCGCCTTGGCGTAGCCGTAGCCGGGCAGATCGACGAAATACTTGCCGTCGGCCAGCGTGAAATAATTCAGGTGCTGCGTCCGGCCCGGCGTTTTGCTGACATAAGCAAGGCGAACACGCCCGGCCAGCGTATTAATAGTGGAAGACTTGCCCGCGTTCGAGCGGCCGGCGAAGGCCACTTCACGGACAGAATCCTGCGGTAAATCACGAAGATTGGCGACGGTTGTCAGAAAAACCGCCTGCTGGAACAGTTTCGCCACCAGTTTCGTCACCCACGCTTCCGAAGAAGCCCATGCCAAGGCTGATCCGGCCAAGGGTAAAGTCATCGCTGAAACCATCTGTGTCGCCTGTCATGGCGCCGACGGCAACAGCCTGGCTTCCGCCAACCCGAACCTGGCCGGCCAGGTTGAAGAATACATCGCCAAGCAACTGCGCAACTTCAAGCCGGTCGGCGACAAGCCGCCCGTCCGCAACAACCCGATCATGGTCGGCATGGCCGCTGCACTGTCCGATGAAGACGTCAAGAATGTCGCCGCCTGGTTCTCCAGCCAGAAGCAGAAACCGGCAGCCGCGAAGGATGAGAAGCAGATCGCGCTGGGTCAGAAAATCTGGCGTCAGGGTGACTTCAAGAAAGGCGTTCCTGCCTGTGCCGGCTGCCATGGCCCGGCCGGCGCCGGCCTTCCCGCCCAGTACCCGCGTCTGGCCGGTCAGTTCCCGGAATACACCGAAGCTCAGTTGAAGGCTTTCCGGGTTGAAGAGCGTTCCAACGATCCGGAAAAGATGATGCGCACGATCGCCGCCAAGCTGTCCGACGTCGAAATCAAGGCCGTATCCGAATACGCCGCCGGCCTGCGCTGATCGACAAACGAACAGAAAAAGGCAGCTTCGGCTGCCTTTTTGTTTTTCCGATACTTGGCAGCCCAGTTCGCCGGGGCTAGACTGGACCCACCCCACTCTGGAGCAGGAGACATAACATGAAGACCCTTAAACAGCTTCTCGCGGACAGGACTCGCCCACTGGCGGTGGTCGCCCCTGGCGACACTGTTTTTCATGCCCTCACCGTCATGGCCAAACACGAAGTCGGTGCCGTACTGGTTCTTGATGGCGAACAACTGGTCGGCATTTTTTCCGAACGTGACTACGCGCGCAAACTGATCCTGCAAGGCAAGACCTCCAAGGAAACCCTGGTCAACGAAATCATGAGCGACAAGGTTGCCTACGTGACCCCCAGCGTATCGCTCGATGAATGCATGGCGCTGATGACCGAAAAGCACTTCCGGCACCTGCCCGTACTGGACGACGCCGGAAATGTTCTGGGCATCATTTCGATCGGCGACCTGGTCAAGGAAACCATCTGTGATCAGCAGTTCCTGATTGCCCAGCTGGAACATTACATCGCGGGTTGATATGGCTGCCGCTAGCAGCATCCACTTTCGCATCCTTGAAGATATCGCCCGCGACCTGTCGGGCGACATCAATTTCCCGACCTGTCTCGATGCGGCCATGCTCGTCCGCAACGCGCTCAAGGATCCCTTCGCCAGCGCAGAGCAGGTCGTTCAGGCGATTGGCACCGAACCGCTGATTGCCAGCAAGCTCTTGCGCCTGGCCAACTCGGTCGCCTACAACCCGTCTGGCGCCCCGGTTTCGAATCTGAACTCGGCGATCAAGCGATTGGGCTTCGATATCGTCCGTACCACCTCGCTCGCCGTAGCGATGGATCAGATGCTGAAATCGAAAAATCTCGCGGCCTACGATCACATCGCACGACAAACCTGGGAGCATTCGCTGCAGGTTGCAGCCATCGCCCGCGTGCTGGCCCGTCACCTGGGCCGGGTCCATCCGGAAATGGCGATGCTGACCGGCCTGGTACACAACATCGGCATTTTCTACCTGCTGTTTCGGGCGGCCGAATATCCGGAATACCGCAACAACGAGCCAGCCATGCTCGAACTCCTGGCCGGCTGGCACGAAGGTGTCGGAGAAAGCCTCTTGCACATTCTCGGCCTGCCGGCTTCGATTACCGATGCCGTGCGCGACCAGAGTCATTTGAGCCGAGTTGAATCGCCCTGCACCATCAGCGACATTCTGTATTTCGCCATCGTGCTCTCCGGCGCACCTCTGCCCTGGCAAAACGGCCCCGTCGACGCACAGGAAGAAGCCCGGCGCGAAGCAGACCGCGCGCACTACGCCGACCTGCTCAAGACGGCCGAGGAAGACATCAACGAGTTGCGCTCAGCTCTTGCTGCCTGAATCTGCCGGCGTCCTGGCAGCCTCAGAACCGGAGCGAGCCTTCATCCGCAGCGAGAATCCACGATGAGTTTCACCCCCGACAACCGCCAGCTTGGCCAGATCAAGGCTGCCCTCTTTGTCATTTGCCTGATCCCGGCAACACGCCTGCTGTGGGCGGCCTATACCGGCGACTTTGGCACCGATCCCGCGGCCTTCGTCCAACGCTGGACGGGCACCTGGACCTTCAACCTGCTGCTCGTCACGCTATCCGTGACGCCCCTGCGGGCGATGACGCAAATGCATTGGCTGACCCGACTGCGACGCATGCTCGGGCTGTTCTGTTTTTTCTACGCAACGCTGCATCTCCTGAGTTTCATCGGCTTCGACCACGACTTTGTGATCGACGCCATCGCCAAGGACATTTTCAAGCGCCCTTATGTGACGGTTGGCTTTGCCGCCTTCCTGCTGCTCATCCCACTCGCCGCAACCTCGAACAATTGGGCCATTCGCAGGCTGGGTGGGCGAAAGTGGCAGGAACTGCAGCGCAACATCTACCTCGTCAGCATTCTCGCCACGGTGCATTACTTCTGGCTGGTCAAGGCCAGTGAACTGCTCTGGCCGCTGGCGTATTCGATGGCGGTTGCCGCTCTGCTCGGCTGGCGGATTCGTGAACGCAAACGCAAGGCGATCCCGGTGCCGCAAACTCAGGGGGTGAAACCGCTGAAATTCTTCAAACAAAAGCCGGATTGATCGATCCAGCGGATTGCTACGGTCAACTGGAAAAAACGGCCAAAAATGAAATGCTGCTCAGCCTTTGCGCGGCAGATCGAAGCGGACGATGGCGCGACCATCGGGCGTTTTTTTCGGCTCGGCCTTCCAGGCGTGGCCGTAGATGACCTCGAAGGTCGCCGGTAGCCGACCATCCTTGCGCATCGCTTCGTAGGCCGCCTTGCCGCGCGCCCACGACTGCCGACCGGTCATCCCGTGGCGCCGGGCCTTCATGGCGCACGACGAGCCGGCGGCGCGCAATTCGGCGAACATGGCATCCACATCGTCGTAGGTCAGCGTGATGACTTCCATGTCCATGACCGGATCGGCAAAACCGCAGCCGACCAGCATGTCGCCGAGATCATGCATGTCGGCGAAGCGCTGGGTGTGGGCGTAGCCATCGGCGAAAGCGGCGCGCAGTTCCTTGAGCGTATCCGGGCCGAGGGTCGAGAACATCAGCAGGCCACCGACTTCGAGCACGCGATGCGCTTCGGCCAGCGCCGGAATCGGATCGTCCAGCCAGTGCAACAGCAGGTTGGACCAGACGATGGCGGTCGACCGCGATTTCAGCGGCAAATTGGCCGCATCGGCCGCCAGACGAAGCGGCTCGGCGTTCCTGCCGATGCCCAGCCAGCGTTGCCAGCTGGGGCGCGGGGTGCGGCCGGTGGAAAGCATGGCCGGCGCGACATCGAGGCCGATCAGTTCAGCCTCGGGATAACGCGCAGACAAACCGGGAAAGCTCCCGCCACGACTGCAGCCGAGGTCGAGAATCCGCTTCGGCTCGACCTTGACGAAATCGAGCCGCTCCTGCATCCGGCGGTCGACTTCGCGGGCGAAGAAATCGCCTTCGCCATACGTCGCGGCGACTCGGGAAAAGCCTCGACCGACCTGTAGCCGGTCGACGAATCCCGAGTGAGGACTGCCTTGGCTCAAATTGCCTTGACGCCCAGACGCGCAAACAGCGCGTCGTCGCGTTCAATGTCGGGATTGCCGGTGGTCAGCAGGAAATCGCCATAGAACATCGAATTGGCGCCGGCCAGGAAGCACAGGGCCTGCAGTTCGTCGCTCATTTCCTGACGGCCGGCCGACAGGCGAACCCACGAGGTCGGCATCATGATGCGGGCAGCGGCGATGGTGCGCACGAACTCGAACGGATCGAGACGGTCCTTGTCGGCCAGCGGCGTACCGGGAATCGGCACGAGATTGTTGATCGGCACGGACTCCGGGGCCTTGGGCAGATTGGCCAACTGGACGAGCAAACCAGCGCGGTTCTTGCGCGACTCGCCCATGCCGATGATGCCGCCCGAACAGACATTGATGCCGGCATCGCGGACCTGCTCGAGCGTATCGAGGCGGTCGTCCTGGGTGTGCGTCTTGATGACCTGACCGTAGAACTCCTTGTCGGTATCAAGATTGTGGTTGTAGTAGTCGAGGCCGGCCTCTTTCAGCTTTTCCGCCTGGCCGTCCTTGAGCATGCCGAGCGTCACGCAGGTCTGCATGCCGAGCGCCTTCACTTCGCGGACCATGTCGAGCACGCGGTCGAGATCGTTGTCCTTCGGCCCCTTCCAGGCGGCGCCCATGCAGAAGCGCGAAGCGCCCTTGGCCTTGGCGGCTTGGGCGGCGGCTACCACCTCATTGAGCGGCATCAGGCGTTCGCGCTCGGTGTCGGTGTCGTAGCGGGCCGACTGCGAGCAATAGCTGCAATCTTCCGAACAGCCGCCGGTCTTGACCGAAAGCAGTGTCGAGCGTTGAATGGCGTTCGGATCGAAATTTTCACGGTGCACACCTTGCGCCCGCCAGATCAGATCCATCAACGGCAATTCGTAGAGGGCGAGCACTTCAGGAACCGACCAGAGATGGGCGGCAGCAGACGGTGAAACAGACGAAGCGGCGATGACGGAGCTAGCTTGCATGGAAGGCCTTGCGTGAAAAATGCTATAAAAATCAGACACGAAACGTATCGGTAATTATGGATTATCGCGGACGCTCAGGCTGGATGTCAATTTTACCCCAGCCCGATGGACTCAAACGGCTTGGCCGGCAAATCCTCAACGCCACCCTGCCGGGCAGCTGCCTGCTCTGTGGCGCCGATAGCCAGGGGAGCCTGCTTTGCCCGCCGTGCGCCAACGATCTGCCCCAACTATCCGGTGCCCGCTGCCCCATCTGCGCCGACCAGACGACCCACGGCGAACGTTGCGGCGCCTGCCTGCGCGAGACGCCGCACTTCGCGCGGACGATCGCCCTCTTGCGCTACGACTTCCCGGCCGACCGCCTCATTCACGCCCTCAAGTACGGCCATCAACTGGCGGTTGCCGCCTGGAGCGCCGAGCAACTGGCGGAGCGGATTGACACCGAGCAGTTCGACCTGATCGTTCCCTTGCCCCTCCACCCCGAACGACTGCGCGAACGCGGCTTCAACCAATCGGCCGAAATCGCCAGGGCACTTAAAAATCGGCTCAAAATTCCGGTTGACCGTAGCAATGTCGTGCGCACGCGCGCCACGCCCCCGCAGGCCGATTTACCGCACAAGGCGCGACACAAGAACGTGCGCGGCGCTTTTGAGTGCCGTGCTGATTTCACGGGCCAGCGCCTGCTCCTCATCGACGACGTGATGACCACTGGCGCCACCGTCAACGAATGCGCCCGCGTCCTCAAACTGCACGGCGCCGCCGAGGTCACCGTCGGCGTCATCGCTCGCGCGCTAAAGCACTGAATCCGTGCTCTAATTCGCCCCCTTCTCCGTTCGAAAGCTGTCGCGTGTTTGCCGTCGTTCTCTACCAGCCCGAAATACCGCCCAATACGGGCAACATCATTCGCCTGTGCGCCAATACCGGGGCCGAACTGCATCTGGTCGAGCCGCTTGGTTTCGACATCACCGACAAGGGTTTGCGCCGGGCCGGGCTCGATTATCACGAATACGCCCGTGTCGTCCGCCATGCCGACTGGTCGGCCTGCAAGGCTGCTTTGGCTGGCCGGCGCCTGTTTGCGATGACGACCAAGGGCACGGGAAGTCCGTTCGATACGGGCTTGCAAGAAAACGACGTGTTTGTCTTTGGCCGGGAAACCAGCGGGCTACCGCCGGAGGTACTCGACGAGTTCCCGCCGGCGCAGCGGCTACGCCTGCCGATGCAGGCCGGACAGCGCAGCCTCAACCTCTCCAACGCGGCCGCCGTGACGGTTTTTGAAGCCTGGCGCCAGGCCGGCTTCAAAGGCTCGAATTAAGCCTGCTCTTCCTTGGGGTCGCGCGCCATCAGCTGCTCGACAGCCTGCGCTGCGCTCAGCCGACCGTCCAACACAGCAGCCACGGCAGCGCTGATCGGCATATCGACACCGAGTTCGGTCGCCAAGCGATCAACCTCGCGGGCGGTATAAACGCCTTCGGCAACATGGCCGAGTTCTTCAAGAATCTGCGGCAGCGATTTGTTCTGGGCCAGGGCCAGACCAACCCGGCGATTGCGCGACAGGTCGCCGGTACAGGTCAGGATCAGGTCGCCCATCCCGGCCAGGCCCATGAACGTCTGCCGGTCGGCACCGAGCGCCAGACCGAGCCGGGCGATTTCAGCCAGGCCACGGGTCATGAGCGCCGCCCGGGAATTGAGGCCAAGACCAAGGCCGTCGCAAACCCCCGTCGCGATGGCCAGTACATTCTTCACCGCGCCACCGACCTCGACGCCAACCAGATCGTCGTTGGCATAGATGCGCAGTTGGGCCGAGTGCAATTGTCGCGCCGCCTCGCGGACAAAAACCGGATCGTTCGCCGCCAGCGCCACGGCAGTCGGCTGACCGGCCGCCACTTCCTCGGCAAAACTGGGGCCGGACAGCGCACCGCACAAGGCCTGCGGGCCAAGCACTTCGCCCACCACCTGATGCGCCAGCTTGCCGCTCCCCGCCTCGAAACCCTTGCACACCCAGAGCACGGGCAAGGTACAGCCGATGGCCTTGAGGCGTTCGACGGTAGGCCGCAGGCCGGCAATCGGCGTGGCCACGATGAGCAGTTCAGCGCCAGCCACAGCCGCTTCGAAATCGGTCGTCACAGCAACCGATTCAGGCAGCTTGTAACCTGGAAAAAAACGGTGATTTTCGCGGCTTGCCTTGAGGTCGGCAGCGACATCTTCTTCGCGCGACCACAGCGTCAATTCATGCTTGCCGGCAAAGGCAATCGACAGCGCCGTGCCCCAGGCTCCGGCCCCCAGCAAAGTGATTCTCATAAGCCCCAGACCTGCGTGGAATGGATGTAGCCGGTCACGCCATCGCGATGGCGGACCTTGACCCAGCCCGGCGAAGCCGGCTCGATGTATTCAACGGCAACCCATTTGTCGAGTTGGGCCAGGATGGCTGAGTCAGGATTGTCCGACTGACGAATCTCAGCCTGCGGCGAAGTCACGACGAGTGTTCGCTGCTCGGCGACATGGCGAGCCTCAAGCCAGGCCAATGTCCCTTCGGCATCGCGCACCTTGAGCCAGCCTTCGAGCTTGACGATAACCTCGACCGGCGTCTGTGCCTTGATCAGGTAGAGCTTCTTGCCCTGCAGCGACGGCACATCGAACAGGATGGCCGCCGGCGCACCGACCGAGCGATAGTCGATGGCCAGCGCTGCTCCGGCAGCGCTGATCAGCAACAGGGCGACAAGGGCACGACGCCAGATGGCCATCACCTTACTGGATCGACACTTCGGCCGGCGCGCCAGACTGCTCCTGCTGCTGCAGGCGCTGCATGTACATGCCTTCGAAGTTCACCGGCTGCAGTACTATAGGCTGGAAGCCGGCGCGGCTGACCGCGTCGGACACGGCTTCGCGGGCATACGGGAACAGAATGTTCGGGCAGGCAACGGCAATCAGCGGCTCGAGTTGCTCTTCCGGCACATTCTGGATGCGGAAGATGCCGGCCTGGCCGACTTCGACCAGAAATACCGTCTTTTCCCCAAGCTTGGCAGTCACCGTGACAGTCAACACGACTTCATAGACACTTTCGCCCACGGCACGACCACCGGTGTTGAGCTGGATCTCGACCTGCGGCTGTTCGCGCTCGAGGAAGATTTCCGGCGCATTCGGCACTTCGACCGACAGATCCTTGACGTAAAGCTTCTCAATACCGAAGACGGGCTGTTCGTTTTGTTCCATGGTTTTCTTTCAGAAGTTAAATTGGGAAATCAGCCTTCGAGCAGCGACTTCAACTGGCCGGATGCGTCGAGGGCGTAGAGATCGTCACAGCCGCCCACATGGGTTTCGCCGATGAAGATTTGCGGCACTGTACGCCGCTGAGTTTTCTGCATCATTTCATCGCGCCGCTCCGGGTCGATATCGACCCGGACTTCTTCGATCTGCTCGACGCCGCGCGCCTTGAGCAATTGCTTGGCACGCACGCAGTAAGGGCAGACCGCCGTTGTATACATCAGGACATGGGCGCTCATTTGCTCTTGGCGCCTTTTTTCACTGGATAACCGGCACCGACCCAGGCATCGACACCACCGGCCAGGTTATACGGCTTTTCAAACCCCTGTTTCTTGAGTTCGCCAAGGGCCTTGCCCGAACGCATGCCCGATGCACAGCAAACGATGATCGGCTTGCCCTTGAACTTCTCAAGCTCACCAATACGTTCGGCCAGCTTGCCAGCCGGAACGTTCCTCGCTTCCGGCAAGTGCCCGGCGGCGAATTCGGCGGGCTCACGCACATCGACAATGTGCGCATTCCATCGGCATTACTTTAAGCTCCCGTACCGCAAAAAACTTCACGCATCATGCTCACCAATTGCAGGGTCCGCTGGTCACCAACCCGGTAAAAGACCCGGTTGGCGTCCTTGCGGGTCACCAGCACGCCTTTTTCACGCAGGATAGCCAAATGCTGCGAGATATTGCTTTGCGACGTCCCTACCGCTTCGACAATTTCCTGGACGCACGCCTCCTGCTCGCCAAGCACACAGAGAATTTTCAGACGCAGCGGATGAGCGATGGATTTCAAAGCTCGTGCAGCCAGCTCGATGTGCTCCTGCTTGTCAATCAAACTGAAGGTGGGTGTTTCCAAGATAAAACCTCGTTCCGATGAATGACGCATTATAAAATAGCGTTTTACGTTTCGCTTGAACGAAATCACTCAGTGATCCCCCTCGGAAACCATGGGTCCGCCCAGCGCCGACCCCGGCCTACCGGCAAAAGGCTGGCGGTGGCGCTGATTGCCGCCATTTTCATCGGTTCCGCGCCAGCCGGCGCCAGACAGGCCGGCGCCGAAAAAAAATCCGTCCAGCCCGTCGCCTCGCCCGATATCGCCGAAAAAAAGGCCGATCTGGGCGAACTACGCAGCCGGATCGATGGGCTGCGCAAGGAATTGTCGGCCAACGAGGAAAACAAGGCCGACGCCGGTGACCGCCTGCGCGAATCCGATCGCCAGATTTCCCGCCTGCAGCGCGAGCTGCACGAACTCAACGATTCCCGCGGTCAACTGGAAAAAAAGCTCAAAAACCTGCAGCAGCAATCACAGGAACTTGGCGTCACGCTGACGCAGCAACAAACCCAGCTTGAAACCCTTCTCTACAAGCAATACCAGCGCGGAACCCCGGATTCCCTGCAACTGCTGCTCAATGGCGACGATCCCAACCAGATGGCGCGCGACCTGCACTACCTGTCGGCCATTGCCCTGACCCGTGCCGAACTGATGGGCGAGATCAAGGCCTCGCTCGACAAAAAGAAATCCTTGGCCGCCGATACGAAGGAACGCAGCGCCGAACTCGCCAACGTCGAGGCCGAGCAGAATAAACGCCACGCCGACCTGCAGAAACAGCGCGACGAGCGCCAGGCGCTCTATGCCCAGATTTCCAGCAAGGTAAAAGCCCAGCGCAAGGAAATCGGCAACCTGCAGCAAAACGAAAAACGGATGACCCGCCTGATCGACCGGTTATCCAGAATCCTCGCCGCCCAGGCAGCACAGGCGGCCAAGGCAGCCGAAGCCGCCCGCCAGGCCGAAGCCCGCAGGGCCGCAGCACAACAGCGGGAAAAGGAGCGCGAAAGCAGCCGCCCGACACCCAGCGCCGAGCCATCCCGTCCGCGCACCGTCGAAGCGGAAAATCACTACGAACCCGCCCCCAGTAACGGCAGCTTTGCCCGCCAGCGCGGCAAGCTGCGTTTGCCGGTACGCGGCGCCGTGTCCGGCCGCTTCGGCTCGCCGCGCGACGGCGGCGGCACCTGGCGCGGCCTGTTCATCCGGGCCGGCACGGGCAGTGAGGTCAAAGCCATTGCCGGCGGGCGCGTCGTATTCTCGGAATGGATGCGCGGCTTCGGCAACCTGCTCATCGTCGACCACGGCGACGCCTACCTGTCGATCTACGGCAACAATGATGCCTTGCTCAAACAGGTCGGCCAGGCCGTCCAGGGGGGAGAAACGGTAGCCACCGTGGGGAACAGCGGAGGCAACCCGGAATCCGGTTTATACTTCGAGCTCCGCCATAAAGGGCAACCGATCGACCCGATGAAATGGGCCAGCTTGAAATGAGCAAAACCAAAACCTTTAGCT
>PHCH01000090.1 GCA_002840785.1 Betaproteobacteria bacterium HGW-Betaproteobacteria-4 | reverse complement strand
GGTCACCAACCTGACCGACTACGGTTCATTCGTTGAAATCGAACAAGGCATCGAAGGCCTGGTTCACGTTTCCGAAATGGACTGGACCAACAAGAACGTTCATCCGTCCAAGGTTGTCCAGCTCGGCGACGAAGTCGAAGTCATGATTCTCGAAATCGACGAAGAGCGTCGTCGTATCTCCTTGGGCATGAAGCAGTGCCAAGCCAATCCTTGGGACGACTTCGCCATGAACCACAAGAAGGGCGACAAGGTTAAGGGCGCCATCAAGTCGATTACCGACTTCGGCATCTTCATCGGCCTGCCTGGTGGCATCGATGGCCTGGTTCACCTGTCCGACCTGTCCTGGTCTGCGACCGGCGAAGAAGCCATCCGCAACTTCAAGAAGGGCGACGAAGTCGAGGCGCTGGTGCTCGGCATCGACGTCGAGAAGGAGCGTATCTCCCTCGGTATCAAGCAGATGGAAGGTGATCCGTACACCAACTTCATCGCTACCCACGAAAAGAACAGCATCGTGAATTGCACCGTCAAGACGGTTGACGCTCGTGGCGCCGTGCTGACGCTGGATGGTGAGAACGAAGGTTACCTGCGTGCTTCCGAATTCTCGCGTGATCGTATCGACGACCTGTCGCAACACCTCAAGGTGGGCGATACGGTTGAAGCCATGATCATCAACGTGGATCGTAAGACCCGTGGTATCAACCTTTCCATCAAGGCCAAGGACAATGCCGAACAGCACGAAGCCATGCAGAAACTTTCTGCCGAGTCTTCTGCTGCTGCTTCCGGTACGACCAACCTGGGTGCCCTTTTGAAGGCCAAGCTCAACCAGCAAGGCTGATAAGGCAAAAGCATGACCAAATCCGAGCTCATCGCCCGGCTGGCGGAACGGTTTCCCCAGTTGGTGGCGAAAGATGCTGATTTTGCGGTCAAGATGATTCTCGATGCGATGTCCGAAGCACTTGTGCGAGGAGATCGTATCGAGATCCGCGGATTCGGTAGCTTTGCGCTCAACTATCGGCCGCCGCGTACTGGCCGTAACCCTAAGTCAGGGGAAAAGGTTGGCGTCCCGGCCAAGTGGGTTCCCCACTTCAAGGCTGGAAAAGAATTGCGCGAAAGGGTCGATATGAATTCACTGCCCTTTTTTATTGAATGTCATGACAGCACTGACTTGGGCCATACGGGCCATTATTTTTGTTTTTCTGGTTGTTTTCGCGACCCAGAACACCGATCCGGCAAGCCTTCGTCTTCTTCCAGGAATTGTCTGGCAGACGCCTTTGGTGATTGCTCTGCTGGTCTTCTTTGTCGGTGGCGTGATACTTGGCGCGCTCTCGTTGCTTGGTGTCATTTTCCGGCAGCGCCGTGAAATCTCCCGCCTGAAGAGTGAGGCTGTGCAAAAGCCAGCTTTGCTTACTCCGGAAGTGCCGCCAAACGCATGAACGAATTATTCGAATACTGGCAGCTACTGCTGATACCGGCCTTTTTTGCCTTGGGCTGGATCGCTGCCCGCGTCGATATGCAGCAGGTCGTGCATGAGTCGCGCACCTTGCCGCGCTCCTATTTTCAGGGGCTGAATTTTCTGCTCAATGAGCAGCCGGACAAGGCAATTGACTCGTTTCTGGAAGTTGCTAAGGTCGATTCGCAGACTGTCGAACTGCATTTTGCGCTCGGCAACCTGTTTCGCCGGCGTGGTGAAACGGAGCGTGCCATACGCATGCACCAGAACCTCATTGATTTGCCTGACCTCGACGACAAGGTGCGGCTGCAGGCGCTGTCGGAACTGGGGCAGGATTATCTGAAGGCGGGCCTGCTCGACCGGGCTGAAGAGATATTCAATAAATTATTGGGAACCGATTTCGAGGAGGATGCCAAGCGCAATCTTCTGGAGATCTATCAGGTCGAGAAGGAGTGGCTGAAGGCCATCCAAATCGCACGTGAACTACCCGATGTCGCTTCGCATCGCGATATCGCCGAGTACTACTGTGAACTGGCAGCCAATGAGATCATGCGTTCTCGTCCGGATTCGGCGCGTGAATACCTTGAGGTCGCCACCCAGGAGAATCGGAAGTGCGTGCGGGCCAGTCTTCTGCAGGGGGATCTGTTGATGCAGGAGGTTGATCTCAATGGTGCTATCGAGGCCTGGCAGCGTATTGAGCAACAGGATCCCGCTTATCTGGCACTGGTTGCCCAGCGACTACTTGAGGCCTATCGCAAGCTCGAACGGCCGGGCGAAGGCATTGCGTTGCTGAGCGGTTATCTCGAGCGCTATCCATCGCTCGATCTGCTTGAGGTGGTCTATCAGCTGATTCTTGAAAGCGAAGGTGTCGAAGCGGCGTATCGCCTGGTGCGGGCCGAGCTGCAGCGCAATCCGACCTTGCTTGGCCTGGAAAAGCTGATGAGTGCGCGTTTGCCGTTGGTGGCATCGGAGGTTCGGCCGGATGTCGAGTTGGCGAGGACCATTATCCAGGGCTACACGAAACGGCTGTCGCGCTATCGATGCGATAATTGCGGGTTCAAGGCCCGCCAGTTTTATTGGCGTTGTCCGGCTTGTGGTGGCTGGGAAACCTACCCGCCGCGGCGCAGTGAAGAATTCGATCAATCCTTGTAGGAAGCCTTATGAAAATTACCGTTGTCGGAACCGGCTATGTCGGTCTGGTCAGTGGCACCTGTCTGGCTGAAGTGGGTAACGATGTCCTTTGCTTGGACGTCGATCCGGAGAAAATTCGCATTCTCGAAGAGGGCGGTATCCCGATCTTCGAACCTGGCCTGCAGGATATGGTCCGCCGCAATGTTGCTGCCGGTCGCCTGCACTTCACCACCGACGTCGAAAAAGCTGTCCAGCACGGCACAATCCAGTTCATCGCGGTTGGTACGCCGCCTGACGAAGATGGTTCGGCCGATCTTCAGTACGTTTTGGGCGCAGCCCGCAATATCGGCCGTTTGATGACCGACTACAAAGTAATCGTCGACAAGAGCACCGTCCCGGTGGGTACCGGTGCCAAGGTCAAGGCGGCCATTGCTGACGAGTTGGCGAAACGGGGCGTCGATATCCCTTACAGCGTTGTTTCCAACCCCGAGTTTCTCAAGGAAGGAGCGGCTGTCGAAGACTTCATGCGTCCTGATCGCATCGTCGTCGGCGCCGAAGAAGAGCAGGCAATCCACCTCATGCGTGCCCTTTACGCGCCCTTCCAGCGCAACCATGAGCGTCTGATCATCACCGACGTGAAAAGCGCCGAACTGACCAAGTACGCCGCCAACGCCATGCTGGCAACGCGCATTAGTTTCATGAATGAACTGGCCAATTTGGCCGAAGTGCTCGGTGCCGATATTGAAATGGTCCGTCAGGGCATTGGTTCCGACCCGCGCATCGGCTACCACTTCCTTTACCCCGGTTGCGGCTACGGCGGCTCATGCTTCCCCAAGGACGTCAAGGCGCTCATCGCGACGGCCAAGGACGATGCCGACATCACCCTCAAGGTGCTGACTGCCGTCGAGGAAGCCAACGATGCCCAGAAGCACGTGCTGACCGGCAAGCTCAAGGCGCGCTTCGGTGACCTCAAGGGCAAGCATTTCGCCCTGTGGGGGCTGGCCTTCAAGCCGAATACCGACGACATGCGCGAAGCGCCGAGTCGCGAGTTGATCGCCGACCTTTTTGCTGCAGGCGCTACCGTGACGGCCTACGATCCGGTTGCCATGCATGAAACGCAGCGTATTTTCGGCGATGACCCGCGTCTGAACTATGCCGAGAACCCGATGGGTGCGCTGACCGATGCCGATGCGCTGCTCATCGTTACCGAATGGAAGGAATTCCGCAGTCCGGACTTCGATGCTATCAAGGCAACGCTCAGGAATCCGGTGATCTTCGATGGCCGTAACCTCTACGATCCAAAATTCGTCCGGGCTTCAGGCATCGAATATTTTGCAATCGGGCGCTGATCAATGAGCGGCAGCGTGCTGGAAAAGATTTCGCAGGTTCGCCTCCTGGTGGTCGGCGACGTCATGCTCGACCGCTACTGGTTTGGCGAGGTCAGCCGGATTTCGCCCGAGGCGCCGGTGCCGGTGGTCAAGGTTCAGCGCATGGAAGAGCGCCTCGGCGGGGCGGCCAACGTGGCCCGCAATGCCGCATCGCTCGGTGCTGTTTCGGCCTTGCTGTCGGTGGTGGGGGACGATGAGGCTGGACGCACCCTCGGGCGCCTGCTCGATGAGGATCAAATTGATGCCAATTTGCATGTTGACCGTGAGATCGATACCACGGTGAAGCTGCGCGTCATTGGTCGTCAGCAACAACTGCTGCGCATCGATTTCGAGACGACGCCGTCGCACGAAGTGCTGCAGGCCAAACTGGCCGATTTTGAAACCCGGGTCGTGCAGTCCGACGTGGTTGTCCTTTCCGACTACGGCAAGGGCGGGCTGATGCATATCGCCGAGATGATCCGCATCGCGCGCGCCCACGACAAGCCGGTGCTGGTCGATCCCAAGGGCGACGAGTGGGGCAAGTATGCCGGCGCCACCGTCATCACGCCGAACCGCTCTGAGCTCAAAGAGGTTGTCGGACGCTGGTCGTCCGATGACGAACTGGCTGTCAAGGCGCGCAAGTTGCGCGGTGAGCTCGGCCTCGAAGCCTTGCTGGTTACCCGCAGCGAAGAAGGCATGACTCTTTTCGCCGATGAAGACCACCATCAGCCGGCCCAGGCGCGCGAAGTATTCGATGTCTCCGGTGCTGGCGACACCGTGATCGCCACGCTGGCCGTCATGATCGCGGCCGGTGCCGATTGGGCCGAAGCCATTCGTGTCGCCAATATCGCCGCCGGCATTGTTGTCGGCAAACTCGGTACTGCTGTCGTCAGCCGTGAAGAACTCGCCGCAGCCCTGTAAGGAATAATCATGTACACAGTTGTTACCGGCGCTGCCGGCTTCATTGGTTCCAATATCGTCAAGGCCCTCAACGAGCGCGGCGTAACCAAGATCATCGCAGTCGACAACCTGACCAAGGCCGACAAGTTCAAGAACCTGATCGACTGCGAAATTGCCGATTACATCGACAAGAACGATTTCATCGCGCGCATCCAGGCGGGTCATTTCGATGGCGAGATCGAGGCGATTTTCCATGAGGGTGCCTGCTCGGACACCATGGAAACCGATGGTCGCTACATGATGGAGAACAACTTCCGTTACTCCTCCATTTTGCTCGACTGGTGTCTGGACCAGGATGTCCAGTTCCTCTATGCCTCCAGTGCCGCCACCTACGGCGCCAGCAACGTTTTCAAGGAGGAGCGCCAGTACGAGGGGCCGCTCAACGTTTACGGCTATTCGAAGTTTCTCTTCGACCAGATCGTTCGCCAGAAGCTGGCGCAGAACCCGTCGTCACAGATCGTCGGTTTCCGCTACTTCAATGTCTATGGCCCGCGCGAAACGCACAAGGGGCGCATGGCTTCGGTGGCTTTTCACAACTACAACCAGTTCAAAGCGGATGGCAAGGTCAAGCTGTTCGAGGGCTCGCATGGCTACGAAAATGGCGGCCAGATGCGCGATTTCGTTTTCGTCGGCGACGTCGCCAAGGTCAATCTGTACTTTCTGGATCACCCGGAAAAGTCCGGTATTTTCAACCTCGGTTCCGGTCGGGCGCAGAGTTTCAACGATGTCGCGGTTGCTGCGGTCAACGGCTGCCGCAAGGCACAAAGCGAAGCGCCGTTGGGGCTAGACGAACTGCCGGCACAGGGTTTGCTCGAATACGTTGCCTTCCCCGAGGCGCTGAAGGGCAAGTACCAGGCATTCACCCAGGCCGATCTGACGCGCTTGCGCGCTGCCGGCTACGCTGCACCGATGGCCACGGTTGAGGAGGGCGTCTCCCAATACATCGAGTGGCTCCATAAAAATGTATAAAACCCTGCAGGATTTTGTCGGAAACACGCCGCTGGTGCGTCTGGTGCGCATCCCGGGTGCCGATAACGACAAACGTAATAACGTCATTCTGGCTAAGCTCGAAGGCAACAACCCGGCCGGGTCGGTCAAGGACCGCCCGGCGCTGTCGATGATCGTCCACGCCGAAGCGCGCGGCGACATCAAGCCGGGCGACACGCTGATCGAGGCGACTTCTGGCAACACCGGCATCGCGCTGGCCATGGCGGCGGCGATCAAGGGCTACCGGATGATTCTGGTCATGCCGGAGAACCAGAGCATCGAACGCCGGCAGAGCATGCGCGCCTATGGCGCTGAACTGGTGCTGACGCCCAAGGATGGCGGCATGGAGCTGTGCCGCGACGTCGCCGAAAAGATGCGCGACGAAGGCAAGGGCATCATCCTCGACCAGTTCGGCAACCCGGATAATCCGCTGGCGCACATCGAGGGCACCGGCCCCGAAATCTGGCGCGACACCGATGGCAAGATCACGCACTTCGTTTCCAGCATGGGGACGACCGGCACGATCATGGGTACGTCGGCGTACCTCAAGACACAGAATCCGGCCATCCAGATTGTTGGTTGCCAGCCGGAAGACGGCAGCCAGATACCCGGCATTCGCAAGTGGCCGGAAGCTTACCTGCCTAAAATTTTCGATAAAAATCGGGTTGACCGTGTGGAAAGCGTCAGTCAAGCCGACGCCGAGGCCATGACGCGCCGGCTGGCGATGGAAGAGGGTATCTTCGCCGGCATTTCCTCCGGCGGCGCCTTGGCGGTGGCCTTGCGCCTGTCGCTGGAACTGGAGAATGCGGTGATCGTCACCATCGTCTGCGACCGCGGTGATCGCTATCTGTCGACAGGCGTTTTCCCGGCATGAAGCCTGTTCTCGTTTTTGACATCGAGACCATCCCCGATGTCGCCGGTCTGCGCCGCCTGAACGACCTGCCGGCCGGGCTTTCCGACGATGAAGTGGCCGAACTCGCCTTCCAGCAGCGGCGCGCCAAGACCGGCAATGACTTCCTGCAACTGCATCTGCAGCGCATCGTCACCATTTCCTGCGTCCTGCGTACCAGCGAGGGCCTGAAAGTCTGGTCCTTGTCCGAGCCTGACCTCAACGAAGGCGCCATCATCCAGCGCTTCTTCGACGGCATCGAGAAATTCACGCCGCAGATTGTTTCGTGGAATGGCAGCGGTTTTGACCTGCCCGTGCTGCACTACCGCGGCATGTTGCACGGCGTCGCGGCCCCGCGTTACTGGGATCTCGGCGATGGCGACTATGCCGATTCGCGCGATTTCAAGTGGAACAACTACATCAGCCGCTATCACATGCGGCACCTTGATTTGATGGATCTGCTCGCCCTCTACAACGCCCGGGCAAACGCACCGCTCGATGACCTGGCCAAGCTCTACGGCTTTCCCGGCAAGCTCGGCATGGATGGCGGCAAGGTCTGGGAAGCCTGGCAGGCCGGCAAGAGCGCCGAGATTCGCGATTATTGCGAGACCGATGTCATCAATACCTATCTGGTCTACAACCGTTTCCGCCGCATGCGCGGCGAATTGACTGCCGCCGAAGAGCTGGCCGAGTGCGATTTCGTCAAGGCCCAACTGGCCCGTATCGGCGCGCCGCACTGGCAGGAGTTTCTCGCCGCCTGGCAGTAAATATGGCGTGGCTCAACGTTATAATTACAAGTTCTCAAACCCAACCGCAGAGAGATAACGATGGCTCTTAATAACGTCCCCTCCGGCAAGTCCCTGCCCAACGATTTCAACGTCATCATCGAAATCACGGCCCATTCCGATCCCGTCAAGTACGAAGTCGACAAGGAAAGCGGCGCCATTTTCGTCGACCGTTTCATGTCGACCTCGATGCACTATCCCTGCAACTACGGTTACATTCCGCACACCATCGCCGGTGATGGCGATCCGGTCGACGTTCTGGTGGTCAGCCCCTTCCCGCTGCCGCCGGGTGTTGTCGTGCGTTGCCGTCCGCTCGGTCAGCTGTCGATGACCGACGAAGGTGGTGAGGATGCCAAGCTGCTGGCCGTCCCGGTCGACAAGCTGACCCCGCTCTACAAGGACGTCAAGAGCTACGAAGACATGCCAGAACTGCTGCGCAAGCAGATCGCCCACTTCTTCGAGCACTACAAGGATCTCGAGCCGGGCAAGTGGGTCAAGGTCAATGGCTGGGAAGGTATTGAAGAAGCCAGGAACGAGATTCTGACTGGCATCCAGCGTTATAACGACGCGAAAGACAAGCCGGCCTACTAAGCGCGTCATGTTGCGTATCGCCGTTGCCCAGTTCAATGCCACTGTCGGTGATCTGACGGGCAACGTCGAACGCATCATCCAGTGCGCCGTCGAGGCGAAGGCCCGCGGCGCCCAGGTGCTGCTGACGCCCGAACTGGCGTTGTGCGGCTACCCGCCCGAAGACCTGTTGCTGCGCCCGGATTTTTATCGGGCCTGCAATCGGGCGCTTGATGATCTGGCCAGCCGGGTCGATGGCATTGCCGTCATTGTCGGTCATCCGGAAGAACATCATGGTCGCTGCTACAACGCCGCGACGGTTATTGAAAATGGCCGGAAAATAGCGGTTTACCGCAAGATCCGCCTGCCGAATTACGAGGTCTTCGACGAAAAGCGCTATTTCGAGGCCGGTACGGAGGCGTGCGTCGTAAGCCTGGGTGGCGTGCGTTGCGGTATCAATATCTGCGCCGACATCTGGGAAGAGGGTGCCGCCGAACTGGCGCGCGGCGAAGGGGCCGAACTGCTGCTCGTTCTCAACGCCTCGCCCTGTCATCTCGAAAAACATCAGCAGCGCGCCCAGGTGCTCGGTGAGCGTGTCGATGCTACGGGCATTCCGGCCATCTACTGCAATCTGGTTGGCGGCCAGGACGAGCTGGTCTTCGATGGCGCTTCGTTCGCGCTCGATGCCCGGAAGCAATGCTGCATGCGCCTGCCTTCGTTCGAGGAGGCGCTGGGTATTGTCGATTTCGATGCCGGCCACCTCTATTCCGAACAACTGGCCGACGAGTTGTCGGTTGAGGCTGAGGCCTACCAGGCGCTGGTCCTCGGCGTCCGTGACTACATCGGCAAGACCGGTTTCAAGGGCGCCATCATCGGTCTCTCCGGCGGTATCGACTCGGCGCTGACGCTTTGCGTGGCGGTCGATGCGCTGGGTGCAGACAAGGTGCGGGCGGTCATGATGCCGTCGCCCTACACGGCGCAAATGAGCCTCGATGATTCCCGCGAGATGATCCGCGTCCTTGGCGTGCGCTACGACGAGATTGCCATTGCGCCGGCGATGGAGGTCTACGGCGCGATGCTTGACCCCTTGTTCGTCGGCCTGCCGGCCGATACGACGGAAGAAAACATCCAGGCCCGCATTCGCGGCAATATCCTGATGGCCATCTCCAACAAGACGGGCGCGCTGGTGCTGACTACCGGTAACAAGTCGGAAATGGCCGTCGGCTACTGCACGCTGTACGGCGACATGGCCGGCGGCTTTGCCGTGATCAAGGACGTCTACAAGACGCTGGTCTATCGCCTGTCGCGCTATCGCAATACCCTGTCTCAGGGCGATCCGGTCATTCCGGAAAACATCATTGTCCGGCCGCCATCGGCGGAACTGAAACCCGATCAGACTGACCAAGATTCATTGCCGGAATATGAGGTGCTCGATGCCATCGTTCGCGCCTACATGGAAGAAGACCGTAGCCCGCGCGAAATCATCGCGGCCGATTTTAAGAACCTGTAGAGAGGAAGCAGCCCATGAAAAAGATCGAAGCCGTTATCAAGCCGTTCAAGCTCGACGAAGTCCGCGAAGCGCTGTCCGAGATCGGCATTGCCGGCCTGACCGTCACCGAGGTCAAGGGCTTCGGTCGTCAGAAGGGGCACACCGAGCTCTACCGTGGCGCCGAATACGTGGTCGATTTCCTGCCCAAGATCAAGATCGAGATTGTCGTCAATACCGACAACGTCGAACCCGCCATCGAGGCCATCATCAAGGCGGCGCGTACCGGCAAGATCGGCGATGGCAAGATCTTCGTCACGGCGGTCGAGCAAGTGGTGCGCATTCGCACCGGCGAAACCGACGAAGCGGCGATCTGATCGCTGTTTTCTGGCCGGCGGTCGCATTCCTACGGTCAACCGGGAAAAACGGCCAAAAATGAAAAGGGCAGCTTCGGCTGCCCTTTGTCATTTCTGGTTGCGCAGCAGGACGATCAGCGCACCTTCGCCGCCATCGGGCGGCTTGGCCTGGCAATAGGCCAGCACTTCCTGGCGCTGGGCCAGCCAGCCGCGTACCAGTTGGCGCAGGATGGAGGTTTTCTGCGGTGAGCGGAGACCCTTGCCGTGCACGACCCGGACGCAACGTTTGCCATGATGCAGGCACTCCGCCAGGAAACCGGCGAGCAGTTGCCGGGCCTCGTCGCGGTTCAGGCCGTGCAGGTCGATTTCATCCTGGATCACCCAGCGCCCACGGCGCAAATCGCGCAGGACGTTCTGGGCCAGCCCGTTACGCAGGTAATGCGGTTCATCGCCGCCTTCGAGGCGGTCCTGCAGCGCGATGAAACCGTGCAGGCTTTCGTGCAGCGCCGCCCTTTCGTCGGCGATGTGCTGCAGCGGATGGGGCGGTGGCGGCCGCTTGTCGTGCTCAACGAGGTTGGAGGGCGGGAGCGGTCGGACGCCAGCGACGGCAGCGCGGAATTCGGCCTGTTCGGGGGCGAGCGCTTGTTGCTCTGGCTCCGCGGCGGGGAGGTTCCAGTGTGCCGGCAGGGCATCCTGGCGCGGCTTCTGCCGTTCGGCCTGCGGCTTTTCGTGGCCGGACGGGCGGGATGGCAGTGGCGGTTTCGGTTTTTCCAGCTGAACGCGGTTGACCGGCGGCAGTGGCTTGATGTCGGCCACCGCCGCCTGGAAGGCGGCCAGGTCGTCCGGGTCGGTCAAACTCAGGCGAGCGCGTCGAGGTAACGCTCGGCGTCGAGCGCCGCCATGCAGCCGGTGCCGGCCGAGGTACAGGCCTGCTTGTAGATCTGGTCCTGCACGTCGCCGGCGGCGAAAACGCCGGTAATGCTGGTCTGCGTCGCGTTGCCGTTGCGGCCGGCTTCGGTGACCAGGTAGCCGTTGTCCATTTCCAGCTGGCCGGCAAAAATGTCGGTGTTCGGCTTGTGGCCGATGGCGATGAAGACGCCATGCACCGACACTTCCTGGGTGGCGCCGCTTTCCTTGTTCTTGACGCGCAGACCGGTGACGCCGGAGTCGTCGCCGAGAATTTCGTCGAGCGTCGTGTTGTAGAGGATGGTGATCTTGCCTTCGGCTTCCTTCTTGAACAGCTTGTCCTGCATGATCTTTTCGGCCTTGAATTTATCGCGGCGATGGATCAGTGTCACATGGCTGGCAATATTGGCCAGGTAAAGTGCTTCCTCGACGGCCGTGTTGCCGCCGCCGACAACGGCGACCGGCTTGTTGCGGTAGAAG
>PHCH01000089.1 GCA_002840785.1 Betaproteobacteria bacterium HGW-Betaproteobacteria-4 | reverse complement strand
GTCGATGCCGATGCGGTTCATCACTTCGATGGTCGGCTCATCCTTGAACAGGGCCGAGGTCAGCGGGCTGGCGCCGATCATGTCGCCGGCCGAGACGACTGCGTGCAGCGGGTTCTGGGCGCGCAGTTGATTGAGTTGGTAGGCGAAGCTGGCAGCCCCCGGGTTGCTGCTCGAGCCTTCGCGGCTCTTGATGTAGCCGTGGAAATCGTTGAAGCCGATGATCTTGACCTTGATCGTGGTGCCGATGGCCGAGGTCTGGGCGGCCCGCATCAGCTTGCTGCGCTCGATGGCGCTGATCTTGCGCTGCTTGAGCAGGTTGAAGCTGATCTGCGAAACGTGGGACAGGAAGGCGGCCTGGCTGCCCCATTGCTGTTCGTCGAGGATCTGGTCGTCGATGGTCACGCAGGACGTGGTCAGAACGCGATTGGCCACACCGCTGTCGGTGCTGCCGATGAGCACGTTCTCGGTGGAAGAGCCGGGCACGCAGGTGACGGCAAAGGCGCAGGCCGGGGCGAAGGCGCTGGCGATGACGAGGGCCAGGGTGGAAAGCTTGAACATGTAAATCTCCTTGGGGAACAGGACGTGCTGCCGTTGGGTTTGAGTTATGAATGCGGAGGCCGGGGCGAACCCCGGCCGGCCAGGCTCAGCGACCGCCGCGGCGGAGAACCATGCCGCCGATCAGGCCGAGGCCGGCGAGCAGCATGGCGGCGCTCTTCGGCTCGGGAACGGCGGTGACGGCGAAGGCGGTGGTGTCAGGGATGGACAGGGATTGATCACCGCCAGTGGCCGTCGCCCAGTTTGCTTTTGCATTGACCAGCGACCGGTATTCGCCAAAGTTGCCCTGGCCGCTGCGAGCGCCGGTGTATTGCCCGAAGTCGGTGCCCGTGGTGATGGCGACGGCAGTGCTGCCGACGGTCAGGCCGGTGTTGGTCAACACGCCGTAGGTGGCATTGTCAAAACCATTCGAGGCGGTCGAGATGGCAGCCAGAAAGCTGCTCGGGGCGGAGTTCCAGGCGGCGCCCTGGTAGGCGTAGATGGTTTCGTTGCTGGCGCTGAGGCCAAGGTTCGCCGACGAAGCAAAGCTGATGCTGCCGTGCGAAACGCCAATTGCCGTCGTGCTGTCGACCATGGTGAAGCGGACTACCGTGCCGGCCTCGATCAGGCTGGCGCCGGAGTTCCAGGTTTGAGCCGTCTCGGTGTTGGCGAACGAGGTGCCGTTCCAGGTGTTGTCGGTGAAGTGGACAAGGCTGTTGGCGCTGATGTCGGCCAGGGCAACGATGGACCAGCCATCTTCATCGGCATTGAATGAAGTGAAAGCAATGTCGCCAGCGGACAGGGCAGCATGGGCGCTGACGCCAGAGGCCGCGAGCAGCAGGGCGAGTATGGACTTGCGAATCATGGTTTTCCCCGGAATTGATGTTTGGTGAGATGGCTGAGTACGATCAGGATATGCATCCGGCGTGACAGCCATTCCTTTGCCCGGGGAGAAAAAAATGAGCCGAACGGACTAGTTTTCAGCGGGCTCTGAAACAAAAACGGGGAGGCCTGCGCTCCCCGTTTTTTCGCCGCCAGCCGGGCTCTTATCCGGCGCTGATGGATTCGCCGGCATGAAAGCGGGCGAGGATTTCGCCGTGCTGGCGCCACAGGCGGGCCAGGCCATCGACGCCCAGATCTTCGCTGCTGCTCGCTTCGAGCCGGTAGAGCAGGATCAGCATGGCGCGCAGTTCCTGGCAAAGTTGCGGATCGATGCTTTCGCTGCGGCTGGTCGCTGAATCGTGGTCGAGAAAATGGCGAACTGCGGCGCGCTTGCCCAGATCGACGCCGCATTGCGGGGCCAGTTCGCTGATCAACCGGCGCAGGGCCTGCATATCTTCCGGGTGGCGATTGGTTGCCGGTGTGGCATGCATCATTGGGTTCTCCCTTCGTCATGGCGGCCATGCCGGCCGGATCTCGAGGGAGTATTGCGGCCGGAGATTTCAGTCGTGTGAAGCGCGGCATGAGCCGCCGGAATATTTCATTGTCTTTAACGTCGCTGTAACGCTGGCTTCCTAGCATGGTGGACTTTTGCCATGGTTCGCCACGATGCATATCCGCTCGGATAGTTGCCTGAAACGAAGCTCGATTCTTCTCCTCATCGTCCTGCTGCTGGGCGGATGTGCCCATCCGGCCTTCCGCGACGGGCTGGAATTCATGGCCGCCGGCAAGAAGGAGGAGGGCGTCGCCGCACTGGAAAAAGCGGCGCGTGACGAGCCGCGCGATGCCGAGATCAAGGCGGCCCTGGTCCGCCACAAGGATGCCAGCATCGACGCCTACTTGAGCGAGGCCGAGCGCCTGCGGACGGCCGGCCAAGGGGAGGCAGCGGAGGCCGCCTACCGCCGGGCGCTCGCTATCGATGCCCGCAACACCCGCGCCCTGCAGGGTTTGGACCAGCTTACGGTCGACCGGAAAAATGCCGCAAATTTGGCCCAGGCCGAACAGTTGCTGAAGAAGGGCGACCTGCTTGGCGCCGAACGCGTTGTGCGCACCGTGCGCGTGCAGGATCAGCTCAACCCGCTGGCGCGCAGCCTGCAGGAGGAGATCGACCGGCGGCGCGAAAAGGAAATGAATCCGTCGGCCAACCCGGCCGTCAAGGCGGCGCTGGCCAAGCCGGTCGTCCTGGAATTCCGCGATGCGACGCTGAAATCGGTGTTCGAGGTGCTTTCGCGCTCGTCCGGCCTCAATTTCGTCTTCGACAAGGACGTCAAGGGCGACAGCAAGGTGACCTTCTTTGTCCGCAACAGCCCGCTCGAAGACATCCTGAGTCTGATCATGAAGACCAATCAGCTCAAGCTGAGCCAGCTCAATGACAACAGTTTCCTGATCTATCCGAACACGCCGGCCAAGGCCAAGGAGTACCAGGAACTGGTGGTGCGCAGCTTCTATCTGGCCAATGCCGACGTCAAGCAGGTGCAGATCCTGGTCAAGACGGTGGCCAAGAGCAAGGATGTCTTTGCCGACGAAAAGCTCAACCTGCTCATCGTCAAGGACACGCCGGAGGCCATGCGTCTGGTCGAGCGGCTGATCGAGTCGGTGGACCTGGCCGAGCCGGAGGTGATGCTCGAGGTCGAGGTGCTCGAGGTGACGCGCAGCCGGCTCAACGAGATCGGCGTCGATTGGCCGGACAGCGTCGGCTACGGCGCCCTGCAGCAGACGATAACGACAACGACGAGCACGGCCGCCGGGATCATGCAGAACGTCGTGCCGGGCGGCACGCTGGCCCCGGGCAACATCAGTCTCAAGAGCGCTTCCGGCCTCACCAGCTTTGTCGCCAACCCTGGCCTGACCCTCAATCTCAAGGGCCAGAACAGCGACACCAATGTCCTGGCCAATCCGCGCATCCGCGTCAAGAACCGCGAGAAGGCGAAGATCCACATCGGCGACAAGCTGCCGATATTCACCACGACGTCGACCGCCAACGTTGGCGTTTCCGCCTCGGTGACCTATCTCGATGTCGGCCTCAAGCTCGATGTCGAGTCGAATGTCACGCTCGACGACGAGGTGTCGATGAAGGTCGGGCTGGAGGTCAGCAGCATCGTCAAGGAAGTCGCCGGGCCCTCCAATTCGCTGGCCTATCAGGTCGGCACGCGCAGCGCGAGCACGACGCTGCGCCTGAAGAACGGCGAAACCCAGGTGCTCGCCGGCCTGATCAACGACGAGGAGCGCAAGTCCACCAGCCATATTCCGGGGCTCGGCGAAATCCCCGTCATTGGCCGCGCCTTCGGCAGCCAGCGCGACACTTCGATCAAGACGGAGATCATCCTGCTCATCACCCCGCGCATCCTGCGCAATATCCATCGCCCCGACTTCGGGCAGCCGGCCTTGCCATCGGGCACCGAAACGGCGGTGGGCGCCGCGCCCATGGTCATCCGGACGCAGGGGCCGAAATCGCTCGGTATCGCGCCGGGCCGCGGGGTGGCGGGCGGCGCCAGGGGGCGCGCCGTTCCGGAGCCGGAGGCGGCACCGGATGAGCCGGCCGAACCGGCTGAACCAACCGTGCCGGTGCCGCCGGTTCAGGCGGCGCCCCCCGTTCCACCGGCAAAGGTCGAGGCGGACGGTGACAAGGAAAACTGAGTTTTCTACCGCCTTGAGGCCATGATCGGCATGCCCAACCGGGGTTTCACCCTGATCGAGCTGATCATCACCGTCGCCATCGTCGGCATTCTGGCGATGACGGCGATGCCGATGATCGAGGTGACGGCCAAGCGGCAGAAGGAAGTGGAGTTGCGCGCCGCCTTGCGCCAGATACGCGGCGGCATCGACGCCTATCGACGGGCGGTCAGCGAGGGCAAAGTGGAGAAAAAGGTCGACGAGAGCGGCTACCCGCATCGGCTCGAAGAGCTCGACCAGGGCGTCGAAAACAGCCTCGACCCGAACAAGGCCCGGCTCTATTTCCTGCGTCGCCTGCCGCGCGACCCGTTTGCCGACGACCCGAGCCTGCCGGCCGCGCAAAGCTGGGGCAAGCGCAGCTACGCCAGCCCGCCGGATGCGCCGCAGGAGGGGGCGGATGTTTTCGATGTCTATTCGCTGTCGCCAGGCATCGGCCTGAACGGCATCGCCTACCGCGAATGGTGAGCCATGGCCGGCCGTAAAAAAGGTTTCACGCTGATCGAGCTGCTCGTCGTCATGTCGGTCATCGCCACCCTGCTGACCATCGCCGTGCCGCGCTATTTCCAGCATCTCGACCGGGCGCGCGAAGCCTCGCTGCGCGAATCGCTGGCCGTCATGCGCGACGCCGTCGATAAATATCGCGGCGACACCGGCCGCTACCCGGAAACGCTCGAGGAACTGGTGAGCAAACGCTACCTGCGCAAGGTGCCGCCCGATCCGATCACCGAAAGCGCCGATAGCTGGGTGCTCGTCCCGCCGCCCGAAGAACCGGGCCAGCGCAGGGTCTGGGACATCCGCAGCGGGGCCGAAGGGCAGGGGAAGGACGGCAGCGACTATTCGACATGGTGAGGTCCTACGGTCAACCGGAAAAAACGGCCAAAAATGAAATCGGCCGGCAGGGCGGATTCACCTTCCTCGGCCTGATGTTCGCCGTCGCCATCGCCGGCATCGCGCTGGCCGGCACCGGCGCGCTCTGGCAACTGGAAAGCCGGCGCGAGAAGGAAAAGGAGCTGCTCTTCATCGGCGAGGAATATCGTCACGCCATCGGCAGCTATTACGAAAAATCGCCCGGCGCCGTAAAACAGTTCCCGGAAAAACTCGCAGACCTGCTCCAGGACAAGCGCTTCCCCAACCCGACCCACCACCTGCGCCGCCTCTATCGCGACCCGATGACGGTCGATGGCGAATGGGAGCTGATCCGCCAGCAGGGGCGCATCATGGGGGTGGCCAGCCGCTCAGCCGACAAACCGATCAAGATCGCCGGCTTCACGGCCGAGCAGGAAGGTTTCGACAGCGCCGCGAGCTACGCCGACTGGTATTTCATCTACAACGGGCTGCCTTAGGACTGCTTTTTGCCGGTGAATCCGTCTTCAGCCTGATAGTTGAGCTTGCATGTTCGCTACCGGCAAGTGACGGATGGAGCGCAGCATCCGTAATTGCCCGGCCCGCATGTTGGCGGGTACGTCATCTCGATGTTCAAACTCGGCCATGACTTTGTCTGCAGCGGCGATGATGCCGCCTACCTGCCGGGCGATTTCACGATGGGCGGTTATCCCGGGAATTTTCAGTGCTTCGGCAAATTGAAATAGATGCTCTCGCCGGATACTTCGGAAGCTGGTCGCATCGCCGATGGGAAAAGACAGCTCGACGTCCGGCCAGGTCGGCCCTTGATTGACCAGTTCCGGCTGCGCCCAGGATGCTGTGCTCAGGAGGTCGTAGTGGGGCGCCAGGGAATAGCCTTCGTGCCCGGCATAGAGGGAAATATTCTTGAGATGCGCATCGTGGTTGCCGATGAGGACATTGAACAGCGCCCATCGGAATAGCGCGATCCGGGTGGGGGCCTTGGCGCGGCAGATATTGACGACATCATTGAGTGCGCTGGCGCCCGACATTGAGTATTTCGAGCCAGCCGACAGCGAGAGGAGCTGGGCCGCATCCAGGGCATGACGGCGGACCAGGGTGCCGTTAACCCAGGCTCGATCAAACCGCTCAATGAGATAGACGCATGAAGGCAGGTAGCGCAATTCGACAGGCGGGACATTGAGCTTCAGTTCTTGCGCCACTCGGGCGCAGAACCATTCATTCACCGCGCTGGTCGGGTAGTGCTCGCTCAGCGCATCAGGTTTCAGGATGTGCGTTGAGATTTGCGAGCCGACCGGGTCGAAAATCTCACCGGCCTCGTTGACGACGACCGGCAGCTTTTCCTGGGCGCCGGCCAGCGACATTTTCTTGGGTGCATCCGATCCCAGCGGCACATGGGGCATGGCCAGGATTCGAGCCTGCAATTGCTCATCGGCCAGCCGATTGAGGCCGGGTTCTGCCAGGGAGTCACCGGGCCTGAGCAGCGTCAAGGCACCGGCGGACTCACTGCCAAACCGCTCCAGCAGACGCCAGGCATCCCATTCGCCCTTTTCCAGTGAGGCAACCAGCCTGGTGCGCGCCATCTCTTCCGGGAGAAGATTGTCAAAGAACCACTGGACCGGGCGCTCGCTTCCCGTATCGACAATCTCCGCTGCCTGCAGCGGCAAACGAGGGGCAATGGGATAGCCGCTGGCCTGCCAGGTGGCGTCATATTGAAACGACCAGATGCCGGTGTTTTCGAAGAGACGACCGATGCGCTCGGCTTCGATATAAACGTCAAGCGCCCGGCTCATGGGCGGACTCGCGTGCGTCGTGGTCCGGATTGCTCATCGGGCAAGGTGATCGGGCCGACGCCGGGGGGAAGGGAAACCTGCAAATCCAATCCCAGTTCATCGAGCAGGGTAAAGAGCATTTTGATGGCGGCGGTCGGATTGCCTTGCTCGAGACGGCGCAAGGTAACCGGTGAGGTGCCGACCATCGCCGCCAGGTCTTCAGCCGGAATCCGAAGGGCTGTTCGGGTCTCGCGTAAAACGGCGCCTAGTGCAACGGGTGACTTGAGGACTGGCATCGGTGTGCTCCTTATCGATCAATTTCTGGCGATTGTACAGCGCAAATGGCCATGTTTGATTTAATCGAAAGTTTTCTTTCTATAAACGTGGTCGTAATCATTTTCTTTTGACTATCGTTTCAATTTTAACGATAAGAAGCGGCGTCAGAACAAGCGCCAAGCGCTCGTGTCACCGTTCTGCAACAACGGGGTAATCAAGAGAGTCTAAATTCAGGCGCTTAGCAAAATTTGCCAGCGAACTGTCATGCGTCCTGCCCTATTCGTTACCCTCCTTTTCTTCGCGGCAGCCGCCTCGGCGCAGACTTTCGAGGAGGAGCCGGCGGTGCCCGAGCGCTTGGCGCCGGTGTCGGCCCAGGTTCGCCAGCGGGCCTTGCCCGAGGATTTTGCCGCCGTTGCCAATCCGGCCTGGAAAGACAGCCGGCCGATTGTCGCCCCATCGACGCGCGAGCTGCTTGCTGCCGTCAAGGCCGGCCGGCTTGATGCCGTCAAGGTACTGCTCAACGACGGCGCGCTGGCCAACGGTGCCGACGAACTGGGTGAGCGCCCGCTACTCGCCGCCGTCGCCGGCGAACACGCCGAAATCGCCCGCCTGCTCATCCAGCGCGGGGCCAGCCCCGACGTCAAGGGGCCGGAAGGGCGTCGGCCGCTGGCCATGGCCGCGGCAGCCGGCCATCCCGGCCTCGTGCGCGTGCTGCTCCAGGCCGGCGCCGACATCGACGCGCGCAGCGACAACCGCGCCACGGCCCTGCATGAAGCCATCCGCTTCGATCACCCGGAAATCGTCCGCCTGTTGCTCGGCGCCGACCCCGACCCCGAGCGTTACGACGGCGAGGGCCTGCACCCGCTGGCGCTGGCCGCAGCGCTCGGCCGGCTCAGCTGCCTGCTGACCATGCTCGACAACCAGGTGGCGCCCGATCAGCCGGACCGCAATGGCCTGACCGCGCTGTACTGGGCGCGGCGCTACGACCAGGCGCTGGCCGAAAGCCTGCTCGTCGAACATGGCGCCAGCCGCGAAGCCTGGCCGCTCATCCTTGACTGATCACCCCTTCATGGATTCGCTGGTAACGCTCACCGCGGTCGATCTTGAGCGTTTGCTGATCACCATCGAATCCTCGCAGCAGGTGCATCTGCGCCACCAGTATTTCCTCTGGTCGCAAGGCGTGCTGCAAAGCTTCCTGCCGCACGAGGCGCTGATCGTTGGCCATGGCGAATACGGCACGCCGGCCTTTCGCTACGAAGTGCTGGGCCGCACCCAGCTGGCCGGCGACCGCATGCCGGGCAGCGATTTCGACAAACTGGTCGGCCTGGCCCTCGATAGCTGGCAGCACGGCGGCCACCTCCCGAAAGCCTTTGCCGGCGGCAGCAACGGCAGCGCCACCTGCCCGGTCGGCCAGTTGCTCAAACGCTTCTCCATCGGCCACGCCATGGCCCACGGCACCCGCGAATTCAACGGTGACAGCACCGGCTTCTTCGTCTTTCTCAACATGCCGGAAGCCCCCGGCCGGCGCCATGCGTACTTCGCGCAAATGCTCATGCCCTACCTGCACACCACGCTGCATCGCATGCTGACGCAGGAAAAAAACGCCCCCGAACTGAAGCTCGAACTCAGCCCGCTGACCATCAAGAATCACATCCAGAACATCCTGCGCAAACTCGAAGTCTCGAACCGCGCCCAGGCCGTCGCCAAGGCCGTCAAGGCAAGGCTGATCAGCGATCAGCCGGGGACGTAGCGGCGCCAGGCCGCTTCGCTGCATTCTGTTAGCGCCGCTTGGCGGCAACGCTACGGTCAACCGGGAAAAATGGCCAAAATTGAAATCGCCGTGCCGCCAACCCGTCGCGCCTGTTGAATTTCCAGGGCGAAAAGCCCGCTGGCCAACCCCCTTGGCCGCCTGAAAACCCGCCGCCAGTCTCGCATCCGGCGAATATTTCAGAATATGACAAAGCAGTCTGCCTCGACTGAGCCTAACGGACTATCGGCCTAGTCCGATCGGCGGGTCAAAACGACCCGCAGGCACCGTAACGGACGTCATGTAGCGC
The DNA here is from genome assembly GCA_002840785.1 of Betaproteobacteria bacterium HGW-Betaproteobacteria-4. Taxonomy (GTDB): domain Bacteria; phylum Pseudomonadota; class Gammaproteobacteria; order Burkholderiales; family Rhodocyclaceae; genus Azonexus. Next base: position 4,706 of record PHCH01000089.1, on the reverse strand, counting down.
ACCCAAAGTGGGCGCTATCAGCGAGGTACTGCCCCGGGCGAAAAGCTGCTTCCCACGGTTCGTGTGCGTGGGCACCCGGTTGGCAGTGATCGAGCTGGTCGTTCTTTGCCTACTCACGCTTCGCTCTGGAGCGCTGTCAATTTTTCAAAAGGGGTTTTCAATGAAGTTTTCTCTCAAGACTCTCGCTGCCGCCGTCGTCATGGCTGCCGCTGCTACCGGCGCTCAGGCCGACATCGTTACCGGCACGGCCGGCAATGGCGAACTGTTCTTCAACATCTGGGATGCCAACGGCTCCTATACCCGTGGCCTTTCAACGCTGATCGGCACGCCGTCTGCCACCCTGGCCACTGCTGGATATACCTCATTCGAAGGCACGCTGGCTGCCACCGGCAACCTTGACATGATGTGGACCTCCGACAGCCTGCTGAACACCTGGCTGGCCTCAGCAGACGTCGCTACGTTGAAGTGGAACGTTGTCGCCAACGACACCCAGGCTGCCAATCGTCTGCTGACTACCTACACGGCTCCGGAAATGTCTGTTACCCAGCAAAACGATGTGATCCGCTCGGCCGGTGCGAACGTTACTACGTTTCTTAACGCGGTAAATCCGCTCATGGAAAATACAGTTGGCGCCTCGATGACTGCTACTGCTGGTACGGCTGCATATGCTGGCATTTCCACTTTTGGCGAAAAGATTTTCAATAAGCTGAATTTCAGCAACACCGGAACTCTGGCCAATAACAGCTTCGCCGCCGGCCTCGGTTTCATGCGCATTGATGCGTTGTCTCTTGGTACCGCCAAGTCGGTTTACAACGAATACCTGGATGGCTCAACTGCCGTCAATGTCTGGCTCGATAGCGCCAATACGCTGCACATCGGTGCCGTCGCGGCCGTGCCGGAACCTTCCGAATACGCCATGTTGCTTGCCGGCCTCGGCATGATCGGCTTCATGGCTCGTCGCAACAAGCGCGCCTAAGCACCCCCTGATGCTTGCCGACGCCAACCCGGCGTCGGTTCCTTTGTCTTTTGGAGAATCCCATGCAAGTCAAGAAAATCGTTTCCCTGTGCGCCGTTGCCTTCACCGCCATGGCCGGTCAGGCCCACGCCGCCATGAGCGCTGCCGAGCAGGCCATCGTCGATGACGCCGTCACCAATGGCCGCGTCCTCTTCATCTCTGGCGCTTCCGCTACCCAGAAGGGCTTCACCGGCATCATCAACTCGATGTTCACCGGCACCACCATCCGCTTCGCCAACACCACTGCTTCCTCCAAAAACTACGAAGCCGTCGCCGGCAAGCTGGGCGCCGGTGCTGGCGCCTGGTCCAACCAGAACGTCATCATCATCGACCGCGTTCTCGGTGGCTCCGTCCACGGCGTCAACCCGGTTGCCCGCGCTGCCGCCATCGAATCGCTGGATGTAACCTCGGCCACCTGCGGCTCTGACGGCGACGGCACCTCTGCCCTGCCTTACGTCTGTTCCGTTACCCCGGAAGCCGGCTTCATGGTGCCGGACGCCGGCGTCTCCGACGTCGCCCCGGCCCTGTTCCAGTCGCCGTACAACACCGAAGGCGAAGTTGCCGCCGAGTCCTTGACCGAAACCGAACTGGCCGAACTCGTCGCCAACCCGATCTACGCCCTTGCTTTCGGCGTCCCGGTTACCAGCAACGTGCCGATGATCAACCTCAACAAGACCGTCGTTTCGGCCATCATGACCGGCAACGTTGGCACCTGGAACCAGGTCGACGCTTCGCTGCCGGCCGACGACATCGTCGTTTGCCGCCGCGTGCCGGGTTCTGGCACCCAGGCCGTTGATAACATGTATTTCGGCAACTATCCCTGCGGTGACAGTAATGTTCCGGCCGACCGCTACGCTACTGGCGCCTGGGATGAAGATGCCCGCGCCTACACCGTTACTGGCGGCACGGGTGGTCTGGTGGTCGTCGAGAACTCCACTTCCGGCGACGTGGTCAACTGTCTGGACAAGGCTGTGACCGGTGGCACATTCTCCGGCAAGGATCGCGACGGCCATACCGTCACCTATGACTTCGGTGCTGGCGGCCACAAGGCCATCGGCGTGTTGTCCATGGACAGCCTGTCGAAGTCGAAGGCCGCTGGTAACTGGCAGTTCCGTTCGCTCGACGGCGCCGGCAAGATCACCTGGGACGACACGTCCATCGCTCCGGTTACCTCCGGCACCGGCAAGTTCCCGACCCTGGCCAACCTGATCGACGGTACCTGGGATCTGCAGGGCTGGATCTCCTTCCAGATCCCGACCCGCACCGTTGGTGCCAAGAAGGCTCTGGCCGAGAAGTTCCTGCTGCAAGCTCAGGATCCGGCTATCCTCGCCTCCATCAAGGATCTGAAGAACGTCGCCGCCGCCATCCCGGGTGGTGCCTATTCCGGCGCCCAGGTGCTGCGCGTCCAGTACCTCAACAACAACCAGTGCGCCCCGCTGAACCGCAATTTCTAAGCGCCTGACGAACTTTTCCGCCCTTCTGGGCGGGGAGGCTTTTACCAACGGCCCACGGTTTTCGTGGGCCGTTTTTTCTAGCGCTGCTGCTATTTCGTAGTCCGATCGGACTAGGTTTTACCCCCCTCGCTTCACGGGGAAGTAATGTCGCCTGCCGATAATCCTCGGGCTATGCCTGTCTACAAAATTCTCCTTTCTGCCGGCCTGTTGGGTGCGGCGACTTTCGCCTCGGCTGCGCCGGCCCCTGGGGCTTTCGATCTGCTCGAATTTTCGGTTGAGGGCAATACGGTGCTCTCCGATGTCGAGATCGAGCGCGCCGTCTATCCTTCCCTCGGCCCCGGCAAGCTGGTCGGCGATGTCGAAAAAGCCCGTGCCGCGCTCGAAGCGGCTTATCAGCAGCAGGGCTATCTTTCAGTCTCCGTCGTCGTTCCCGAGCAGTCGGTGGCGAGCGGCGTTATCCGCCTGCAGGTCATCGAGGGGCAGGTTGAGCGGCTGAAGGTCAGCGGCAATCAATACACCTCGCGCCGCGATCTGCGCGCCGAGGTGCCGGAAGTGGCGCCGGGCAAGGTGCCGCATTTCCCGACCATGCAGGCCGAGCTGGCGCAGGCCGGCCGTTCGGCCGACCGCCGGGTGACGCCGCTGCTGCGCCCTGGTGCTCGCCCGGGCACGATGGAGGTTGAACTGGCTGTCGAGGACGAATTGCCCCTGCATGGCAACGTCGAGTTGAACAACCGGCAGAGTCCGGATACGTCGCTGACGCGTCTGGAGGCCGGGGTGCGTTATACCAACCTGTTCCAGAAGCAGCACAGCGCCGGGCTGAATTATGTGTTGTCGCCGGAAAAGCCGGACGAGGTCAGTGTGCTGGCCGGCTTTTATGCCGCTCCCTTGAGTGCGACGCGCTCGCTGTCGGCCTTCATCCAGCATTCGAACAGCAATATCGCCTCGGCGGTGGGCAGCAATGTGGTGGGCAAGGGGACGACACTCGGCGGGCGGTTTTCCTTCACGCTGCCGCAGCCGGCCGGCATCGCCAATTTCTTCCATTCGCTGTCTATCGGCGCCGATTTCAAGGATCTGCAGGAAACCCAGAATGCGCTGGGCGCCGACCGCAAGGAAACGCCGCTGCGCTACATGCCGCTGGTGGCGCAATACACCTTCAGCCGCTTTGGCGAATCGGGCGAGGTCGCCGGCAATCTCGGGCTGGTCGTCAACACCGGCTACAACTCGCAGGATGTCGATTGCCAGGGCGTGCAGATGGAGCAGTTTGCCTGCCGCCGGGCTTATGCCCGCCCTGGGTTTTCGGTGCTGCGTGGCGACCTGAGTTATTCGAAACGCCTGCTCGGCTGGGAAGGTCTGGCCAAGCTTGATTTCCAGATGGCCGGGCAGCCGCTGGTGTCGCCCGAGCAGATTCTGGCTGGTGGCATGGATAGCGTGCGCGGTTACTACGAGGGTGAAGCCGCCGGCGATGTCGGCTGGCGTCTGCGCACCGAGGTCAAGACGCCGACCTTGCTGGAGATGGGCGGGGCGGGCCTGCGCCTGCTCGGCTTTGTCGAGGGCGCGCAACTCTGGCTGAACAGCCCGCTACCCGGGCAAACCGATGAATTCACGTTGGCCAGCGCGGGCATCGGCCTGCGTTTGAAGGGCGACAAGGGCGGGCCGCTGGTCGTTGTCGATATTGGCCAGACCCTCAAGGATGGTCCGCGCACGAAGTCTGGAACGCAGCGCGTGCATGCGCGCCTGGGTTACGAGTTCTAGGCCGGACACAGAAAGAACAGGACGCAAACATGAACCACGGAATCTATCGGCTGGTCTTCAACGTCGAGCGCAACGCCTGGGTGGCGGTAGCGGAGTGCGTGCGCGGACGCGGCAAGAAGAGTGCGCGCAAGCGGGTGGCTGCGGTGGTTCTCGGGGTGGCGGCTTCGTTCGCGGCGCTGGATGGCGCCTGGGCGGCGCGGCCTGTGGCGGCGCAGTTGCCGGTGCCGTCGGCTGTACGGCCCTTTGTCTTTGCCGGCTCGGTCGATGGCGGCCAGCCGACGACGGCGATGATCAACGGCATCAACACGATGACGGTGACGACGCAGAGCCGCATGCTCGGCCTCAATTTCGACAGCTTCGACGTCGGCAGTGATGCAGCTTTCGTACTCAAACAGCCGGATGCGCTGTCGCGCGCCCTGTTCCGCATCTGGGACAGCAACCCCAGCCAGATTTACGGCAAGGTAACGGCCAACGGCCAGCTTTAC
>PHCH01000088.1 GCA_002840785.1 Betaproteobacteria bacterium HGW-Betaproteobacteria-4 | reverse complement strand
CAGCCAGCGGCCGGTTTCCTTGGCGACGGGCAGGCCGAGCAGGGCCATCATGCGGTAGGTTTCGATCTCGACCAGGCGCTGCACGGTGCGGCCGGTCTGGCGTTGGGTCATGCTGGCGTTGAGGACGAGAAAGCGGGAGAAGCCGTTGTCGATCTTGAAGTCGGTGAAAATCCACGCGGCGTCATCGGCAACCCTGGCGGCAACGATGGTCCGGCCGTTTGGCGTCAGGGTGGCGAGCACCGAGTCGGGCGTGATGTCGCTGGTCGAGCGTAGTTCGACGTGGGTGGCGACCATGAGCTTGCCGGGGATGCCGGTGAACCACTCAGGATGCACGGCATCGAAAGCGGTGACGTCCGGGTGCAATTCCTCGCCGCTGGTCAGCGGGCGGAAGAAGGTGTAGCTGGAAAACTCGGTGTGCAGTTCCCAGCGCATGCGGAAGGCGCCGGTGTCGAGCATGAGGTGGGAATCGGAGCTTTCAATCGAATTGCAGACATGGCCCTGGCAAAGCTTGGCGAGGTTGTCGCGCGCCTCCTGCGCCTTGGTCGCGGCGTGCTTGAAGACGAGGTGCGAAATGAGCACGGCGCCTTCCAGCGGCACCGGCGGGCGGGCGTGGAATTCGTTGTTGAGGCGCTGGCGGAGCGGGTGCTCCTCGAGCTTGGAAAGGGTCAGGCGTGGGTGCATGATCGATGTCGATTGGTCATTGTTGCGGCGCAAAAGATTGTAGCCCAGGCATCGGGCTATGCCCGAAAAAGCCGCTCAGAAGTCCAGCGATTTGATCAGGGCGAAGAGCCGCTCATAGAAGCCCGGCGTCGTCACCGTTTCTTCGCCGACCTTGACCAGCGTGTCCTTGTCGATCGACCACGGCAGCGAAACCGAGCCGAGCGCGGCGACGCTGACCCCGGCACTGCTGCCGTTCGATTTCATTTCGTACTGGGTTTCCAGGGCGTTGGCGTAAATGACGGCGCCGAGCGAACTGGGCAGGCAGACAAGGGTGATCGTCAGGCGCGTGACCTCGTCCTGCCGGGGACGAAAAAATTTCTCGGCGCGTATGGTCTGCGGTTTGCTGTCGTCGAGCAGGTAGCCCTGGCTGAGCAAGGCCCGCTTGCCGATTTCGCAGGCAGCGTCCTGGTCGCGGTTGCTGTAGTACTGGAAAGGCGTGTCGCTGGCAAAGCTTTCCGATTGATACGGACGCGGCCCTTTGGTGGTGACGCAAGCGCTCAGCGCGAGGCAGCCGAGTATGGCGAGCGTGGCGGAGCGGCAAAGGGCGAGCGGGGATTTCAGGGCGGCGGTCATCGCTGCGTATTCTAAGGAATTTGTGTGTCGGCCGCATTGCCGGTGAGGGTCAGGCCTCAGCCGGGCCGCGTCGGCGATTGCTACGGTCAACCGGAAAAAAAGGCCAAAAATGAAATTGGCCCAGGTGCCGGCAACGTCGCCGCGCCGCCGATTTTCTTCCGAACTTTGTGGCGATTTGCAGTCTAAGGTACGCCGAGAGCATTTCATTCCCCGGTCCTGTTTGCGCTGCACTCCTTCGACTTTTCACGGAGACACACCATGCCGAAATGGATCAACCTGCTGTTTCTCTCCTTCTTTACCGCCGTTGCCGGCGAAGCCTTTTTCTTCACCTTCATCGACCCGAAACTGCTCTACCTGTTTGGCGAGCCGGTGTACTGGAGCCCGATGGTCGTCTACTCGCTCGGCTTCTTCATGTTCTGGGCGCTGACCGGTCTGACCTCCGCGCTGGTGGCATTGATGCTGAAACCGGGCGAGGAGGTGAACCGGGAAGGGGCGCAGCGGACCCATGCGGCCTGAGCTGGCCTGCGTCAGTCAGTGACTGACGCAGCCGGCAGCACTCAGGGCGTATCGGCGTAGCGCTGGCGGATGTCCTCGACCTGCGGAATCATGTTCAGGAACAGGTGCAGCAAACCCGGATCGAACATGGCTCCCGATTGGGCCCGCATGAAATCCACCGCTTCGGCCGTACTCCAGGCTTTTTTGTAGGGCCGCTCGCTGGTCAGCGCGTCGAAGACATCGGCGATCGTCACGATGCGTCCTTCGAGCGGGATTTCATCGCCGGCAAGTCCGTGCGGATAGCCGCTGCCATCCCACTTCTCGTGGTGGGCCAGAGCGACGATACGGGCCATTTGCAGGAGTTCGGACGGATGGTCGCCGATGATCTCGGCGCCGATCAGCGGGTGCGTTTTCATCAAGTCCCACTCCTCCGGGTCGAGCGGGCCGGGCTTGATGAGGACGCGGTCGGGAATGCCGATTTTCCCGATATCGTGCATCGGCGCGGCATTGAGCAAGAGATTGGCCTGCCGCTCGGAAACGCCGGCGGCGCGGGCCAGCAGCCGCGATGACTTGCTCATGCGAATGACGTGCATGCCGGTCTCGTTATCGCGGTATTCGGCGGCCCGTCCGAGGCGGCGAACGATCTCGATCCGTGTCTCGTCCAATTCCCGGGTGCGCTCCTGGACCAGTCGCTCCAGGCTGTGGCTGCGGTTATGGCGCTCAATATGGAGCTGGACGCGCAGGCGGACGATCGCCGCGTGGCAGGGCTTGTGCAGAAAATCGACGGCACCCAGTTCGAGGCCCCTGGTTTCATCCTGCACTTCGGTCAGCGCGGTGACGAAAATGACCGGAATCTCCCGCGTCACGATGTCGGCCTTGAGCCGCCGACAGACTTCGTAGCCGTCCATGCCGGGCATCATCACATCGAGCAGGATGAGGTCGAACTGCTGCCGCCGGACAATCTCCAGCGCATCGGCCCCGCTGGTGGCAAACAGCACCCGATAGTTGTCGCGCAGCATGCCGGCCAGCGTCGCAATGTTTTCCGGGACATCGTCGACGACCAGTATGGTCCCCATCGGCTTGCGCTCTATCGATTCACTCATCTCAACTGCCTTGTTCAGGTAACGACAACAATTCACGCAGACTCGCCAGCCGGCTTTCCGCCAGTGGGTAGTCATAGCGGTCGATGGCCTGGCGGACGTCATCCCAGGCCTTGCGATGAGCCGAGCCGGCAAAGCTTGGCGAGATTTTTTCGGCCAGGTCGTCCGCCTCCGTGTCATGCAATTTCAGCATTTCAGCCAGCCTGGCCAGCCAGCCATGAAGGCTTTCCGCATCGCCGGCCGAAGCTTCCGATAACGCATTGCCGGCGTCAATCTGGCGATCCAGTTCGACCAGCCCGCTCATCACCTGCGCCAATAACGCCAGAAGCGGCGGGAGTTGCGCATCGCATTTTTCCGCGTCGCCGGCTGCCGCCGCCCGTTCCAGGACTTCGGCCGATTCTCCCAGATCGGTGGCACCGATGGTGTGCGCAACGCCCTTGATCGAGTGCGCCAGGCGCGAGGCCGTCAGCCAGTCGCCAGCCGCTTGCGCGGTCTGGAACTGCCCTGCGAAACTCAGCCCCTGGGTGTCGCGGAACTGTTTCAATATGCGCAACAGCAAGGGCAGCCGGCCGCCGACATGGGCCAGCCCGATCGTCACGTTGATGCCGGGAAATGCCGGCCGGGTGTTCTCTGCTGACGGCGCCAGGCGGCGCTTTGTTTCAGTTGTCGCGGTGGCGGGAATGTCCGGAAAACACTGGGCGATCCGTTCGTACAGGACATCCATGCGCACCGGCTTGGGCACATGCGAATTCATGCCCGCAGCCCGGCAGGCCTCCTTGTCTTCAACCATCGCATTGGCCGTCAGGGCAATCACCGGGATTTTCTCCCAGGCCGGGTTTTCACGAAGCTTCCGGGTCGCCGTATAGCCATCCATCACCGGCATCTGGCAGTCCATCAGGATCAGGTCCGGTACCTGGCGCGACACCGCGTCGAGCGCCTCTGCGCCATTCGAGGCCAGGCGCAAAGTGATGCCGACATCGGCCAGCAAGGCGCAGATGACCTCCTGATTCACCTCGATGTCCTCGACCAGCAAAATGTCCAGGTTGCGGAATCTCGACCATTGCCGGTCCGCTGCCTTGCGGCGGTCGGGTTTGGGCGCCTCCTGGGCGGTTACCCCCAGGCAACGCGCCAGCTCAACGTAGACGTGGCGTGCGCTGACCGGTTTGGCGAGCAGGCTGTCGATGTGATGGCTGATCTCGTGCAGTTCATCATGATGGCTGTAGGCGGTCACCAGGATCATCGGCGGCGCCGAACCGTGCGAGGCGAGCGCGTCACGCAAGCGGCGTATGGTTTCTATCCCGTCCACTCCCGGCATCCGCCAGTCGACCAGGCAGGCCAGGTAATGGGCGTTGTCGTCGGCAGCCAGGGCGAGGGCGGCTTCAGCGGAATCTGCCGTGTGCACCTTGAGGCCCAGTCTTCCGATGATTTGCTCGAGAAGTCGCCGCGCTATCGGGCTGTCGTCGACCACCATCACCGGGCGGTCGCTGTTTTCAGCCAGCCTTTCAGCCAGGGCGGCGACCCCGGAGCGCCGGTCCAGACCGAGGTTGGCAAATCTCGCCGTGAAATGGAAAGTGCTGCCTTCGCCGGGGGCGCTGACCACCCATATTCGCCCCCCCATCCTTTCGACAAGGTGCCGCGAAATGGCCAGGCCCAGCCCGGTGCCGCCGTAGCGCCGCGTGGTCGAGATGTCGGCCTGGGTGAATGGCTGGAACAGCTTGTTAACTTGTTCCGGCGACATGCCTATGCCTTCGTCGCGAACGGCAAAGTGCAGTTCCGCCCAGTTTTCGTCCAGGAAGGTCGTCGCAACCGTCACGTCGACATTGCCGCCGGCAGAAAACTTCAATGCATTGGTGACCAGATTGGTGAGGACCTGCCCCAGTCGCAACGCATCGCCTCCCAGCAGGTGCGAGTCATTGTCGATGTCGTAACTCAGCTCAATGCCCTGATTTTCGGCGCGCAGTGCGGTGACGGCGGAAAGCTGGTCGAAAACGGTTTCCAGGACAAACGGCACGTTTTCCATCTGCAACATGCCGGCCTCGATCTTCGAGAAGTCGAGAATGTCGTCGATGATGTGGAGCAGGGCATCCGAGGCCGTCTTGATCTTGGCCAGATAGTTGCGCTGACGTTCATTCAAGGCGGTTTCCAGGCACAGGTCGGCCATCCCGATAATGGCGTTCATGGGCGTCCGGATCTCGTGGCTCATGTTGGCGAGGAAGGAGCTCTTGGCTTGCGTGGCGGCCTCCGCTTCATCTGCCCGGTGGGCCAGTTCGGCTTCCATCCGGCGCTGAGGCTTGATGTCACGCGAGAATCCAACGGTACCGATGACGGTCATGTCGGCATCGAGAATCGGTGCCCTGAAGGTCTCGAAGCATGTCTCCGGATCATTCGGCAGGGCGCCTTCAGTCGTCTTCTGGCCACGACTTCCGATCACTTCCAGGTCTTCCGCGCGATAGCGCTCGGCGGCCGTCCTCGGCCATACGTCAAAATCGGATTTGCCCAGCAACTGTTCTTTGCTCATGCCGGCCGCCTGGGCGTAGGCCTCGTTGACCGCCATGAAATTTCCCTCGGCATCCTTGAGCCAGGCCATGTGCGGAATCGTGTCGATCATCGCCTGCAGCGATTGCGTCTGGTAACGGACTTCCCGGGTTCGGGCCTCGACCAGTTGCTCGAGGTGCTGGCGGTGGAGTTGCAACTCCTCGGCATTGCGTTTGAATTCGGTAATGTCCTGTTGCACCGCGACGTAATGGGTGATCGAGCCATCGATCTGGCGAATCGGGGCAATGATCGAAAATTCGATGTATTCGCTACCGTCCTTGCACCGGTTGACGAGTTCTCCCCGCCAGATGGCACCACGCTTGAGTGTTGCCCACAAATCGGCATAAACCTCGGGGGCGGTTTTGCCGGAGCGCAGCAGACTCGGCTTTTGCCCCTGTGCCTCGGCGCGGCTGTAGCCCGTTCTCTGCACGAAGGCGCCGTTTACATACTCGATTTCGGCGTCGAGATTGGTGATGATGATGCTCTCCGGGCTCTGCTCGACGGCCAGCGAGAGCTTGCGCAGCATGAAGTCCTTTTCCCGTTGCGGGCGGACATCGAGATAGCTGACGATATAGCCCGATAGCCAGCCCTGTCCTGCTTTGATCGTTCCGACATTGACGATGACGGGGATGCGCTGGCCATCGCGGCTGAGTCGCTCGACTTCGCCGCTCCATGTCCCGGTTGCCCGCGTCTTTTCGATGGCCTCGGCATGAGCCTGTTTCTCGACTTCTGTTGGCGGCACCAGGCAACTGGCCGGTTTGCCGAGCAGATCGTCCAGTTGGTAGCCGAAGACCTGGCTGAAGGCCGGGTTGATATAGCTGATGCAGGTATCGGCATCGGTGATCAACAGCGGTTGGGCTGACTGACGCACGGCTTCGCTGAAAAGATAGCGTTGCGATTCGGCTGCCTTGCGCTCGGTGATGTCCTGGACCGTCCCGTGCAGGTTGATGATGTTGCCGTCAGCGTCGCGCTGGGCCTTGCCACGGGCGGTTATCCAGCGACGACCGCCGTCCGGGCGCTGGACTTCCGCATCGCATTCATACGAATCGCCCTCGGCCAGGCCTTTTTCGACATTGCTCGAAAGCTGGGTCCAGCTTTCCGGGGTGAAGTACATCCGGACTTCCGGGTAGGTGGCTGGAGGCAAGCTGCGATCACGGCCGTAGATCGAATAGACTTCGTCCGACCACGCGTGAATGCCCGTTTGCAGATCCCAGTTCCAGGAACCGATCTTGGCCAGACTCTGCGCTTCCCTGAGCGCCGCTTCGTTTTCCTGCAGCGTGGCTTCGGCCTGAGCGCGCGCCGTAACATCCCGTGAAATGCCGAACAGGCCGACGACTTTTCCCGAATTGTCGAATACCGGCCCCTTGGTTACCTCGAAGACCAGATTCCTGCCTTCGTGCGTCGTCAGGCATTCCTCATGGGTTTGCGTGCGGCCCGCGGCGAGGATCGCCTGGTCGACTTCGATGATCGTGCGGGCCGAACTCTCCGGGAAAAGGACGTGGTCGTCGCGACCGATGATTTCCTTGATCGGCCGACCGACGAATGCCGCCGCCGAGCGATTGACCAGCTGGTATCGCCCCTTGATGTCCTTGATGAAAACGGCATCCGAGGTCCCGGAAACAACCGCTCCCAGCAGGCGACGATCAACCTCGCCCTTTGCCAGCGAACGGCGCAAGGCTTCGCTGAGCAGGCTGACGGCAATGCCGTTGATGATCAGGAAGACCCATTGAAACAGATACTGCTTGCTCTCAATGGCAAAACTGTCGATCGGCGGGATGCCCTGGTGATTGACGCTAAGTGCGCCGAGGACGGTCGCCAGCAGGCCAGGCCCAAGGCCGCCGAGCAAGGCACTGAGGATGATCGGGAACATGAACAGGATCATCATCGGCCGATCGCCGAGGGCTTCCACCAGGCTGCCCCGCAGCACCAGCATGGCCAGCGTGATCACGATCGCAAAGGCGTAGGTCAGCCAGCGTGGCCGTCGGCCGGGTGTTACCCCGCTGGCGAAAGTCTCCAGCAGCGAGTCGGTGCCGATTGCCTGCGCCGCAGGTACGGCGCGCAGGGCGAAGAAGAAAAAGGTCGCGGTGACAATGACGAACAGTACGCCCTTGGCGGTCGACAGCCAGACGATGGACTCGATGTCGGCAAACAGCGAGAGCAACTGGTCGGAGAGAAATATCCAGGCAGTAGCGAGAACAGCGTAAATCACCGTGGCGACCAGGATGAATCTGTCTCGAGCCGTGTTGTTCATTGGTCTGCCTGTGGAAAGGGGCTGATTTGCGCATGTTAGCAAGCAAATGGAAAAGTGCGCCAACCCGGATCTGCCGACGTGGTCTGCGCTGTGGGCCTTGCGCCGATTATTTCCGGCGGTTGCCTGGGTATTGAGTTGAGGGCAGGCCGATTGGTTCCGGGGGGGCTTGCTCTGGCCCGGCGATGGCGGTTTCCGGGCGCAAAAAAGCCGCCCGCAGGCGGCTTCCACGGTCAACCGGAAATTTCGGCTTATTTCACAATCTGGTTGAGCTCGCCCTTGGCGTAGCGTTCGGCCATCTTTTCCAGCGGCATGGCCTTGATCTGGCTGGCGCGACCGGCGCAGCCGAAGGCTTCGAAGCGGGCCAGGCAGATTTTCTTGGCGGCTTCGCGGGCCGGCTTGAGGTAGTCGCGCGGGTCGAACTTGGACGGGTTTTCAAACAGGTAGCGGCGGATGGCGCCGGTCATGGCGAGGCGGATGTCGGTATCGATATTGACCTTGCGCACGCCGTGGGCGATGCCCTTGACGATTTCCTCGACCGGCACGCCGTAGGTTTCCTTCATGTCGCCGCCGAATTCGCGGATCTCGGCGAGCAGTTCCTGCGGCACGCTGGACGAGCCGTGCATGACGAGGTGGGTGTTCGGGATGCGGGCGTGGATTTCCTTGATGCGGTCGATGGCGAGGATGTCGCCGGTCGGCTTCTTGGTGAATTTGTAGGCGCCGTGGCTGGTGCCGATGGCAATGGCCAGCGCGTCGCAGTTGGTCTGCTTGACGAAGTCGGCGGCCTGGTCGACGTCGGTGAGCAGTTGCTCACGCGTCATGTGGCCGTCGGCACCGTGGCCGTCTTCCTTGTCGCCCTTCATGGTTTCGAGCGAGCCGAGAACGCCGAGTTCAGCTTCAACCGAGACGCCGATGGCGTGGGCGAACTTGACCACTTCCTTGGAGACGGCGACGTTGTAGTCGTAGGAGGCGACGGTCTTGCCGTCAGCTTCGAGCGAGCCGTCCATCATCACCGAGGTGAAGCCGGAGCGGATGGCGCCCATACAGACAGCCGGGCTCTGGCCGTGGTCCTGGTGCATGACGATGGGCAGGTGCGGGTAAGCTTCTAGGGCTTCGCAGATGGCCCAGACCTGTTCCATGTTGTTGACGTTGAAGGCGGGCAGACCGTAGCCGTTTTCGGCGGCGTGGTCGAGCAATTGGCGCATGGAGACGAGCGGCATGGGAACTCCTGTTCGATTTCGTGTTTAGTTGATCTGAGTATTTTAAAGGATTTGATGTTCGCCAACGCGGACGATCTTGAGTGTATTGGTACCGCCGGTGGTGCCGATGGGCTCGCCGATGGTCAGGGCGATGAGGTCGCCTTTTTCTACGACACCGCGATCGATCAGGAGTTGCTCGGCTTCAGCCAGCAGCAGGTCGCGGTCGGTGTGCTGCTGCTTCATCGGCAAGGGGCTGACGCCGCGGTAGAGCACCATGCGGCCGACTGATTCGGCATCCGGCGTCAGCGCGTAGATCGGCACGCCGCAGTTCAGGCGGCTCATCCATAGCGCGGTCGACCCGGACTGGGTGAGGGCGGCGATGGCCTTGACCTTGAGGTGATGCGCCGTCCAGATGGCGGCCATGGCAATCGACTGGTCGATGCGCGTGAATACGCGGTCGAGGAATTCGCGGTCGAGGGTGACTTCGGCCGAACGTTCGGCTTCGACGCAGATGCGCGCCATCGATTCGACGACTTCGACCGGGTATTTGCCAGCCGCCGTTTCGGCCGACAGCATGACCGCATCGGTACCGTCGAGCACGGCGTTGGCGACGTCGGACACTTCAGCCCGGGTCGGCACCGGCGAGGTGATCATCGATTCCATCATCTGCGTCGCGGTGATGGTCAGCTTGTTCTTGTCGCGGGCCATGCGGATCATTTTTTTCTGCAGGGCGGGGACCGTGGCATCGCCGACTTCGACGGCCAGGTCGCCGCGGGCGACCATGATGCCGTCCGAAGCATCGAGGATTTCGGCCAGATTAGTGATCGCTTCGACGCGCTCGATCTTGGCGATGAGCACGGCGCTGCTGCCGGCAGCCCGCAACAACTGGCGCGCCATGTACATGTCGGCGGCGCTTTTCGGGAAGGAAACGGCAACGAAATCGACGCCGATCTGCGCCGCCGTCTTGATGTCGTCCATGTCCTTGGCCGTCAGCGCCGGCGCGGTCAGGCCGCCGCCCTGGCGGTTGATGCCCTTGTTGTTCGACAGCTCGCCGCCGACCAGAACGCGGGTGTGGATTTCATGACCACGGACGCCTTCGACGATCAGTTTGAGGCGGCCATCGTCGAGCAGCAGGATGTCGCCATTGACGACGTCCTTGGGCAGATCCTTGTAGTCAAGGCCGACGCGTTCCTGGTTGCCGAGTTTGCATTGGGCGTCGAGGATGAAGGCTTCGCCGACGACGAGCATGATCTTGTTGTTCTCGAACTTGCCGACGCGAATCTTCGGCCCCTGCAGGTCGCCGAGGATGCCGATGGTCCGGCCGTACTTGGCGGCAGCCGCACGAATGCCATCGGCGCGCGCCTTATGGTCATCGGCCGTGCCGTGCGAGAAATTCATCCGGACGACATCGATGCCGGCCTTGACCATGCTTTCCAGCACTTCCGGCGAGGAGGAGGCGGGGCCGAGCGTGGCAACGATCTTGGTGTGGCGTGACATGTCTTCTCCATCCCTTTTGTTATTTGATTTTTGGTGCTTTTTTACGTTTCACGTAGTAAACCCGGTTGACCGTAGCAATGCTACGGTCAACACCTTGCAGCATTATTTCGCAGCGCGTTCTTCGAGAACCTGAATTGCCGGCAAGGTCTTGCCTTCGAGGAATTCGAGGAAGGCGCCGCCGCCGGTCGAGATGTAGCCGACGTCGTCATGGATATGGAACTTGGCGATGGCAGCCAGCGTATCGCCGCCGCCGGCAATGGAGAAAGCCTCGGAGTGGGCGATGGCGGAAGCCATCATCTTGGTGCCGCCGGCGAACTGCGGCAGTTCGAAGACGCCGACCGGGCCGTTCCAGACGATGGTGCCGGCGTTGGCGATGATCTGCGACAGCGCCGCGGCGGTTTTCGGGCCGACGTCGAGAATGCGGTCGTGCGCCGCAACGTCATCGACCGAGATCTTGTTGGCGCGGGCCAGGGCCGAGACTTCGTCGGCGACGACGACGTCGGTCGGCAACGGTACTTCGGCGCCGCGTTCCTTCATGATGTCCATGATGGCGTGGGCTTCCTTGACCAGGTCGGCTTCGGCCAGCGAGTCGCCGATGCGCTTGCCGGAGGCGAGCAGGAAGGTGTTGGCGATGCCGCCGCCGACGATGAGCTGGTCGACCTTGCTGGCCAGCGACTTGAGGATGGTCAGCTTGGACGACACCTTGGAGCCGCCGACGATGGCGACGAGCGGACGTTTCGGGTTGGTCAGGGCCTTGGTCAGGGCGTCGATTTCGGCGCCCATGAGCATGCCGGCGCAGGCTACCGGAGCGTATTTGGCGATGCCGTGGGTGGTCGCTTCGGCGCGGTGGGCGGTGCCGAAGGCATCATTGACGTAGACGTCGCAGAGCTTGGCCATCTTTTGCGCCAGCTCGTCGTTGTTCTTCTTTTCGCCCTTGTTGACGCGGCAGTTTTCGAGCAGGACGACTTCGCCCGGCTTGACTTCAAAACCGCCATCGACCCAGTCCTGGATCAGGCGCACGGAGGTGTGCAGCATCTGGCCGAGGCGCACGGCGACCGGCATCAGGCTGTCTTCGTGGGTCAGCTCGCCTTCGGTCGGACGGCCGAGGTGGGAGGTGACCATGACGGCGGCGCCCTTGTCCAGGCAGTACTTGATTGACGGCAGCGAGGCGCGGATGCGGGTGTCCTCGGTGATGTTGCCGGCTTCGTCCTGCGGCACGTTGAGGTCGGCGCGGATGAAGACGCGCTTGCCGGATACGTCGAGGTCGGTGAGTTTGATGACGTTCATGGAGATCTCCTGATTTGGCTTAAGTAATGGATTCTTGCGTCCAGTGTTGTGACCAGTAGTCGGCCACTTCGAGCATGCGGTTGGCGAAGCCCCATTCGTTGTCGAACCAGACGAAGAGGTTCACCAGGTGGGTGCCGGCGGTGCGTGTCTGGCTGCCGTCGACAATGGCCGAATGGGGGTCGTGATTGAAATCGATCGAGGCGTGCGCTGCTTCGGAATAGGCCACCAACTTTTTGAGCGGGCCACGCGCCGCCTCGGCGAGCAGGGCGTTGATGCTGTGCGCTGAAACCGGGCGCTGGGTGCTGATCGTCAGGTCGATGGCCGAGACGTTGAGGGTCGGCACGCGGATCGCCTTGGCCTGTACCTTGCCGGTCAGTTGCGGCAGCAGGCGCTCGATGCCGCGGGCCAGCCCGGTCGACACCGGGATGATCGACTGCATGGCCGAGCGCGTCCGGCGCAGGTCGTCGTGGTGGTAGCCGTCGATCAGCGGCTGGTCGTTCATGACCGAGTGCAGCGTGGTGAGCAAGGCCTGGTCGACGCCGACTTCGCGGTCGAGCAGGTCGAGGATGGGGACGATGGCGTTGGTCGTGCACGAGGCGGCCGAGACCAGGCGCTCGGCCCCGGTCAGCGTGTGCTGGTTGATGCCGGCGACGATGGTCGCATCGACATCCTCAGCGCTGGCGCCAGGGTGCGAAAGGAGCAGGCGCGGGCAGCCGGCGTTGATGAATTTGGCCAAATTTTCCCGTTGACCGTAGGAACCGGAACATTCGACGACGAGGTCGATGTCGCGCCAGTCAACGGCCTCCGGCGTGCGGGCGTGGCTGACGCGGATGGCCCGGCCGTCGATCAGCAATTGGCCATCGGCCACGTCGACGCTGCCGGGAAAGCGGCCGTGCGTCGAGTCGAAACGCGTCAGGTAGGCCATGCTCTCCAGATTGGCCGGCTCATTGATGGCGACCACCTGGAGATCGTGGGCGACGCTGGATTCCTGGAGCGCCCGCAGAAAGCAGCGACCGATACGGCCATAACCGTTGATGGCAAGACGCAGTGGCATGAAGTGTCGGTCGCGTTCCGTGAAAGTTTATTTCGGCAGTTCGCCGGTATTCTCGGGGTTGTACTCGATATAAACCAGATCGAGCGGGGCGTTGCCCTTGCAGATGCGGAAGGGGTACATCGAGACGGTGGCATTGAAATCGAGTTTGCCCAGACCCTTGAAGTGGGCTTCGGCCCGGCCGCGATCATCGCCGAAATAGAAGGGGATGTTCTGCTTGCCGGTACACCAGCTTGACTCGCTGGTCGGCTTGCCGAGGATGGCAATGACTTCCTCGTATTTCATGCCGATCTTCAGTTTGCCGAAAGGCGAGTCGGCTGGCGGGTTGCCGACGATCACCGCTTCAGCAGCCTCTTCTTTCTTGACCGGTTCCTCATCGGCCGCGAGGGCGGTCGTGGTCAAGAACAGCGCGGCAATGGCGGCCAGGAAGGTAATACGGTGCGTTTGGTGCATCTTGATTCCTCCAGAAGTCTTGCGGTCGGGGGTGAAACAAAAGGGGCCTTGCGGCCCCTTTCCTGAAACAAACAGCTTACTTGGCGGCCATCCAGGCGCGGGCGGCGTCGAGCATCCGGCAGGAGTAACCCCACTCGTTGTCGTACCAGGCCAGAACCTTGACCAGCGTGCTGCCGTCTTCGCCCTGAATCACACGTGTCTGAGTTGCATCGAAGGTGGAAGAAACGGTGGTGTGGTTGAAGTCGGACGAGACCAGCGGCTCGTTATTGACGTCCATCACGCCCTTGAGCGGGCCGTTGGCGGCGGCGGTCATCAAGGCGTTGATTTCTTCCTTGGTGGTGTTGCGGCCGGCCGTGAAGGTCAGGTCGACCAGCGAAACGTTGATGGTCGGCACGCGCAGCGCGAAGCCGTCGACCTTGCCCTTGAGTTCCGGCAGCACCAGGCCGACGGCCTTGGCGGCGCCGGTCTTGGTCGGGATGATGTTGGCGGCAGCGGCGCGGGCGCGGCGCAGATCCTTGTGGCGGACGTCGACGGTGACCTGGTCGTTGGTGTAGGCGTGGATGGTGGTCATCAGGCCCTGCTTGATACCGATGCTGTCGGACAGGATCTTGGCGACCGGCGCCAGGCAGTTGGTCGTGCACGAAGCGTTGGAAACAACGGTCATGTCGGACTTGAAGAGGCCTTCATTGACGCCATAGACGATGGTTGCATCGACGTCGTCACCGCCTGGAGCGGAGATCAGCACGCGCTTGGCGCCCTGTTCGAGCAGCGGCTGGGCCTTGGCCTTGGAGGTGTAGGCACCGGTGCACTCGAGAACGATATCAACGCCGTGGTCAGCCCAGTTGATGTCCTTCGGGTTCTTGGTCGAGTAGAAGGCGATCTTCTTGCCGTCGATGATGATGCAGTTTTCACCTTCGGTTTCGACGCTGGTGCGGAAACGGCCATGCGTGGTGTCGTACTTGAGCAGGTGCGAGTTGGTCGCCAGATCGCCGGCAGCGTTGATGGCGACGACGTCGAATTCGTTTTGCAGACCCTGCTCGTAAATGGCGCGCAGCGTGCAGCGACCGATACGACCGAAACCGTTGATTGCAACCTTGATAGCCATGAAACTAACTCCCTCTCTAAAAAATCAGGACAACAGCGCCTTGGCCGTCTTGACGACGTTGGCCACCGTGAAACCGAACATGTCGAACAGCTGGCCGGCCGGAGCGGACTCGCCGAAGCGGTCGATGCCGATCACGGCGCCATGCAGGCCGACGTATTTGCGCCAGAAGTCCGGGTGAGCGGCTTCGATGGCGATGCGTTTCTTGCAGCCGCCGAGGACGGAGGCCTTGTATTCGGCGCTCTGACGGTCGAAAACGTTGGTGCAGGGCATCGAGACGACGCGCGTCTGGATGCCTTCGCCGGCCAGTGCAGCCTGGGCGTCGAGCGCCAGCTTGATTTCGGAACCGGTGGCGATGAAGGTGAGCTGCGCTTCGCCATCGGCTTCGGACAGCACGTAGCCGCCCCTGGCGATGTCGGCGTCGGCAACGTTCTGCGTCACGGTCGGCAGATTCTGGCGCGACAGGGCGAGCAAACTTGGGCCATTTTTCCGGTCGACCGCAGAAGTCCAGGCAATGGCCGTTTCGGTCGCATCGGCCGGGCGCCAGACGTCGAGGTTCGGGATGATGCGCAGGCTAGGGATGTGCTCGACCGGCTGGTGCGTCGGGCCGTCTTCGCCGAGGCCGATGGAGTCATGGGTATAAACCATGATCTGGCGCTGCTTCATGAGCGCGGCCATGCGGATGCCGTTGCGGGCGTAATCCGAGAAGACCAGGAAGGTCGCCGTGTAGGGCACCAGGCCGCCATGCAGCGCGATACCGTTGGCAATGGCGGTCATGCCGAATTCACGCACGCCGTAGTAGCAGTAGTTGCCGCCTTCGGTGCGGGTGACGCCCTTGCTGCCCTTGACGAAGGTCAGGTTGGAACCAGCAAGGTCGGCCGAGCCCCCGAAGATTTCCGGCACGGCCGGGACCAGCGCCGCGATGGCGTTCTGCGAAGCCTTGCGGGTGGCAATGTTCTCGGCCTTGTCGCGGCAGGTGGCGAGGTAGGCCGCCTTGGTCGCTTCCCAGTTGGCCGGCAGTTCGCCCTTGATGACGCGCCGTTCGAACTCGGCAGCTTCGGCCGGGAAGGCCGCGCGATAGGTGGCAAACCGGTTGTCCCAGTTTTCCTGATAGACAGCGCCACGCGGCTTGCTGTTCCAGGCAGCGTAAATCTCGCCCGGGATTTCAAACGGCGGGTGGTGCCAACCGATGTATTCGCGGGCGGCAGCGATTTCATCCCTGCCGAGTGGTGCGCCATGGCAGTCGTGCGAGCCTTGCTTGTTCGGCGAACCGGCGCCGATCGTCGTCTTGCAGCAAATCAGGCTGGGCTTGTCGGTAACCGACTTGGCCTCGAGCAGGGCGCGTTCAATGGCGTCGCTGTTGTGTCCGTTGACGCCGGCAATGACGTGCCAGCCGTAGGCTTCGAAACGCTTCGGGGTGTCGTCGCTGAACCAGCCTTCGACATGGCCGTCGATGGAAATGCCGTTGTCGTCCCAGAAAGCGATCAGCTTGCCGAGGCCGAGCGTGCCGGCCAGCGAGCAGGCTTCGTGCGAAACGCCTTCCATCAGGCAACCGTCGCCGAGGAAGGTATAAGTGTGATGATTGACGATTTCGTGGCCGGGCCGGTTGAACTCGGCAGCCAGCACCTTTTCGGCCAGCGCGAAGCCGACGGCGTTGGTGATGCCCTGGCCGAGCGGGCCGGTCGTCGTTTCAATGCCCGCGGTGTAGCCGAACTCCGGATGGCCCGGCGTTTTCGAGTGCAACTGGCGGAAATTCTTGAGGTCATCGATCGACAGATCGTAGCCGGTCAGGTGGAGCAGCGCATAAACCAGCATCGAGCCGTGGCCGTTCGACATGACAAAACGGTCGCGGTCGGGCCAGTGCGGGTTGGCCGGGTTGTGACGCAGGTGGCGACGCCAGAGGACTTCGGCAATTTCGGCCATGCCCATCGGCGCACCGGGGTGCCCTGAATTGGCCTGCTGGACCGCGTCCATGGCGAGGGCGCGGATGGCGCCGGTCAGGGGAGAAAACTTGGGGAGATTGCTGACGCTCATGATCCGGAAATCCAGCCTGCTGAAAAGGTGA
>PHCH01000087.1 GCA_002840785.1 Betaproteobacteria bacterium HGW-Betaproteobacteria-4 | reverse complement strand
TTTCGGACTCCTTTCGTCGAAGACCGATCCCCATCCTCATGAGCACCGGCATCGCCAATTGGGCGCTGAAAAGACGGGGGAGTCCATCCCATCAGTCAAAGTCGCTACGGCCTTCGGCCTCCGCTGGACGCTGCGCGATAAAGCGCCGCGCAGCGCCCTTTACCTACAACGTTAGGCATCGAAATATGCGCGTCGCTGTTCAACTCGCTCTTACCGCCTTGTGCTTGACGTCAGCATTTCCATCTTTTGCTGGTTGCGATACGTGCACTCAGGAATTTCGCACCTGCATATCAGGCGCCCAAGGCATGACCTCGGCAATTCAGGCGTGCCAGTCAAGGGAAGAAGAGATTCAGGAGGCACATTTGAATGCTTCGTATCAGCGTGCTTTAAAGAGGTTAATCCCGGAGCGGCGAAAGGAACTTCGTGATGTCCAGCGGCGCTGGCTGGCCTATCGTGATGCGGCCATGCGCTTCTATGTTGACACCGGCCTATCTGGCCACAAGATTTCGTCATCAGACCACTACCTCCAACTCACCGCAGATCGGGCCAAAGAGCTAGATGAAATTGACTACTGATTTGCTTCTAATCGCAAAGACGGCCGCGATGCCTAACATCACAATCCACCGGACCTTCGGCAAGCTGCGCTTGCCTTCGTCCGGTGATTTTCAACGTTGGGCATCAGGGAGACCTCGCTCAATGCACCACGTTTTCCACCAACTCCAAGCCCGTACCGGCGGCCAGCAGCCGTTTATCACGCGTCCACAATGTGGCGCCCGGCGAGAGGCGGACTGCTGCGAGCAAATGCGCGTCGATGTAGCCGATGCCAATACCGTAGAGGGCATTTTGCTCGATGAAGCTCAGAACCTCGCCTTCCGTGGCGACCGGGGCTTGCGGCAAATCCTGCAGGGCGCCGAGGATCGCCGCGCGGTTTTGCAGGCTACCCAAGGCTAATTCGCCGATCACGAAGGGATGGGCCAGCACCTGGCCCTGATTGAGCAGTTTGCTCAGGCGCTCGTCGCGCTGGCGTAAATGGTCGATCCAGATCGAGGTATCGACCAGGATCATGCCGGCTCCGTCTGGCGCCTTGGTGCATCCTCGAGTTGCGGCTCGGAACCGCCGAGCAGCGCCAGGCGCTTGGCGCTTTCGCGCTGGATCAGCGCGCGCAGGGCTTCGCGGATCAGGGCGGTTTTTTCCGAAACACCCGTCAAGGCATGGGCCTTGGCAAGCAAATCATCGTCGAGGGCGAGCGTCGTGCGCATGGTGTTCTCCTTTTCTAATACACATTAACAATAGCATCATATGATGATTAATTCCATGCTTCGCATTGCTTGAAATTAACCGAAAGCACGCGAACGACAACCGTGGGTCACGTGTGAATTGAAAATCCAAATTGCTCTAAACTCGTTCTCCACCGCCCCACCTTTTAACGAAGAATATCCAGATGCCTGCAAAACCCCCGGTCATTCACCACCACCCCGCCCGTCAGCCAAGCACCAAACCACCGCTGCTTTTCGTCCATGGCGGTTACAGCAACGCCGCGCTGTGGGGTGTCCGTTTCATTCCGTATTTCCAGGATCAGGGTTACGACTGCTACGCGCTTGAGCTTTCCGGCCATGGCCGCCGCCCGGCAGATCGGGCGCATCTCGACGATTTCGGCATCGACGATTACGTCGCCGATCTGGCGGCTGCCGTTGCCAGCTTGCCAGCGGCGCCGGTGCTCATTGGCCATTCGATGGGCAGCTTGGTCAGCCAGCGTTTTCTTGAACGGGGTACGGCGCGTGCTGTGGCTTTTCTGGCGCCGGTGCCGCCGACGGGGACGGGGGGCACGGCTAGCCGCCTGGCGCTGACCATGCCGGATTTCTTTGCCGAGTTGCCGAATGCGGTCAACGGCACGGCCAGCGAAAAAACCATGCGCACGATGGCCAGTGTCTATTTTTCGCCGAGCATGGCGCCGGAAGAAACGGTCGAATACCTGCCGCTGATCCAGCCGGAATCGGACAAGGCGGTTGCCGAAATGCTGGCCGCGCCCTTTCGCATCGCCCGCGGTCGGGCGCGCATTCCGGCGCTGGTCATGGGTGGTTCGGCCGACCAGGTTTTCCCGGCCTCAATGCTTTTCTTCACGGCTGCTTCGTGGAATGCCAAAACGCAGATCATCGACGGGGCCGGCCACATGCTGATGCTCGACCCGCAATGGTCTGACGCCGCCAGCAAGCTGCAGGACTGGCTGGCAGCCCTCGCCTGAGCGTTATCCAGCGGGGAAAGCCTCCTGTCTTGCTTGATAAAGTGGCGCTGAGCCGATCGGCGCCATTTTCAGTTTTGCTGCTTTTTTCCGGTTGACCGTAGCAATCTGCGAATCGGGACCTTAATTCAGACGCTCCCGGCGTATTCGCCGCGTGCCGGGTGCTACGTACCATTCGGTTGAGAGGCATTTACGAAATACGGGGAAGCACGTGATGTTCGGCACCAAGGCCGAGTAACTCGCCCGGCCTGAAGCCTTATGCCGCCGGGCATTTCCCGAGATCGGCCGGTTCCAGCGCCACTTCGGCGGCGGCAACGACCCGGTTGCGCCCTTCCCGCTTCGCCTGGTATAGCGCAACGTCAGCTCTGGCAACGAGATCGTGCAGATTTTCGTCGGCGCAATATTCAGCACAGCCAAACGAAGCAGTGACCTGGTTGGCGCCAGGAAAAGCCGTCGCGGCGATGTGGGCACGCAATTTTTCGCCAAGCAACAAGGCACCTGCGAGGTCGGTTCCCGGCATCATGATGACGAATTCCTCACCACCGTAACGCGCCATGAAATCCTGACGGCGGAGAATGTGCCGGGCCGCCGCAGCCAGTTGCTGCAACACGGCATCGCCGGTCGCGTGGCCATAGGTGTCATTGATTCGCTTGAAGAAATCAATATCGATCATCAGCACCGACAGGCTCTCCCCGGTGCGCCGCACGCGTTCGAGCAACCATTGGCCGTGATCGTAGAATCGACGGCGGTTGGGTAAATTGGTCAGGGAATCAAGCGTGGCGACCACGATGAGCCGGCGCTCGGCGCTGCGCCGGGAGCGGTCTATCCCTTCCTGAATAACAGCCGTAAAGGCGACCAGGGTGGAAATGAAAGCGCTGATCAGGACGCAAAACAGCCCAAACTGTTGCAAGGGGTTATTGGCTACGGTCAATGCCAGACAATAGCCGATCAGGAAGGGGACGATATAACCCAGGAGGATTTGCACCCGGGCAACTTTGCCCCCCACCCACGGACTCAGGATGGAGCGCAGAAAGCTGCGATGGGCGCCGCTCAGCAAGATGGCTACGCCGACCATAAGTCCGCCCAGGGCCGTGGTCATGGCCATCTGCCCATAAAACTTGTCGATGCCGTAAGCGTAGCCGGTGATGGAAACCAAAGGAAAGCCGAGGCCGAGGAAAGAAAACTGTTGGGCCACGGCATAACGCTTGTAGCCGACGGCAACCAGGGCCAGTCCGAAACTCAGACTCATCAATGCCGTGTTGACGCCAGTCGAGATCGGGTGTCCGGACGCGGCCTGTTCGGCGAGGCGATGATCAAAGGGGGTCAGTTGACTCAGCAGGACGGCCCCCGTCGCTATTTCCAGCAGGCGCAGCGATGCGAGCAGAACCACGACAAAGCCGGCAGACAACGCCACGCGATTGCTCTGCCGCGGATGCCAGAAGAAAGAACCAAGACCGAGCACGATCAACCCGATGGCGCTTAGCGGATGCGTCGCCGGACCGCCGGACATGGGGCGAAACAGGACATCAACCCCAAATGTGTAACCGGCCAGGATCAACAGGGAAAATAGCGCACCAGAAAGCCCCAGTGGCCGCACCAGACTCAGCGCCCGAATGATTTGCGGGAAGCGCATGAAAAAATACCGAATAAATGCAGCGAGCGAGGGTATCACCAAGGTAATAGTCTGGCCATGACAAGGCCGTCATGAATGCTCCCACGTTGACCTACATCAATTTTTTCCCCTATGGCCAGCCGCGGTCGCCGTCATCTAGAACTTCGATTTTTAAGCTTTTTCCCGGTTGACCGTAGCAATCTGCGAGTCGGGACCTTAATTCAGACGCTCCCGGCATATTCGCCGCGTGCCGGGTAGTCATTGGCGATCGCAAAGTCGATTGCGCCGAGCAGGTCCTGAAACTGCGGACGGGCGAAGGGCATGGTTTGCACCGCACCGTAATACAGCGTGCCATCCGGACGAACGAGAAAGACACCGGGCTCGCTGAACAGCGCCGGCTCCTCGATGCCGATGGAGGTCTTGCCACGCGAGGCGCTGATGTACAGCCCCCATTGGCGGGCGCTTTTGAGGCTCAAGCCGTAGCCGATTTTCAGCGCACCGGCCTTGACCTTGTCGGCCATGGCGTGGGCGCGCTCGCCATCGTCGCTGCTGATGGCGACGACCTGCACGCCACGTTTTTCGAATTCGGGCGCCAGGCGTTCGAGCTCCAGCAGGTACTTGGCGCATATCGGGCAATGCAGGCCGCGATAGAAGACGACAAGGTCAAAGCGTTCTCCCGGCGCGGCGCCGAGGACGAAACGGCTGCCGTCGGTTAGCGCCACATTGAGCGCGGGAACGGGGTGGCGGGGCATCAGGGCGGTGGCAGTCATCAGGCATCCTTTCGTTAAATTTCGGGCGGCTTTGGAAACAGCGTGGCAGGCCTGGGCTGCGCCACGTGATTCGTTGACCGATACGGGCCATTATGTTGAACTTAACGCAATCATTCGTTCATTTATATTTGCAATTCGTACAGATGCCCGCTAACCGCCTCGACCGACTTTCCGCCCTGCTCCAAGGCCTGGCGCCGCGCGTGCAGGTCAACCTGCCGCCAGCCGGCATCGCCAGCCTTACCTTCGCGGCTGAAGCGCCGCCCTTCCTGCATATCCACTTGCTGGCGGAAGGCGAGATGCGCCTGCAGCTGCGGTCTGCCGCCAGCTTTGCGCTTCAGGCTCCGTGCATCGTTGTCTGCCGTTCGGACACCGCGCACGCGCTCGAAACCCCGTCGGCAGAGACATTCCAGCGCCTGATGTGCGCCCGCGCCTGGCTCGATGGCCCCGTCGCCCCGCTGCTCCTCAACGAATTCGCTGCCCCGCTGGTGGTTCCGGTCGACGGCGCCGAGTCCTCGCTGCGCCACGTCATCAACCTCATTTCCTCGGAGCTGGAGGCGCCCCGCTGCGGCCAGCCGGCACTGCTCGACCGGGCCGGCGACATCCTGTTCATCGGCCTGCTGCGCCACCTGATCGCCCACCCGAAAACCCCCGGCGGCCTGTTGAACGGTCTGGCCGATCCGCGCATCGCCCGCGCCCTGGTGGCCATCCACGCCAGGCCGCAGGACAAATGGACGCTGGAATCGTTGGCCGAAGAAGCCGGCATGTCGCGCACCGCCTTCGCCAACACCTTCCGCGAAGTCATGCTGACCACGCCGGGCAAGTATCTGTCGACCATCCGGCTGGCGATTGCCCAGCGCGCCGTGCAGTCGGGCAAAGGATTGAAAGCGGCAGCGCGGGACGCCGGTTACAACAGCCCATCGGCCCTGTCGCGGGCCTTATCGCACATCAGCCCGGCCCCGTAGCGCGCGTTTGCCCGCCGACTTGAAGTAACATCCCGCCTGCCCGTCGTTATAGCGCCCATCATGACCGACCAACTGAATCTTTTTGACCCGAACGCGCCACAAACCGTGACCAGCGAAACCGCCCTGCCCGCGCCCGTAGAAACGGCCGGCGAACTGCCAGCCGAACCGTTGGAGTTGAGCACGGAACCGGGCTTGCCGCCCGCCCTGCCCCCGTCCGCCAGCGGCCCGGCCGACGACATCCCGGCACCTGCCGAATACGCCGCCCGCCGCTATCTCGAATACGCGATGAGCGTCGTCACCGGCCGCGCCCTGCCCTCGGCTGCCGACGGCCAGAAGCCGGTGCAGCGCCGCATTCTCTACGCCATGCACCGGATGGGCCTGTACAAGAGCCCGCGCCATGTGAAGTCGGCCCGTGTCGTCGGCGATGTGATCGGTAAATATCACCCGCACGGCGATTCCTCGGTCTACGACGCCATGGTCCGCATGGCGCAGGACTGGAGCCTGCGCTACCCGATCGTCGATGGCCAGGGCAATTTCGGCTCGCGCGACGGCGACAACGCCGCCGCCATGCGCTACACCGAAGCCCGTTTGACGCCGATTGCCGAACTGCTGCTGGCTGAACTCGACGAAGGCACGGTTGACTGGAAGCCCAACTACGACGGCGCCAACGATGAACCCGCCCTGCTCCCGGCCCGCCTGCCGTTCTGCCTGCTCAACGGCGCTTCCGGCATCGCCGTCGGCATGGCCACCGAAATCCCGGCCCACAACCTGCGCGAAGTGGCGAATGCTGCGGTCAACCTGATAAAAGACCCGAATTTCACAGAAGAACAGGTGCTGGCGCTGATTCCCGGCCCGGATTACCCAGGCGGCGCGCAGATCATTTCGACGGCCGAAGAAATCGCCGCCACCTACCGCAGCGGCCGCGGCAGCCTGCGTGTGCGCGCCAAGTGGAAGATCGAAAACCTCGCCCGCGGCCAGTGGAAGCTGGTCATCACCGAACTGCCGCCGGGCGTTTCAACGGCCACGGTGCTCTCGGAAATCGAAGCCTGCTCGAATCCGGTCGCCAAGGAAAAGGCCGGCAAGAAAGTATTCACGCCGGAACAGCTCAACCTCAAGGCCGCCTTTCTGTCGTCAATTTCGGAAAGCGGTGTGCGCGACGAGTCGGGCAAGGAGCACGCCGTCCGCCTCGTCATCGAGCCGGCCTCATCGCGCCAAGGCCAGGACGATCTGGTGCGCATGCTGCTCGCTCACACCAGCCTGGAAACCAACGCCTCGATCAACCTGACCATCCTCGGCGTCGCCGGCGCCCCGCGCCAGGCTTCGCTCTACAGCATGATCGCCGAATGGTGCCGGTTCCGGCTGGCTACCGTCGAGCGCCGCACGCGCCATCGCCTGACGGCGGCCGAAAAGCGCATCCACATCCTCGAGGGCCGTTTGGCCGTTCTGCTCGATATTGACAAGGTGATCAAGGTCATCCGCGAATCGGACGACCCGAAGGCGGACCTGATCAGCCACTTCAAGCTGTCCGAGATTCAGGCCGAAGACATTCTCGAAATCCGCCTGCGTCAGTTGGCGCGGCTGGAAGGCATCAAGATCGGCGAAGAGCTGGCCAAGCTGCGCGACGAAGCGGCTGGTCTCAACAAGCTGCTCGATTCCGAAGAAGCCCTGCGCGCCTGCGTCGCGGCCGAAATCGAGGCCGATGCCAAGAAATACGGCGACGACCGCCGGACCTTCATCGAAGCCGCCGACAAGGTCACCATGTCGGACGCCAAGACCGTCTCCATCGTCGATGAACCGACCACGCTGATCGTCTCCAAGCACGGCTGGCTGCGCTCGCGTAGCGGCCACAACATCGACCCGACGCAACTGAGTTTCCGCTCCGGCGACGAACTGCTGGCCTGTTTGCCCTGCCGTACCGTAGACAACCTGATCCTGCTCGACACCAAGGGCCGCGCCTACTCGATTCCCGCTTCGGATATTCCCGGCGGCAAGGGCGATGGCGTTCCGGCCACCTCGCTGGCCGACTTCCAGGACGGCGGCAAACCCTGCCTGGCCATGGCGATCAAGAACGACGCGCTTTATCTGGTTGCTGCCAGCGGTGGCTACGGCTTCCGCTGCCAGGGCGCCGATCTCCTGTCGCGCGGCAAGGCCGGCAAGGCTTTCATGACGTTATCCGAAGGCGAACTGCCGGTCGTTTTCGCACCGGCGCCAAGCGGCGAAATCGCCTGTGTGACCAAGGATGGCCGGGCGCTCGTCTTCAATATCGACGAAATCCGCCAGTTGCCGAAAGGCCGCGGCCTCAAGCTGATCGATGCCGATCCGGGCAAAACGGCGCTGGAAGACATCGTGCCGGTCGTCGATGGTGTTGCCGGCAAGCTCAAGGGCGAACGCCTGGAGCTCTGCCGCGGCAACCGCGGTGGCAAGGGAAAACCTGTCAAGGCGCCGAGAAAATGAGCATCCCGGCTGACCAGGAAAGCTTAGCCCCGGATAATATGCCAAGGTAATCCCCTAGCCGCCCAAGGAATATCGATGCCTCGCCCCCTGCTCCTTCTCCTCCTGACGCTTCTCGTTGCCGGGATCTGTTTTGGCATCGGCATTTATCTGGCCAAGCAGCTAGCCCGAAAAAAGCGGGCACGGCGCAAGCTGCAGGCGCACTCCCTGCCCATGTCTGCGTTCTCCACACTCGATCATCCTGCTGCCGAGCAGTCAGCGGATGACACGTCTCCGCTCGACGAAGCCGAGGTTTTCATGGCTTACGGCAAGAAGGCAAAAGCCATGGAAATTTTGCGTGAAGCGCTGGCCCGGAAACGTATCAGCCGGGACGAGTACGACGCCTTCAAGGCACGTCACGAAATTCAATAATTAACTTTAAGTTGTTCAATTAATTTATTGAATTAATTTGTATTTTAAATAGACAATGCACTTCCCATCGCCAGGCGATGGCATAAAAAAACCGGGTTCGCGTTCTTCACCGAACCCGGTTTTTTTCAAGCCTGATCAGGCTGCGGTATCGCCCGAATGCAGGGCTTCAACCTCTTCGTGCTCCCATTCCTTGATGGTGTCCGAAACAAGACGAGCCTTTTCATGGGCGTCCGGCTCATGGTGATGCGCATTCTCGAAAACTTCGAGGGCCTCGTGGATGGCCTCGGCCTTCGTGTGGGCGTGAGTGTGGGGCATGGCAAAATCCTTCCAGTGTCGAAAAGAAAAAAGCCCTTGGCGACCAAGGGCTTTTTTATCAATAACCGCAGCCAGGCTCCGGTTTTGATGTCCGGGCGAAAGGTGCTTAGGCAGCCTTCTTGGAAGCCTTCGGAGCGGCAACGACGTTGGCTGCCTTCATCGTGGCGCTGGTAGCGGCAGCAACGCTGGCTTCGGCAACTTCAGCAGCCTGCTTGGCAGCCTTGTTGAGGCCTTCGTAGGCTTCGTTG
>PHCH01000086.1 GCA_002840785.1 Betaproteobacteria bacterium HGW-Betaproteobacteria-4 | reverse complement strand
CTGGCTATTGGCCAGCCGACCCTGGAGGCGATTGCCGAGTATCCGGTCATCACTTACCACGAGGGTTTTACCGGACGGGCAAGAATCGATCGGGCCTTTACCGAAGCCGGCGTCGCCCCGGATGTCATCATGTCGGCGCTGGACGCCGATGTCATCAAGACTTACGTCGAACTGGGGCTGGGCATCGGCATCATCGCCTCAATGGCCTTCCACCCCAAACGTGACGACGGGCTGGCGCTGATCGACTGCCAGCACCTCTTTCCGGAGAACACGACACATATCGCCATACGCCGCGGCCACTATCTGCGCGGCTTTGCCTACCGCTTCATCGAATTGTGCGCGCCGGAACTGAGCGAGAACACGGTCAAGGCTTCAATGGCGCAACTCGGGCGCGCGGGTGACGATCTTTGATCGCGCGGCGAAACAGGCCCCGCAAGATTCCGGTTTTGGTCCAATTTTCCGGTTGACCACAGGATTGCTGCCTGCGTGCTTCTGATTTCGTTGATCGACTGGCGAACGCCCTCTCATCACCAAAGCTCACGCATTTGATAGAACCGTTTGCCAAACAACTATAACCTTAGTCATAATCGATACGCATTTCCCCACCGGCGGTCCTGCTCGCATGAAAAAAACAGAAGTCAGACAATTGGCGCTTGGCATCCTGACCGACGGGCGGCACCGATTTGGCGCCATGCTCGGAATCGTTAGCCAAATCCACAATGGAACCTACGGGATTTTCGCCGCCTCGTCCGCCACAGGTATTCCCGAAGCCGGCGACCGTTACCCACTGACTGCGGTTTATTGCAGGGAAGTGGTTGAATGTGGGCGCACCGTTGCGATCACCGAGATAAACGGCGTGCAGGGAATGCGCCTGCACCCCTTGTACGATGCCATCCCTTGCGAGTTCTATATCAGCTCGCCGATTCTCGTAAGTGGCGAGGTGTGGGGAACCTTGAATTTCACGAGCTTCGCAAAGCGCAACAGCCCATTTTCGGTCGAGGATATCGCCTACAACGAAGCTAACGCGATGAAAATTGCCATCGCGATCACTGGTCAAAGCTAAGCCGGCGTCCAGCCCAGGTACAACAAGCCCTCCGGGAATGAGGCAATTTTGGCCTGTTTTTCCGGTTGACCGTGGAGACCCGCTCCACAGCGCCCTAACCGCTCAAATCGCCCCGTCAGCCCGCAGCGCCGCGATGCGCTCTGCGGCGTAGCCCAGTTCGGCCAGCACGGCGTCGGTGTGTTCGCCGAGGGCCGGGCCGATCCACTCGGTGCCGCCCGGCGTTTCGGACAATTTGGGGACGATGCCCGGCAGGCCGAATTCCTTGCCGTCGGGCAGCCTGGCCGATTCGAACATCTGCCGGGCGATGAATTGCGGGTCGGCGAACATGTCGATGGCGGAATAGACGCGCGACGACGGGACTTCGGCGGCGGCCAGGATGGCCAGCACCAGAGCGGCCATTTCACGTCTTTCTGTCGGCATTCCTTACACATCCATGATCCCCGTTCCATGGTTCAAAGCCAATCAATTGATTTAAATGAAAATCTCTCTGAAATATCGCATCGGCTCAATACTTGCTTACACGCGTTACATACCAAACTCAACGCCGGTCCACATCCACTGGAAACGGATTTCGCAGAAACTGGAGAAGCATCAAAATGAGATCGAATAGCAAAATACTTTTGGGACTGGCAGCACTCGCTTTTAGCAGCCTGGTTTCAGCCGCCCCCATCTACTGGACGGACTGGACGGGCTCGGACACAGATCCAGGTGCAGGCTTTCAGGGCCAAGGCACGATCACTACCTCATCCTCGTCTGTCGCAGTCACTTACACAAACGCCAACCGAAACGACAGCATCTCGCCCTACACCAGCAGCGTTGTCGACAACAGCCCCACGGGCACTGACATTGTCGCGCTGAGCCGCGCCGGTAGCCAGACGCTACTGTTCTCGCAGTCGATCGCCAACCCGGTTTTTGCCTTCGTCAGTTTGAACGGTAACGGCTACGCATTCCTGAATCAGGACTTCAATATCCTCAGCGTCGGGGGAGTGGACGGCAACGCCTGTGGCTATTGGGGCTGTGGTGGGGTTACCAAGGTCGTGACCGATCTGGGGGGTGGCAATTTCCTGTATGCCCTCAACAGCTCGAACGTTGGCGGTTCCGAGCCACACGGGGTAATCCAGTTCACCGGTGCATTTGACACGCTAACTTGGAACAGTGCCTCCAACGAGTTCTGGAACGGCTTTACCGTTGGCGTTCAGGGCACGGCTGCGGAAGTTTTCCCGCCCACCAACAACGTGCCGGAACCGGGCACGCTGCTGCTCGCCGGGCTTGGCCTGTTCGGTTTGGCAATGCGTGGCAGGCGCAAGGGCTGATTGCTTTCGTTCTTTGTGACTTAACGGCGGCCTTGGCCGCCGTTTTCATATGTACAACCCAATTGGGGTACACCGGTACGAATGCAAGCCGCCTAGATCGCCCCGTCAGCCCGCAGCGCCGCGATGCGCTCTGCCGCGTAGCCCAGTTCGGCCAGCACGGCGTCGGTGTGTTCGCCGAGGGCCGGGCCGATCCACTCGGTGCCGCCCGGTGTTTCGGACAATTTGGGGACGATGCCCGGCAGGCGGAATTCCTTGCCGTCGGGCAGCTTCGCACACTCGAACATCTGGCGGGCGATGAATTGCGGGTCGGCGAACATGTCGATGGCTGAATAGACGCGCGACGACGGGACTTCGGCGGCGGCCAGGATGGCCAGCACGTCGGCCTCGTCGTGCTCGGCGACCCAGCGGTCGATCAGGCCGTAGACCTCATCGCGCCGGGCGTCGCGGCCGGCGTTGTCGGCCAGCGTCGGGTCGTCGGCCAGGTCGGCGCGGCCGATGGCGTGCATGAAGCGCTTGAAGATGGCGTCGCCGTTGGCGCCGATGGTCACGTGCTTGCCGTCCCGAGTCGTGTGCGTGTTGGACGGCGTGATGCCGGACATGATGTTGCCGGTGCGCTCGCGGACGAAGCCGAAGACGTCGAATTCCGGGACCAGCGATTCCATCATCGCGAAGACCGCCTCGTAGAGCGCGACATCGACAACCTGCCCGGCGCCGCCATTGACTTCCTTGTGGCGCAGCGCCATCAGCGCGCCAATCGCCCCCCACAGCGCGGCGATCGAGTCGCCGATGGAAATCCCGGTACGCACCGGTGGCCGGT
Organism: Betaproteobacteria bacterium HGW-Betaproteobacteria-4; assembly: GCA_002840785.1. Lineage (GTDB taxonomy): Bacteria > Pseudomonadota > Gammaproteobacteria > Burkholderiales > Rhodocyclaceae > Azonexus. The sequence goes on along the minus strand of PHCH01000086.1, from coordinate 9,318 downwards.
CGGGAAAGCCGGTGATGTAGCGCAGGCCACCCATCGATTCGCCGACCGCGCCGAAGCCCGGCTGGTCCTTGTACGGCCCGCTCTGGCCGAAGCCGGAGAGGCGGACCATGACCAGCCCCGGGTTGTCGGCTTTCAGCGTTTCCCAGCCCAGGCCGAGCTTTTCGAGCACGCCGGGGCGGAAGTTCTCGACCAGGATGTCGGCGTCGGCGATGAGCTTGCGGACGAATTCGCGGCCTTCCGGGTGCTTGAGGTTGGCCGTCACCGATTTTTTATTGCGGGCCTGGACGTACCACCACAGCGACATGCCCTCGTAGAGCTTGCGCCACTTGCGCAGCGGGTCGCCGCCGTCGGGCGACTCGACCTTGATGACCTCGGCGCCGAACTCGCCCATGATCCGCGTGCAGAACGGCCCGGCGATCAGCGTGCCGAGTTCGACCACCTTGAGGCCGGCCAGCGGTTTTTGCGCGACGTCTTTTTGCCCCTCGCTCATTGCGGCTCCCAGTGTTCGATTTTCAATTTTTGGCCAAAAATCCGGTCGACCGTAGCAATCACCGAAGCCGGCGCGCCACTCGTCGCCACTGTCAGCCGGCCCTCGCCGCCACCGAGCAGATTACCCGCCGCCAACAGCCGTTCAAGCTGCCGCGCCACCGGCTCGCCGGTATCGAGCAACACCGTTCCGGCCGGCATGCGCCGGGCAATCGCCGCCGACACGCACGGATAATGCGTGCAGCCGAGCACCACGACATCGGCCGCCGCCGCAGCCAGCGGCGCGACAAAGGTATCGAGCAAGGCCGCCACGGCGGCGCTGTCCGGCCCCTCGGCCTCGATGGCTTCGGCCAGGCCGGGACAGGGCTGGGCAATGACCCGATGGCCGTTGGCGTGGTTGCCGACCAGCCGCTGAAAGCGCTCGCTGGCCAGCGTCCGCGTCGTCGCCAGGACGCCGATGACGCCCGTTCTGGTCAGCCCGACGGCCGGCTTGACGCCCGGCTCAAGCGCCACCACCGGCACCGTGATCGCCGCCCGAATCGCCTCGGCGGCCGCCGCCGTCGCCGTGTTGCAGGCGATGACCAGCGCCTTCGCCCCCTGCTTGACCAGCGCCTCGGCGATCAGCACGCCGCGCTCACGCAGGAAGGCTTCCGGCCGGTCGCCGTAGGGCAGAAAGCGGGTGTCGGCGAAATAGAAAAAGTCTTCGTGCGGCAGCCGTTCGCGCAGGGCGCGCAAGACCGTCAGGCCGCCGAGGCCGGAGTCGAAAACGGCGATGGGTTGAGGGTTCACAAGTCCATTCAGCATCAGCATGGGTGCCTGATTTTAGGTCCGGTCAGCCACGATCAGGCGGTCACCGGCGCCTGGCGTCCGGCCCACAGGCCGTGCAACAGGGCACCGGCAAAAATGCCGGCGAGGGCGATCAGCAGGTCGGCATTGCCCGCCCCCAGGCCGGCCAGCGCCGGGCCGGGACAGACTCCGCACAGTCCCCAGCCGACACCGAACAGGACCCCGCCCAGCAAGGCCTGCCGATCCAGCTCGAACGGCCGCTCCTGAAAGGCGGTGCCGAGCAGGGTCCGGCCAAACAGACGCGGCACCAGCTGGTAAGCCAGCAGATTGATGCCGACGGCGCTGCCCAGAACGAAGAGCAGGCCGAGGTCGTCGAAGGTCAAAAAGTCGAGCACGGATTCGGGGCGGATCATCGTCGACCAGGCCAGGCCGAAGCCGAAGAGCAGCCCGCTGGCCAGGGTCGCCACGGTGCCGAGGGGCGATTCGGTTTGCGCCATGCTCATACCCCCAGCCACTTCAGAAGCGAGGCGGTGACGATGCCCGTGCCGAGAAAGGTGATCACCATGATGAAAGACGCGGCGGACAGCGAGGCCATGCCGCAAATCCCGTGACCGGAGGTGCAGCCGCCGCCCAGGCGGGCGCCGAAGCCGATCAGGACGCCACCGAGCGCCAGCTTCCAGGCCGGAATATGGCTGGCTTCGACGGTCTGCCCGGCAAGGAGGAAAAGCCCGCCGCCGAGCACCAGGCCGAGGGCGTAGACCAGTCGCCAGTGGCGGCTTTCAAGAAACGCCCCCTGGCGAAAGAACGGGCCGCGCAGCAGCCAGGACCACGAACTGCTGAAAAAGGTACTGACCCCGCCGGGGCGCCCGGTCGTCACATAGAGCAGGGCAACGCCCAGGCCCATAAGGGTGCCGCCGAGGGCATAGTGGGCAATCCCGTGGGGAAACAAGGTAACTGGCATGAATGGAAGCGAATTGGACAAAGAGTGGATTTTCTCACCAGATCGCCCGGTCATTCACGCAATCTGCGCCGCCCCCTTGAGCCGGCGGACTGGCCTGACGGCGGCGGGCAAGCATTTGCTACGGTCAACCGGGAAAAACGGCCAAAAATGAAATGTCGCCGCCCGCTCACATCCCGAAATGATGGCGCACCTGGTCTTCGAGCAGCTGGCTGGCGAATTCCTCGCTGCAGCCGGCCAGTTGGTCGAAGATGTCGCGCGCCACGGGGCGAAACACGGCCATCACGCCGGGATCGAAATGGCTGCCGGTGTCCTTTTCCAGAATGGCCATCGCTGCATCGAAGCCCATCGCTTCCTTGTACGGGCGTTTCGAACAGAGTGCGTCGAAGACGTCGGCGACCGCGAAGATGCGGGCGGCGAGCGGAATCTGGTCGGCCTTGAGGCGACGCGGATAACCGGTGCCATTCCATTTTTCGTGATGCGCGCAAACGACATCGTTGGCACCTTCCAGCCAGCCGATGCCGGTGACGATTTCCTCACCCTGGCTGACATGGGTTTTCATGATGGTGAATTCGGCGTCATCGAGCTTCCCCGGCTTGAGCAGAATGGCGTCGGGAATGCCGATCTTGCCGACATCGTGGAGAAAGCTGCCGATGATCAGCGACTGCATCGAAGGGCCGCGAAAACCCAGCTTTTCGGCGATCCGCGCGGCGATCCAGGCGACGCGATAGTTATGGACGCCGGTATCGGAATCGCGCTTGGCGATGGCCCGGCCCAGCGCCTCCATCATCGAAATATGCGAGTCGAGCACCTCGCGGGCCTTGCGCTCGTTGTCGGCCGAAAGATGCACGACCACCGGATAGATCGCCGCACCGCACAACAATGAAGCAAGGCCGGCCATGAGGGCGGCGGACAGCGCGCTGTCGAGCATCTGCTGGTGCTGCCACTCGGGCACGACGCGGACGCCCTCGAAGTAACCGGTGATCTCGGACTGCGGCGTGCCACCGTCGCGCAAGGGGACGAAAACCCGCAGAACCCAGCGCCCGTCGGGCAAACGGAGGCTTTCGTAGCTGGTCGCCGTATACGCCGGCTGGGCGTGGTGAATCAGGATGCCTTCGAGCTGCAAGCCGTCGGCCGTCATTTTTTCGGCCATTTTCCGGCCTTGCCCATCGTAGATTTCGGCAATGTCGAACAAGCCGCCGGTCAGTGTTTTGGCTGCATCCTCGGCATGCGCCGCGGCATCGGCCCCGCTCAGGGCGATGGCGCCAAAATAGTGCAAAAGGCGCTGCGACTCTTCAATGGCCAGCGAAACCGTGCTCTCCTCGGCGTTTTCCCGGGCGACAAACCAGGCCAGCGGGCTCGCCAAAAACGCGAGCAGCAGGCTGACGGCGGCGATGCGCCAGGCCGTGCGCTTGTTGAAGGCATTCATGCGACCTCCCATCGGTGTCGATTCATTTTCTGATTATTGTCGACGAATCTTAAGGCAGCCTGATGGCCCCCCTCCTCTACCCCCGAAAACCGCCCGCCTTCAACATCCGGTCGTAAAGCACGACATTGACCGTCGCTGCCAGGTTCATGCAGCCGTGGGTCGGGATGTACACGATGTCCTTGCACCACGAGGTCACGTTCTTTTTCAGGCTGCCGTCTTCCGGGCCGAAGATGTAGAAGGCGCGCTCGGGGTGCTGGTATTCGGTCAGCGGTTTGGCGTCGGGGTGCACTTCGATGGCGACCGGCACGCAGCCGAAGGGGATGACTTGCTGCAGGTCGTCGACGCCGATCAGCGGTAATTGCAGGTGGACCTGCTTGGTGTCGGTGCGGAATTCGACGGCGCGCTCGTAGCGTTTGCCGGTGTAGAACACCGTGTTAACGCCGTAGCAGCCGGCGGCGCGCATGATCGAGCCGACGTTTTCCGGGCCTTTCGGGTTGTAGAGGCCGATGCAGGAATAGCCGGTGTAGCCCTGGACAGCCTGCTTTCTGGTGATGGTTGCTATGCTCATCGTTACTCCGGCTGGCGGAATTCGTCGGCTATCCAGGCCTGGGCGCTGGCCTGGCTGAGCTTGAAGTTCGGGCCGACGCGGACTTTGGCCAACTGCTCGCCATCGGCATCTTCGGCCGACAGCGTGGCGTAGGGATCGTCCTCGTCGGGAACGATGTCGAGGTAGATCAAAATCGGCCCGTTTTCGCCGTCGACCGTCAGCTTTTTGTGCAGTTGGGCGTGCAACTGGTGTTCGTGCCGGCGCAGCACTTCCGAGGCGGTCTTGATCAGGGTCTGGAAAGCCGAAACGTCGAGCGGCTTCGGGCTTTTCTTGTCGCGGCCCATGGTCCACGGCCCGACCAGCGCCGGCTCGGCCTCGCCGTCCTTGATCATTTCGACGGCCCAGCCTTCGTCGTCTTCGTTCTTGATGACGCGGGCCGTCCACCCGTTGTTGCGCCACAGCCGTGGCTCGTTGATGACGTCGGCCTCTGCGGTGTCGACGGATTCGTTCGTTGCGTTTTCAGTCATCCCCGAATTGTACTTCCCGCGCGTAGCTCACCGGAGGTTGCGGCAAATTGCCGCAACACAAGAATTTGCCAATTTAATGTCCTATAACGAAGTGAAGCTGTTCTCGAATCGCTTTTGTCTGGCGCATTCAGTCGCGTGACCGGGTTCATGCCCCAACGATGTCGCCAGCCTCGAATTAGGCCTTGATCACTGAGGAGAGAAACATGAACAAGCATGGCATCAAGATTGTCTTGTCCGCTTTGGCTTTCGGACTGCTTTCATCCGGCACATGGGCGGCCGACGCGCCGATCTACGGCAGCCAGCTCATGACCAACCAGGAGCGCATCGAACATCGGGCCAAGCTGCGCGCCGCCACGACGGCTCAGGAACGCGAGCAGGTTCGCCTTCAACATCATGAGCAAATGCAGCTACGGGCCAAAGAGCGAGGCGTCGCCTTGCCGGATGAGCCGCCGGCCCGGGGCGGTGGCATGGGTCCCGGTGGCGGAGGCATGGGCCCCGGTGGTGGCATGGGGCCTGGCGGCGGAGGCATGGGCCCCGGTGGTGGCATGGGCGGCGGCCGGGGTCGCTAAAGCCGGATGACTTTCTCCTGGCTGTTATCCAGCCGGAGAAAGTCGATCAAGCAGCATCACATGCGGGCGATCATCGCGTCGCCCAAGGCCGGGCAGGAAAATTCCGAGCCGCCGGGCAGCGTGACTGATTATGTCTGCCGCCATCAGTCATTTGGCCGAAAGAGAGAATCCCACGGTCAACTGAAAAAAAGGGCCAAAAAGCAAAAAAGCGAAGACCGGATGGCCTTCGCTTTTTCAATTTCCGGCGGTCGCCCGCCGGGAAAATTCGCTCGCTTAGACGCGCGCTGCCTTGAGCGCAGCATTCAGCGTCGGGCTCGGACGCATGATCGCCTTGGTCTTCGCAGCATCGGCCAGGTAGTAGCCACCGATATCGACCGGCCGGCCCTGCACCGACTTCATTTCGGCAACGATCTGCGCTTCGTTGTCGGTCAGGGTCTTGGCCAGCGTGGTGAATTTGCCGGCCAGCTCCTTGTCTTCGGTCTGCGTTGCCAGTTCCTGCGCCCAGTACATGGCGAGGTAGAACTGCGAGCCGCGGTTGTCGAGCTCACCGGTCTTCGGCGACGGCGACTTGTTGTTGTCGAGCAGCTTACCGGTCGCCGCGTCGAGCGTCTTGGCGAGCAGGATGGCGCGCTTGTTGCCGTCCTTGATGCCTTGCTCTTCGAGCGACACGGCCAGGGCCAGAAACTCGCCGAGCGAATCCCAGCGCAGGTGGTTTTCCTGGGTCAGCTGCTGGACGTGCTTCGGCGCCGAGCCGCCGGCACCGGTTTCGTACATGCCGCCACCGTTCATGAGCGGGACGATGGACAGCATCTTGGCCGAGGTGCCGAGTTCCATGATCGGGAACAGGTCGGTCAGGTAGTCGCGCAGGATGTTGCCGGTGACCGAAATCGTATCCAGGCCGCGGGCGACGCGTTCGAGCGTGAAGCGCATGGCGCGAACCTGCGACATGATCTGGATGTCGAGACCGCTGGTGTCGTGATCCTTGAGGTACTTCTGGACCTTCTTGATCAGCTCGTTCTCGTGCGGACGGTAAGCGTCGAGCCAGAAGATGGCCGGCATGCCGGACTGGCGGGCGCGGGTCACGGCGAGCTTGACCCAGTCGCGGATCGGCGCGTCCTTGACCTGGCACATGCGCCAGATGTCGCCGGCTTCGACGTTCTGGGTGAGCAGCACTTCGCCGGTGGCGATGTCGACGATGTTGGCGATGCCGTCTTCGGCGATCTCGAAAGTCTTGTCGTGCGAGCCGTATTCCTCGGCCTGCTGGGCCATCAGGCCGACGTTGGGCACGGTGCCCATGGTCCGCGGGTCGAAGTTGCCGTGCCATTTGCAGAAGTTGATCATCTCCTGGTAAATGCGGGCGAAGGTCGATTCCGGCATGACGCACTTGCTGTCGTACTGCTTGCCGTCAGCGCCCCACATCTTGCCGCCCTGACGGATCATGGCCGGCATGGAAGCGTCGACGATGATGTCGTTGGGCGAATGGAAATTGGTGATGCCCTTGGCCGAATCGACCATGGCCAGACGCGGACGGTGTTCCTGACAGGCGTGCAGGTCGCGGATGATTTCGTCGCGCTTCGATTCCGGCAGGGTCTTGATCTTTTCGTACAGATCGACCATGCCGTTATTGACGTTGATGCCGAGTTCGTCGAAGGTCTTGCCGTGCTTCTCGAAGGCTTCCTTGTAGTAGATCTTGACGCAGTGGCCGAAAACGATGGGGTGCGAGACCTTCATCATCGTTGCCTTGACGTGCAGCGAGAAGAGGATGCCGGACTGACGGCAGTCTTCGAGCTGGGCTTCGTAGAAATCGCAGAGCGCCTTCTTGCTCATGAACATCGAGTCGATGATCTCGCCTTCGAGCAGGGAGAGCTTCGGCTTGAGCACGGTGGTCTTGCCACCCTTGGCAATCAGTTCCATGCGCACATCGCGCGCCTTGTCGAGGGTCAGCGACTTTTCACCGTGGTAGAAGTCGCCGTGCTCCATGTGCGAGACGTGGGTCTGCGACCACTGCTTCCATTCGCCCATCGAGTGCGGGTGCTTCTTGGCAAAATTCTTGACGGCGCCCGGGGCGCGGCGATCGGAGTTGCCTTCACGCAGGACCGGGTTGACGGCGGAACCGAGGCACTTGCCGAAACGGGCCTTGAGGGCCTTTTCTTCTTCGGTATTGGCGGTTTCCGGGTAATCGGGAATCTTGTAGCCCTTTTCCTGCAGTTCCTTGACGCAGGCCTTGAGCTGGGCGACGGAGGCGGAAATGTTGGGCAGCTTGATGATGTTGGTTTCCGGCAGCAGGCACTTCTTGCCCAGCTCGCTCAGGGTGTTCGGAACTTTCTGGTCATCGGCCAGGAATTCGGAAAATTCGGACAGCACGCGCGCCGACACGGAAATGTCGGCCTTTTCGATTTCAATGCCGGCCGGCGAGGTAAAGGTGCGGACAATCGGCAGGAAGGCGCAGGTAGCCAGCAATGGCGCCCTTGGACTTTCCTTCGGCCATGTCGACTCCTCGAATTGGTTAAATAACGCCGGGCGAATATATCCCTCGCCCCTTTCGCCATGCTTACAAAAGCAAACCGTCCGAGTATCTCCGCCAGGGGGCCTTCGGTCAACGGTGAAACGTCATTTCACATCCCGAACAACTTGCACGGCGGGCATGGCCGAGAAGATTTCAGTCGGCCTCGACAAACAGAGAAAAAGCCTCCGCCTTCCGCGATTTCATCAATCGCCGGCGACACGCCAAAGGCCGCTCAGCCCCCGGCGGCCTGAAGATAGACGTCGAACTCCTGGGCCAGCGCCGCCGCGGCGTTGTCCAGCAGGAATTCGCGGAAACGCTGGCCGGCCGGCAGCAGGCGCTTGGCGTTCATGTGCACCACGTACCAGGTACGCTCGATGGGCGTGCCGATGGCGTCGAGCACGCTGACCTCGCCGGTCTTCAGCTCGAGCGGCAAGGTATGCAGCGAAATCAGCGCGATGCCCATGCCGGCCATCACCGCCTGCTTGATTGTCTCGTTGCTGCCCATGCTGATCGTGCGCGGCGGCGTGAACAAGTGATTCTTGAACATCTCCTCAGCCACCCGGCGCGAGCCGGAACCCTCCTCGCGGAGCAGGAAAGTCTCCTGGCGCAGCTCGTGCAAATCGAAGCGGCGCGCCGCCCGCAACGGATGGTCGGCCGGCCCGATCAGCACGTAGGGATGGCTGGCCATCGGCTCGGCATGCGCGTCGATCTCGGTCGGAATGCGGCCCATGACCGCGAGGTCGATGGCGTTGTCCTGCAACTTCTGGAGCAGGCTTTCGCGGTTGCCCACCGAAAACTGCACCTCGATGCCGGGATGCAACTGGGCAAACCGGGCGAGCAGGCGAGGCATGAAATACTTGGCGGTGCTGACCAGCCCGACCGACAACTGCCCGGTTTCCGCCCCCAGCATGGCCAGCAGATTCGCCTCGGCATCCTTGATCTCGCCGAGCACGCGCAAGGCGTGATGGACCAGCAACTCGCCGGCAGCAGTCAGCGCGACACCACGCCCGAGGCGCTCGAACAAGGGCAGGCCGACGTTGTCCTCGAGCTGCTTGAGCTGCATCGAAACCGCCGGTGGCGTCAGATGCAACTCCTCGGCGGCGCGGGCGTAGCTCAGATGCCGCGCAGCGACGACGAAGATCTGCAACTGGCGGAGCGTCAAAGTACGGATGAAGTTCATGTTCAGGATGGGTCTGTTTTTTTGGTTGTTTGATAAAGAGGAGTTTAACGCTGGTCGGTGTTTGGTGGGGAGGGGCTTCGATTGACTTGGGGAGGGGGCGTCTATTTGGCGATTTCCCGTTGAATTGGCTTGGGGTTCCGCCTTGCTGGCGGGCGTACTTTCTTTTGCTTCGCCAAAAGAAAGTAGCCAAAGAAAAGGCGACCCCAGGGTCGGCGCCCTTCGGGTTCCTTCCGCTACTCGGCAGGCCGGGCGGCTGGCTAAACTCGCCTGCGGCTCAGACAACGCCAGCCGAAGGCCCCCGGCCCGCCTGCGTTGCTCAGCGCCTCTCAT
>PHCH01000085.1 GCA_002840785.1 Betaproteobacteria bacterium HGW-Betaproteobacteria-4 | reverse complement strand
CGGGCAGATCGGGCTCGATCCGGCTTCCATGCAAATGGTAGACGGGATCGACGCGCAAATCGTTCGCGTTTTCGACAATCTGAAGGCTGTGGCCGAAGCCGCAGGCGGTTCGCTGGCTGACGTCGTCAAGCTCAACGTCTTCCTGACCGATCTGGCCAACTTCGCCAAGGTCAACGAAACGATGGCCAAGTATTTCAGCGAGCCGTTCCCTGCCCGGGCTGCCGTCGGCGTCAAGGAACTGCCGCGTGGCGCGCTGGTCGAGGCCGATGCAGTAATGTTCGTCGGCTGATAGCCAGCCCCTGATGACGACGAGCGGGGCGCCCGCCCCGGCCTCTCCGCCCATTCGCGCCTCCGAGGCGCTGCAGAAGAAGCTCGCCAAGATCGGCCTCCATAGCGAGGCCGATTTGCTGGTCCATCTGCCGCTGCGCTACGAGGACGAAACGTGCATCACGCCGGTCAATCGGAGCTTCGGCAACGAACCGGTGCAGATCGAGGTCGTCGTTCAAAGCAATGAAATCCAGTTCCGGCCACGCCGGCAGATGATCGTCCGGGCGGCGGACGAGAGCGGCGAAATCACGCTGCGCTTTTTCAGCTTCTATCCGAATCAACAGGCGGCGCTCAGCGAAGGTTCGCGCATCCGGGCTTTCGGCGAAGTACGCGGCGGCTTCTTTGGCGCCGAGATGGTGCATCCGCGTTTTCGCAAGGCCGGCGACGATGAGCCGCTGCCGGCCGAATTGACGCCGATTTACCCGACGACCGCAGGATTGGCCAATTCGGCGCTGCAGAAGCTGATCGGCAAGGCGCTGGCGGTCGGCGATCTGTCTGAAACGCTGCCCGAAGATCTGCGCCAGAGATTGAAACTGCCCGGACTGGCGCGCAGCCTGCGTTTTTTGCACACGCCGCCACCCGGCACCGATCTCGACACACTGCACGCCCGCAACCACCCGGCCTGGCGGCGCGTCAAATTCGACGAGGTGCTGGCTCAGCAACTGTCGCTGCGCCGCGCTTATCTGGCTCGCCGCGAGCAGGGGGCGCCGGTGCTCGTGGCGCGCGACGATCTCGGGGCGCGGCTGCTCGACAGCCTGCCTTTCGGCCTGACCGGCGCGCAGGTCCGGGCCATGGCCGAGATCGGCGGCGATCTGGCCCAGCCCTACCCGATGCAGCGCCTGTTGCAGGGCGATGTCGGGGCCGGCAAGACCATCGTTGCCGCGCTGGCCGCGTGTCAGGCCATTTCGGCCGGCTGGCAGGCGGCCTTCATGGCGCCGACGGAAATTCTCGCCGAGCAGCATTATTTGAAATTGAAGGACTGGCTGGAGCCGCTCGGCGTCAAGGTGGCCTGGCTGTCCGGCAGCCTGAAAACCAAGGCCAAGCGCGAGCAACTGGCGGCCACCGCGGCCGAGGCGCAACTGGTCGTCGGCACGCATGCGCTGATTCAGGACGGCGTCGATTTCGCCAGATTGGGTCTGGCGATTGTTGATGAGCAGCATCGCTTTGGCGTCGCCCAGCGCCTCGCCTTGCGCAAGAAGGGCGACAACCCACACCAGCTCATGATGTCGGCGACGCCGATCCCGCGCACGCTGGCCATGAGCTATTACGCCGATCTCGATGTGACCGTGCTCGATGAATTGCCGCCCGGCCGGACGCCGATCAAGACGCGGTTGGTCGCCGATAACCGGCGTGACGACGTGGTCGGCTTCGTCAGGAAGGCGGTCGAGGAAGGCCGGCAAGCGTATTGGGTTTGCCCGCTGATTGAGGAATCCGAAGTCCTGCAATTGCAGACGGCGCAGGAAACCTACGATTTCCTTTTTGAGCAATTTTCCGGGTTGACCGTGGGATTGGTGCACGGACGGCTGAAAGCCGACGAAAAGCAGGCGGTAATGGCTGCATTTGCCGCTGGCGAGATCGATGTGCTGGTGGCGACGACGGTTATCGAAGTCGGCGTCGATGTGCCGAATGCCAGCCTGATGGTCATCGAACATGCCGAGCGTTTTGGCCTGTCGCAACTGCACCAGTTGCGCGGCCGGGTTGGCCGTGGTCAGTACGAATCGAGTTGCGTGCTGATCTACGCCGGGCCGCTCGGTGAGGTTGCCCGGCAACGGCTGAAAATCATTTTCGAGAACACCGACGGTTTCGAGATCGCCCGTCAGGATTTGCAGATTCGCGGTCCCGGCGAGTTTGTCGGGGCGCGGCAAAGTGGCGTGCCTTTGCTGCGTTACGCCGATCTCGAGATGGATGCCGATCTGGTCGAAATGGCGCGCAATGTCGCTGAAGAAATGCTCACCGAGCATCTTGATCTGGCTGAACGCCATCTCAAACGCTGGCTTGGCTCGCGGGAAGAGCTGCTCAGATCCTGAGGCGATTGGCCGAGGCGCCGATGCCGTCGCACAGGGTTTTCAGGGCGATCATTGGCGGTGCATCACGCAGATGGATCATGCCGGTCGGCACCCGGCTGAATTCGTCCGGGACAGTTTCGATCACCAGATCCGTGACATGGCTGGACTGCTCGACGACGCGGCGCGGCATCAGCGTCCAGCCGAGGCCGACAGCGATGCAGCCGAGGATGCCTTCGAGCGTGCCGAATTCCATGGCGTCGGCCACGGCATGGCCCTGGGCGCGTTGCCAGGCGATGGCCCGCGTCCGGTAGGCGCAGCCTTCGCGGAAGAGGATGAGCGGCAGCAGGACGGGGTCAGTGCCGGTGGCGTGCACTTGCACCAGTTCTTCAATGACCAGCTCGTCGAACTGCAGGTCGGGGTGGATGACTGGGCCGGCGACGAAGGCGCAGTCGAGTTTGTGGTCGAGCACTTTGCCGATCAGTTTGCTGGTGGTGTCGGTCATTACGCGCAATTCGAGGCCCGGATGCTCGGCGCGCACGGCTTTCAGGGCGCTTGGCAGGTGCAGGGCGGCGAAGGTTTCCATGGCGCCGATGCGCAGTTCGCCGGCGCTTTCGCCGACCTGCCGCACGGCGGCGCTGGTCTGGCGTTCGAGCATCAGCATGCGGCGGGCGTAGTCGAGCAGCACCTTGCCGGAGGGGGCGAGTTCCAGGCCGCGACCCTTGCGGAAAAACAATTCAGCGCCAAGCTCTTCTTCGAGCCGCCGGATGCGTCCGGTGACGTTGGACTGGACGGTGTTCAGCTTGCGCGAGGCGGCGAGGATGCCGCCTTCTTCGACGACGGCCTGAAAAGTACGGAGGGCGACGAGTTCCATGGTATATCTCTAAAAAAGAATGGTTTGTTCAAAACAAATCATTTGAATTGATACTTTACTCTGTTTATTGTTCGCTAATCAATAACAAGGGGAACATCCCATGAATTCACAGAGAGAGCGCCTCAGGGTGCTGAGCGCGGGGATATTCAGCCTGATCCTGGTACTCGGCGTGGCCCGATTTTCTTACACGCCGCTGCTGCCGCTGATGCAGAAGCAAGCGGGGCTTGGGCTGGCCGAAGCGGGCTGGCTGGCGGCGATGAACTACGCCGGCTACCTGAGCGGCGCGCTGATTGCGTCGTTGATCAGCGATCTGGTTCTCAAGGACAAGCTTTACCGCATCGGCATGGTCGTCGCCATTCTGAGTACTGCGATGATGGGTCTGACCACCGATCCGATGATCTGGATGCTGTCGCGCTTCATCGCCGGACTGAGCAGCGCGGCTGGCATGTTGCTGGGTACCGGGCTGATTCTCAACTGGCTGATCCGTCATAACCATCGGCCGGAGCTGGGCATCCACTTTGCCGGTATCGGTCTGGGCATTGCTGGTTGCTCGGTGGCCGTCTGGCTGATGACCGACTCAATGAACTGGCGCGACCAGTGGTTTGCCTTTTCCGCCATCGCCTGCCTGCTCATCATCCCGGCCCTGGCCTGGCTGCCGGCGCCGGATACCAGCGCGCAGACCAAGAGCGGCGCGCCGATGCACGACAATCCGCCGAGCAAGCTGTTCCTCGGCATCTTCATGGCCTCTTATTTCTGCGCCGGCTTTGGTTATGTGATCAGTGCCACCTTCATCGTCGCCATCGTCGATCATTTGCCGGGTCTGGCCGGGCAGGGCGCGCTGGCCTTTCTTGCCATCGGCCTGGCGGCGACGCCGGCCTGTTTCAACTGGGACTTGATCGCTCGCTACACCGGCGATATCAATGCGCTGATTCTTGCTGCGGTTCTGCAAATTGTCGGCATCATCCTGCCTGTTGCGGTGGGCGGGCTGATTCCCACTTTGTTTGGCGCGCTGTTGTTTGGCGGAACCTTCATCGGCATGGTCAGTCTGGTGTTGACCATGGCCGGGCGTTATTACCCGACGCGGCCGGCCAAGATGATGGGCAAGATGACGCTTTCCTATGGCGCCGCGCAGATCATCGGTCCGGCCATCGTCGGCTGGCTGGCTACCCGGCTAGGCAACTATTCGATAGGCTTGTACATCGCGGCGGGCGTCATGGTGGTCGGCGTTGCGCTGCTGGTTTTGCTGAAATTTGTCGAAAAACGGGATGCTGTCATGGCACAGATGCCTGCCTTGCAGCACTGATAAGGAGATAAAAGTGTTCAAAGGGATTCTGATCGAGAAGGACGATGCCGGTTATCGGGCGTCGCTACAGGACATCGACGACAGCCAGTTGCCGGAAGGCGACGTGACGGTGCGCGTCGCGATGTCGTCGCTCAATTACAAGGACGGCCTGGCGATTACCGGCAAGGGGCCGGTCGTCCGCAAGTTTCCCATGGTGCCGGGCATCGACATTGCCGGCACCGTTGAAAACAGCAGCAATCCCGATTACCAGGCTGGCGACCGCGTCGTCCTCAACGGCTGGGGTGTCGGCGAAACGCACTGGGGCGGGCTGGCGCAAAAGGCGCGGCTCAAGGGGGACTGGCTGGTGCCGCTGCCGGCGGCTTTTTCGGAAAAGCAGGCCGTGGCCATCGGTACGGCCGGCTACACCGCCATGCTCTGCGTGCTGGCGCTGGAGCGTCAGGGCGTCAAACCGACTGACGGTGAGATCGTTGTCACCGGCGCGGCGGGTGGTGTCGGCAGCGTTGCCATCGCCGTGCTGGCCAAGCTCGGCTACACGGTTGTGGCGGTCAGTGGCCGGCCGGAAGAAACGGATTACCTGAAGCAACTCGGCGCAGCCGAAGTGCTCGATCGCGGCCTCTTTTCGGCGCCGGGCAAGCCGCTGGCCAAGGAGCGCTGGGCCGGGGCGGTCGATGTCGTTGGCTCGCACACGCTGGCCAACATCTGCGCTTCGACCAAATATCGCGGTGTGGTGACGGCTTGCGGGCTGGCTGGCGGCATGGATTTCCCGTCGTCGGTGGCGCCCTTCATCCTGCGCGGTGTGACGTTGGTCGGCATCGACAGCGTGATGTGCCCGCGGCCGGACCGGCTGGTGGCCTGGCAGCGGCTGGGGACTGACCTTGATGTCGCCAAGCTCGGCCTGATCACGCATGAAATTTCGCTGGCCGAGGCCATTCCGACCGCTGCCCAGTTGATGGATGGCAAGGTGCGTGGCCGCGTCGTGGTGGATGTGAATCGCTGAAGTCCATTCCCACGGTCTACCGGAATTTTTGCCCAAAATTGAAATCATGAGCCACCTCTTCGAACCACTGAAACTGCGCGACATCACCCTCAAAAACCGCATTGGCATCCCGCCGATGTGCCAGTACTCGGCCAGGGACGGCATGGCTGGTGAATGGCATTTCATCCATTACGGCAGTCGCGCCATCGGTGGTGCCGGGCTCATGATCCTCGAGGCCACGGCCGTTGTCCCGGAAGGCCGGATCAGCCCGGGCGACCTCGGGCTGTGGAACGACGAGCAGATTGAGCCGTTGGTCAGGATCGCCCGTCTGGCCCGCGAGCAAGGCTGCGTGTCGGCCATCCAGCTCGCCCACGCCGGGCGCAAGGGCAGTGTCGGGCTGGGGTGGGGCGAACAGCGAACTTTGCGCGCCGACGAAGGTGGCTGGCAGGCGGTCGCGCCGTCGGCACTGTCCTTCGGCGAAGGCTACGCCCAGCCGCATGAACTGAGTGTCGCCGAGATAGCCGAGGTCGTTTCAGCCTTCGTCGCGGCAGCCAGACGGGCCGTGGTGGCTGGTTTCCAGGCCATCGAACTGCACGCTGCCCACGGCTACCTGCTGCACCAGTTCCTGTCGCCGCTGTCGAACCAGCGTACTGACGCCTATGGCGGCAGTTTCGACAACCGCACCCGCCTGCTGCGTGAGATCGTCACCGCCGTGCGCGCCGTCTGGCCGGAAAACCTGCCGCTGCTCATCCGCCTGTCGGCGACCGACTGGGTCGAAGGCGGCTGGTCGGCCGACGAAACCGTCGAGTTGTGCCGTGGCCTCAAAACGCTCGGCGTCGATCTGGCCGACATCTCGACGGCCGGTCTCGTGCCGACCGCCAAGATCCCGGCCGGCCCTGGCTTCCAGACCGAATTTGCCGCCCGCGTCCGCAACGAGGCGGGTCTGCCAGCGGCGGCGGTCGGCTTGATCACCTCGGCGGTTCAGGCCGACCACATCGTGCGTAGCGGTCAGGCCGACATGGTGCTGATCGGCCGTGAAATTCTGCGCAATCCGTATTGGCCGTTGCAGGCGGCGCAGGAGTTGCGGCAGGTTGCTGCCTGGCCGAGTCAGTATCTGCGCGCGGCGCCGAGCGGGTCGATCGGCCGCTGACTTTTCCGCTTCAAAAACACAAGGCCCGGTGTCGTACACCGGGCCTTGTTGCGTTGCACAAAAAAATCAATCATTCGGGAACTTTTGACGCGAGCCTTGTCTTACTGCCTGTTTTGCAAACTGACCCAACCTAAACAGAGGCATATAAAAATGGACGAACTCTCCTACGTCGGCGTTATCTTTACCGTTGTGATTCTTGGTCTGGCCTGTTTCATGGCAGCCAAACTGGCCTCGAAGACGGCCTACCACGATTAAGAATATAGACGCTCAGCAAAGCCGGGGTTTCCCGGCTTTTTTCATTTTTGGCTCTTTTCCCCGGTTGACCGTGGGATTCACCCAAATCAACCAATAAACGTCTCGACTATCCGTGCCACCTCAGCTGGCTGGTCGTGGTGCAACATGTGGTCGGCCTCTTCGACCCATTCCTCGCGGACATTGGCAAAGCACGCCTGACGCGCTTCCCAGTCGCCCGGCCGCTGCCCGAAATCGCGGATGACCCACGATTGCCGACCGGCCACCCAGAGCACCGGGCAGGTGATCTGATTCCAGATTGCCATCGATTCTTCCAGCCGGAATAAATACGGCGCCGGCGCCTTGTGCCACGGGTCGCCGTTCCAGATGATGCCGTGATGACGCAAGCCGGCCCGGTTTTCACCATCGCCGACGCGGGCCAGATGCTTGGCCAGGAACTCGGCGCGCTCGGCCGTCAGAAAGCGGTCGCTGTGCAACAGCCGGCGGGCAAAGGCCATGCGGTCGGCGTAAGCGTGCATGCGCGGCGGCTTCTTGAGGGCGCCCAGCCACTGCTGATAACGCTCCGGCGCCATCTCCGGTGTCGTCGGCGCAATGCCGAAACCCTCCAGCGACACCACGCTCTCCACGCGCTCGGGCCGGATGCCGGCATAGAGGCAGGACAGAATGCCGCCCATGCTGTGGCCGACCAGCTTCACCTTGCCCTCCGGCGCATAGCGATCAACGATGGCCTCCATGTCGCCCAAGTGTTCGGCGAAGAAATACGGCCGGTTCAGCCATTCCGATTGCCCGAAGCCACGCCAGTCCGGCGCCACGATATTCCAGTCTTTCGCCAGTTCATCGACAACAAACTGGAACGAGGCCGAAACATCCATCCAGCCATGCAGCAGGAAGAGCATCGGCGCATCGGGATTGCCCCAGCGCCGGATGTGCAGGCGGACGTCAGGCAGATCGAGAAATTCGGAGCGTGAAGGTTTCATCAGGGTTCGGCGCAGCTGGCCGCATGAAGCGGCGCAAGCCCGCGCTGGCAGTTGGGGATGGGCCATTTTGACACGCTTTGACGCCATCCCGTTCGCGCCGCAGCGAGCGCTAAAATGGCCACCCCCGTTCGCAGGAGAAAACGATGTCAAAGCCCGGCCGCATTGCCAGCGTACTGCTCATGGCCAGTCTGCTCGGCGCCACCGCGCTCGCCCGCGCCGACGCCACGCCGCAAGTCCAGCTCCTGCAGCCCTTCGCCTCGACAGAAGGCCTCGAACGCCTGGCGCGGAGCACGGCAAAAAGCGACTTCGCTCCGCTCGCCAACCAGTTCGAAGCCCAAGCCACCATCGCCTTCTGCGGCCCGACCACCGCCGCCATCGTCCTCAACACCCTGCGTCCATCGGCCATCGAAACGCCCCGCGACCGCAGCCGCCTGCATCCCGAAGATGACCGCTACCTGCCGAAAACCCTGCAACTCACCGTGCCCCGGCATACCCAGGAAAGCGTCATCGCCACCGGCAAAAAAACGCGCGCCCAGGTCTTCGGCGAACCCGCGACCGTCAACGGGAAGGTCATGCGCGACGGCGGCTACCAGCTACGCCAGCTCGACGAACTGCTCAAGGCCCACAGCCTCGCCACCCGCCTCGTCATCGTCGATGCGCAAACCGCCGAAGCCGATATCCGCCGCGATCTCATCGACAACCTCAACCGCCCCGGCGATGTCGTCATCGTCAATTACCAACGCGCCGCCGTTGGCCAATCCGGCGGCGGCCACATCTCGCCCCTCGCCGCCTACGACGCCGCCACCGACTCGGTGCTCATCCTCGACGTCAATCCCAGCCATTACCCCTGGGTCTGGATGCCTGTTTCTACGTTGATCAAAGGCATGCGAACCAGGGATGTGGTCGAGAACCGCGGCTACATTCTGGTTCAGGCGCGCTGAGCTGTTCAGCGAGGAAGTACGCCCACTTCTGGCCGGGGGCTGTAGTTGCCCTAAGTCCACCAAGGCTCTGCCCCGGTATCTTCATCGTCATCCGTTTCGATCCCTTCTTCTTCACGTTCATCATGAAACGGATGGTCCGGTTTATGGGGGTGATGGATAGGATCCCTGGGATTTGGGGTGTCGGGCTCGATGGGCGGACGGCCAGGTGAAGTCGGCATAAACATTCCTTGCTACAGTCGTTCAATGCCATTGGGCAGATATCCATTCACAAGGTTGCAATTCATTGAACATGTAACTCAACGGAGAAGTATCGTCCGTAGCTTGAGTTGAGATAGGCATTCCTTAAGCTACCGCGTATGTCGATGAGTCTCGCAAACCGAGGTCGTCGCGCTTTCGCCGTTAAGTCGGGATTTTTCCGCTTTTCCGCAACTCAACTCGATGAATAGATGAGTGACCAGTTTCCACTTCTCGGCCTTGGACTAAACCGCTGGCGCGGTAGGTGCCCGGTTTGACCGCCGGCGGGGGGGCTGGCTTGGGCAGATAGACTGGAGGACGACAGGCCGGGTT
>PHCH01000173.1 GCA_002840785.1 Betaproteobacteria bacterium HGW-Betaproteobacteria-4 | reverse complement strand
GTTCGGGATGCCGTTCTTGTTGACCGTGATGTGGGCACGGCCGAGGGCGGCTTCGGCTTCCTTGCCGGTGATGTTCTTGGCACGCAGGTCGAGCAGGAAAACGTGGCTTTCGGTGCGACCGGAAACGATGCGCAGACCGCGCTCTTCGCCGAGCACACGGGCCATGACGCGGGCGTTGTTGATGACCTGTTCCTGGTAGTTCTTGAACTCGGGCGTCGCGGCTTCCTTGAAGGCGACGGCCTTGGCGGCGATGACGTGTTCCAGCGGACCGCCTTGCAGGCCGGGGAAGATGGCGGAATTGAGGGCCTTTTCGTGCTCGGCCTTCATGAGGATGACGCCACCGCGCGGGCCGCGCAGGGTCTTGTGCGTGGTCGAGGTCACGACATCGGCGAACGGGACCGGATTCGGGTAGAAACCGGCGGCGATAAGGCCGGCGTAGTGAGCCATGTCCACCCAGAAAATGGCGCCGACTTCCTTGGCGATCCTGGCGAAGCGTTCCCAGTCGATGCGCAGGGCGTAGGCCGAGGCACCGGCGACGATGATCTTCGGCTTGTGCTCGCGGGCCAGCGCTTCCATCTTGTCGTAGTCGATGGCTTCATTGGCGTCGAGACCGTAGGAAACGACGTTGAACCACTTGCCGGACATGTTGAGCGCCATGCCGTGGGTCAGGTGACCGCCTTCGGCCAGGCTCATGCCCATGATGGTGTCGCCCGGCTTGGCAAAGGCCATGAGCACGGCCTGGTTGGCCTGCGAACCGGAATTCGGCTGGACGTTGGCGGCTTCGGCGCCGAACAGTTTCTTCAGGCGGTCGATGGCGATCTGCTCGGCGACATCGACGTATTCGCAGCCACCGTAGTAGCGCTTGCCGGGATAGCCTTCGGCGTACTTGTTGGTGAGCTGGGAGCCTTGAGCTTCCATGACGGCCTTGCTCACGTAGTTTTCGGACGCGATCAGTTCGATGTGGTCTTCCTGACGCTGTACTTCGGCCTGAATGGCCTGCCAGAGTTCATTGAAAAGGGGTCGGATTTTATCACGCCGGAAGCTCGTCGAGGGCGCCCGGCTCCAGATGGTCGGTTTCGCCCCAGGTTTTCAGGCTCCATTCGCCGTTGACCGTAGCAATCCAGCTGATCCCGGCATTGGGAATCAGGAAATCGCGCGGCGCTTCCAGGGCATTGCCGCGGACGAAGCGGTTGATGATGTCGAGCACGCCGCCGTGCAGGACGATGGCGATGGTCTCCCCGGGATGGCGCGCCGCCAGCTCCTTGAGCTTGCCGGTCACGCGCGCAAACATGGCAACCAGGCTTTCGCCATTTTCAAAATCGTAATTGGCGTTGCGCCCTTCAAAGGCGGCGTAACCATCGGGATGAACGGCCTTCGCCTCGTCGTAGGTCAGCCCTTCGAAGACGCCGTAGCGCCTTTCGCGCATTTCCGGCACCGGCGCCGGCACCAGACCGAGTTCGGCGCCGATGGCCTGGGCCGTCGTCCATGCCCGTTTGAGATCGCTGCTGTAGAGCGCGACGATGCCGGCCGGCTTGAGCCAGCGCCCGGCAGCAAGCGCCTGGCGCTGGCCGGTTTCGTTGAGGCCGATGTCGATCTGCCCCTGAATGCGCCGCTCGGCGTTCCACTCGGTCTCGCCGTGGCGCACCAGACAGATTTGCGTTGACCGGGTTGTAGGGATTTCCACCATTCTCTGCCTCTCGCCTTCCCTGTAAATTGGGGCCACTGAAATTTTCAATTAATTCCGGCCATTTCCAGAAGCCGGGAATTCTATCAACCGAGGAGGACTTTTCGTGACCCTTCTGCTCAAGCTCTCGCAGCTGATCGACTGGCTCAATGAGCGCGTCGGCAAAGGCGC
>PHCH01000172.1 GCA_002840785.1 Betaproteobacteria bacterium HGW-Betaproteobacteria-4 | reverse complement strand
CGAATACCGCGTCACCCGCCAAAAAGGCACCGAACGCGCCTTCACCGGCAAATATTGGGACACCCACGAAGACGGCACCTACCACTGCATCTGCTGCGGCGCGCCGCTTTTCCGCTCGGAAGCCAAATTCGATTCCGGCTGCGGCTGGCCGAGCTTCCACACGCCGAACGACGAAAAACTCATCGACGAACACGTCGACCGCAGCGTCGGCATGATCCGCACCGAAGTCACCTGCCACGACTGCGGCGCCCACCTCGGCCACGTCTTCGACGACGGCCCGGCACCGACGGGGCTGCGTTACTGCATCAATTCGGCGTCGTTGAAGCTGGAGAAGGATGGGGAGTGAGGAGTGGGAGAGGTTCGTTGTATGACCGCAACTCAGCCTTTGCCAACGTTCATCTATCCGCTCATGTCAGATAGCAATGCAACGGATAGCTGCCCACCAGAATAATTGAGGGATGAACGTCGTTTTTCGGCTTTCTTCACCGCACAACTGCAGAGACGCTAGTATGCTACCGGGCTTAAGGAGGCACTAGCTGTTGCACTTTGCGAGGCAGAGCTAGCAGTTAAGGGCCAATTAGGTGGTGATATTCAGATGGATTATTGGTTAGGGAGTGTGATGTATCCATTACTACGAGGGATATTTACTCTTGTGGCAGTTTGCATGTTGGCAGCCAACGGAGCGGTCATTGCCGGAACACTTGAGCCATGGCAGGAAAAAGCCATCCAAGAGTTTGCGGGTGCCGAAACAGAAAAACTGGCCAAGGTCGAGGCAGAAGTGTCAAAGCTAAACCCCGACGATCGCGCACTAGCTGTATTTGCCGCATCAAGCTACCTCAACGCCAAGTTCGCCAATCTGGACAACATTGTACGAAGTTCTCCGCTTACTCCACAGCAGAAGGCGTACGTCATGGGTGTCGCGGTTAGCCGACTGGCGGTACTCGCCCAGAGTGCAGGGCTGACCGATAACGTTCGCTGCCACCTTGCTGAGGCAAATGTATTGAGGCTGCTTGCACAGGGTCAAGATGTGGCGCCAACTAACTGTAGACAGCAAGCCTACAGTCCGGATGAGGTGCCCCCGGTTTTAGTGCCAAGGTCGTTTTAGTAAAAGTCCTTGGGTTGCACCATTAAAGACATTCTTCGGTGGCCGGCTGGGCGGAGGTGTTT
>PHCH01000084.1 GCA_002840785.1 Betaproteobacteria bacterium HGW-Betaproteobacteria-4 | reverse complement strand
GGCCGGCGGGAAAGACTGAACCCGCGCCGCTGATCGTCAGCAGGCGATGTTCGCAGCGCAGGATCCAGTAGGCGGCCTGGCTCATGCCGAAATGGTCTGCACCGACGGGTTGGGGGGCAGGCGGTAGATGGTCGTTTCGGCGTTCGGGGCCAGGGTGCCGAGGGCGATGCTCAGGATGGAAATGAACAGGCTGGCGAAGAAGGCGGTCCAGAAGCCGGAAATGGTGAATCCGCTGACCACCTTGGCGACGAGCATGAGGAGCAGGGCGTTGATGACCAGCACGAACAGGCCGAGCGTGAGCAGGGTCAACGGCAAGGTCAGGAGAACGAGCAGCGGGCGCAGGACGGCGTTGGCGAAGCCGAGGAGCAGGGCGGCGACGATGAGCGCCGAGGTGCTGGAAATGCGGATGCCCTTGAAGACGAGGCTGGCGCCCCACAGGGAGAACGCGGTGATGGCCCACTGGATGAAAAATCCGGCCAGATTGTCGAACATGTTTTTGCCTTTGCAGAAATGGGTGGCGCCTGATCGGGCGTGAAAGCGCACCCGGAATGCGGAATTCTACGGCTTGTCGCTGGCGACGCTATTGCTGATCGGCCGGACGTCTAATCTCGGCCCGCAGGTAAGGGGCATCGGCGCGCTGGAAGAACATCAGCGCGACGGCCTGGGGCGGGCCTTCCTTTGCCCAGGCAACGCGCTTGTAACCCGGCATGATGCAGTCGTTGGCGAAGGTTTCGCCGGGCTGCAGCGGGTTCAGCGAGTTGAAGTAGAGACGATCCGGACTGACGAAGTAGGCAATCGAGGCACGTGAGCGGGGAATGGGCACCGGCGGGTCGATGCCGTCGGGGCGAAAACCGATGCTGAATTCAGCCGGCTCGGCCGGGTCGACCGTAGTGCTCGTCGGTACGAAATCAGCCTTCACGCGCTGGCCGTTGCGGCGCCAGTAAAGGCGCAGCATTGGCGCCGCTTCGCGGGCCGACCACATGAGATGGAGGTTCTGGCCATCCCGGCAAAAGAGGTCGCGTGTGCTGGTCGCGGTGTCCGACCAGTGTTCGCCGACCTTGCGGTCGATTCGTTCCAGTTCGAAACCGGCCGGGGCGATCAGCGACTGGGTATGGATCAGGCCGACGGTGGGCAGGGTGAAATGTTGCACTGGGCCGATGGCATAGGGCAGAGCGGCAGCCGGCGCGTTCCGCAAGGCGCTTTGGGAGAGGCCGTGCGAGGCTTGGAAAATCAGCCCCTGAGCGACGGTAGCCGTGAGAAACGGGAGGATCAGGATGAACAGGCCGCTGGCCGCCATGAAGCGGCTTTCGCCCTTGCTGAAGGCCGGCCGCAGCAGACGGCCGCAGAGCGCATGACCGGCGAACCAGACGAGCGGGCCAAGGACGAGCAGGGCGAAATAGAAATAGGCCAGCGCCTCGGGCCCAGACATCGCCAGGCTGGTCATCACGATGACCCCTGCTGTCAGCGGCAGCAGAATGAACAGCGAGAGCAGGCGCAGCGACAGCCAGCTGCCGGCCTTGTCGCGGGCGGCAAAGTAGCGGCGCTCGCCAACCAGGATCAGACCGGCCGCCCCAAGCACAGCGATGCCGACGGCACCCCAGGCCCACTTGTCGAACAGGGGCAGATGGTCGAGGCTCTTCAGGAAAAAGTCGAAATCCATAGCGGGCTCTCAGTTGTTCCTGCCGTGCATGACGATGCGCGCGACGAACCAGATGGCGAGCAGGTTGGCCGCCACGGCAACGTAGCCGACCTGCGCGTAGCCGACGATGCGGCCGTTGGCGTCGAGCGAGGTGAGGTAGCCGGCCAGCGTGGTGGCGAGGCCCATGGCCAGCGATTGCACGGTGCCGTTGAGCGACAGGAAGGTGCCGCGCAGCTTGGGGTCGGCAGCGGAGGCGATGATGGCCATGGCCGGGATCATGCGCCCCGAGATGAGAACGAAGAAGCTGGCCGAGATGATCAGCCAGCCCCATAGCGGCAGCACGCCGGCGTGGGTAATGGCCAGGACGATGGGGATGTCGGTCTGGGCGATGCCGACATTGTTGACGGCATAGACCGTGATGTACGGAATGATCGTGAAGCCGGAAAAGATGATGAGCGCCGAGAAAAGCAGGGCGCGCCGGTGGTTGGCGTCGGCCAGCACGCTGAAAGTGGCGGAGAGCAGATGGGCGCGCTTTTCCTCGCCAAGGTGGTGGCGCAGTTCGGGCAGGAAGCGCAGGCCGACGGCGAGGAATGCGACGGTCAACCCGAAAATCAGCACAAAAGGCGCCCGCCAGCCGAGGTGGTTGGCCAGCCACAGCGAGAGCGGCACGCCGGCAATGGTGGACAGCGAAAAGGCGCTCGACACCACGCCGCTGGCCCGTCCCCGGCGCGAAAAAGGGATGGCGTCGGCGATCATGGTGTGCACCAGGGCGCCCATGACGCCGCCGAAAACGCCGGCCATGCCGCGCGCCAGGATCAGCGTCGAATAACCCGGGGCCAGGCCGCAGGCCAGCGTGGCCAGGCCGAACAGGGTGAATACGATGAGCAGCAGGCGCTTGCGCTCGAAGAGGTCGACGAAGGTGGCGGCGAGAATCCCGGACACCGCGGCGCTGAAACTGTAGGAGGCGACGAGCAGCCCGAATTCGTGCGTGCCGATGCCGAAGGCGGCCATGAGGATGGGGCCGAGCGGCATCATGATCATGAAATCGAGGACGTGGCTGAACTGGATGCCGGCCAGGGTGAGCAGGAAAAAGCGTTCGGTGCGCGGGGCGAGCTGGGTGGTCATCGGGCGGTTTGGGCGGGCGTGGGCGACAAGGATACGCGCCCGGCCTTACATTTTTGAACAGAATATCCGCCGCTGTTTTGCTAGGCTGAGGCTTGAGGCAAATTTCCGGAGCGAAGCAACATGACAGTCTTGCGCAAAATAGGGATTGGTGGGGCCGTGCTGGTCGGCGTTCTGGTGGTGGCCATCGGTGTCTTGTACGCGATGTTCGACGAGGCGGCGATCAAGCGTCAGCTGGTCGACCAGGTGGCGGCCAAGACCGGGCGCCAGTTGTCGATTGACGGCGAACTGAGGCTGTCGGTGTGGCCGGATGTTGCCGTGCGCGTGAGCCAGGTTCGGCTGTCGGAGGCCGACGGCAAGAGCGAATTCTTCAAACTCGGCGCGGCGCGCATTGCCGTCGCCGTGCTGCCGCTGCTCAGTAAGGAACTGAAAGTGAAGCGCGTCGAGATCGACGGGCTGGCGGTCAATCTGATCAAGCGCAAGGACGGCTCGCTCAATATTGACGACCTGAACTCGGGCGACAAGACGGCCGGCCCGTCGCCGACGCCGGCCGGGCAGCCGGCCACGCCGCTCGACATCGACGTGGCCGGCCTGGCGCTGCGCGATGCCCGCCTCACCTGGCACGACGAAACCACCGGCAAGACGACGGAAATCAGCGATCTCGACCTGTCGACCGGGGCCTTGTCGGGCAACACCGGCAGCCAGCATTTTGCCGTCGACCAGTTCAAGCTGGCGACGCGCGGCAGCATCGGCCCCGACCAGTTCGTGCTGACCCTTGAAGCGCCCGGCCTGAAGCTGACCGCGGGTGAGGCCAGCGGTGACGCGCTGACCCTTTCGGCGACGCTGGAAGGGGCCGGCAAAAAGATCGTTTCCCGCATCGCGCTCGATGGTCTGGCCGGTTCGCTCGAGGCGCTGAGCATCCGCCAATTTGCCTTCGGACTGGATGCGGCGCTCGGCGAAACCTCGCTCAAGGCCGATCTCACTTCGCCGGTGGCGGCCGATGGCAAGGCGCGGACGATCGTTCTCGACAAGCTGTCCGGGGCGGTCGAAGTGGCCAGCCCGGCCTTGCCGATGAAGCAGCTCAAGCTGCCGCTGGCCGGTCGTCTGGCTGCCGATCTCGGCAAGCAACGGGCCGATCTGGCGCTGGCCACCGGTTTCGATGAATCGAAAATCGACCTGAAGCTCGCCGTCGAACGATTCGCCCCGCTGGCCCTGGGCTTCGCCCTCGATATCGACCGCTTGAACGTCGACCGCTACCTGCCGCCGAAACCGGCCGGGCAGGGCGGAGGGGCTGGCAAGGGCGGGGCGGCGCCGGAAGCGAAGATCGACCTGGCCGCGCTCAGGGGGCTGGATGTCCAGGGCACCGTCAAGGTCGGCCAGTTGCAGGCCAACAAACTCAAACTGAGCGGGCTCGACGCGCGGCTCGAGGTCGCCGCCGGCCGCCTGCAGGTGGCGCCGCTGCGCGCCCGGCTCTACGGCGGATCGGTCGACGGCAGCATTGCGGCCGACGCCGCCGGCAACCGCTTTGCGGTGCGCCAGAACCTGCGCGGAATCGACATTTCGCCGCTCCTCAAAGACCTCGCCGACAAGGACATTCTGGAGGGACGCGGCAGTGTCTCGCTCGACGTGACGACGCGCGGCGACACGGTTTCCGCCCTCAAGCGCGGGCTGGCCGGGCAGGCCGGGCTGGATCTGCGCGACGGTGCGATCAAGGGGATCAACCTGGCCAAGCTGTTGCGCCAGGCGAAGGCGGCGCTGAGCGGCAAGCAGGCGCTGAGCGGCAGCACGAGCGCGGCGGAAAAGACCGATTTTTCCGAGTTGACCGCGACGTTCCGCATCGACGACGGCGTCGCCCGCAACAAGGATCTGGCGCTCAAATCACCTTTCCTGCGCCTGGCCGGCGACGGTGAAATCGACATCGGCCGGGACAGCATGGACTATCACGCCAGGATCAGCGTCGTCGATAGCGCGACCGGGCAGACCGGCCAGGAACTGGCCTTCCTCAAGGGCATCACCGCTGGAACTCGACAAGCTGCTGCAGGAAGCGGCCAAGACCCAGCTCAAGCAAAAGGCGCAGGAGGCGCTGGGCAAGGAGTTGCAGAAGCTGTTCGGGAGATAGGGCGGAGAGTCAGGGCGGAGAGTCAGGGCGGAAAATCAGGCTGCAGATTCAGGCCGCAGATTCCATTTTTGGCCGTTTTTTCCGTTTGACCGTAGCAATCCCTGGCGACCGGCCGAAATCAGTCGCTGGCCGGCAAAGTCAGCGTGAAGCGGGTGCGCTGGTCGGCTGATTCGACGCTGACCTCGCCGTCGTGGGCGAGCAGGATGGAACGCGTGATGGCCAGGCCCAGGCCGGAGCCTTCGGTGGTCCGCTGGCGCGAACTGTCGGCCCGGTAGAAGCGGTCGAACAGGCGGGGCAGATGCTCGGCGGGGCCGTCGGGCGTGTGGCGCAGGGCGTTGGACAACAGGTTGCTGACCGCCCGGCGCAGCATGAGCCGGTCGCCGGTCACCGCGCCGGCGCCGCTCAGCGTCACGCGGATCGCCTTTTCCTCGGCGAGCAGGCCGTAGAACTCGAGCAGGTCAGCCACCTCGTCGGCCATCTCGACGCGCTCGCGGTTCGGGATGATCTGCTGGTTGTCGGCCTTGGCGAGAAAAAGCATGTCGGCGATCATCCGCGACAGGCGCTCGAATTCCTCGGCATTGGAGGCCAGGATGTCCCGGTATTCGTCGTCGGAGCGCGCCCGCGAAAGCGTCACCTGGGTCTGGGTGAGCAGGTTGCTGACCGGCGTCCGCAACTCGTGCGCGAGGTCGGAGGAAAAGTCGGAGAGCCGCTGGAAGGATTCCTCGAGGCGGGCCAGCATGTCGTTGAGGGTGTCGGCCAGATCGGCCAGTTCCTGGGGGATCGCCTCGGCCGGCAAACGGGTGTGCAGGTGGTTGGCGGTAATTTCGGCGGCCCGCCGCTTGATCGTCTGCAGGGGCGCCAGCCCGCGCCGGACGACGACCCAGCCGAGCAGCCCCATGGCCAGCGTGGCCAGAGCGATGAACACCCACAGGGTGCCGCGGAAGCCGCTCATGAAGTGTTCGTGATGGGATATTTCGGTGGCAATGGCGATGATGAAAGGCGTCCGGCCATCGGCCCCGGCCGTCACCACGGCCGATATGCCGCGCCAGGGCAGGCCTTCGGGCGCTTGCCATTTGACGACGCGGCCGGGCCGGGCGGCGGCCTGGGGATCGAGCAGCGTGGGCGGAAAGGTCAGCGCTTCGTTGGCGTACACGACTTGCCGGTCCGCCCCGAAAACCGCAACCGCCAGGCCGTGATGACCGGTCAGCGCATCATCGAGTTGCCGGCCGAGCGCTGCGCCATCCTGCGTTGCCGAGTCGCGCTCGAGAATGTGCCGGGTCAGCGCCATCTTTCCGGAGAGCGCTTCCATGTCTTGCTCTTCGAAATGCTGTTCGACCAGATTGCCGATGAGCAGGCCCAGCAAGAACAGCACGAAGGCCGCCGCCACGGCAAAGAGCAGGGTCAGGCGCAGGGTCAGCGAGCGACTCCAGGTGGCCTTCAAGCCGTCACCTCGAGCACGTAACCCATGCCGCGCACGGTACGGATCAGCTTTGGTTCGAAGGCTTCGTCGATCTTGAGGCGCAGGCGCTTGATGGCGACTTCGATGACATTGGTGTCACTGTCGAAATTCATGTCCCAGACCTGCGAGGCGATCAGCGAGCGGGGCAACACCTCGCCCTGGCGGCGCAGGAGCAGTTCGAGCAGGGCGAATTCCTTGGCGGTCAGGTCGATGCGTTTGCCGGAACGGGTCACCCGACGGCGCAGCAGATCGAGTTCGAGATCTGCGGCGCGCAGGAATTCCGACTCCTTGGTCTTGCCGCCACGCCGCAACAGGCTGCGCACGCGGGCCAGCAATTCGGAAAAGGCGAAGGGCTTGACCAGATAATCGTCGGCGCCGAGTTCCAGTCCCTTGACCCGGTCTTCGACCTGATCGCGGGCGGTCAGGAAAAGCACCGGCATCTCCTTGCCGGCCCGCCGGATGCCCTGCAAGACCTGCCAGCCGTCGAGGCCGGGCAGCATGACGTCGAGGATGGCCAGGTCGTGCGCCTCGGTCAGCGCCAGGTGCAGGCCGTCGAGGCCGTTGGCCACGAGATCGACGACAAAGCCGGCTTCGACGAGGCCCTGCTTGAGATAGGTTCCGATCTTCGGTTCGTCTTCGACGACGAGTATTTTCATGCTTCTCCACCAGGAATGGCGATCAGGCTCGCATTTTCCGCCGTTTTTCCGGTTGACCGTAGCAGATTACGAAAATGTAATCCGCCAGTCATCCGGCTGTCGGTCTGACAAAAATACCATCTTCAGACTCGGCCATTGCAACGGAGAAATTTCATGAACAAAGTATTGATCGGCGTTTTGGCGACCCTGGCGGTGGGCGCGGCCAGCGTCGCCACCGTCGCCGCCACCGGCATCGTGGCGGTTGGTGCCGACACGCCGCATCATCCGGTCGTCCATGACCTGCTGGCATTTGCCCGCGAGCGCGCCATCGCCCGGCAGAGCGCCGGGATCACGGCGCCGGCCGATCTCGACAATCCCGAACGCATCCGGCGCGGGGCGGGAAACTACGCCGCCATGTGCGTCGATTGCCATCTCGCCCCCGCCTTGGCCGATTCCGAAATCCGCCGGGGCCTGTACCCGACGCCGCCCAATCTCGCCGCCGGGCTTGCTGATTCCGGCGCCAGGCGCAACGCGGCGCGCGATTTCTGGATCATCAAGCATGGCATCAAGGCCTCGGCCATGCCGGCCTGGGCCAAGGGCGGCATGGACGACGAAGCCATCTGGGATCTGGCCGCCTTCGTGCAAACCCTGCCCGGCCTCTCCAAGACGGCATACGATCAACTGGTAGCGGCCAGCGACGGCCACGTGCACGGCGGCATGGAAGGGCATGCCGATCACCACGAGGCGCCACCTCCGCCCAAGCCCGCCGCCGCGCCCGCGGCCGGGCACCGCCACGATGGCCACGACCACGCCACTCACAAGCACTGAGGCATCGAGCCGGAAGATTACAAAAATGTAATTTGGCGGTCAGCTTCCTGTTGGTCGCCCCTGACCATACTTGCTCCCACTTGATCGCCCAGGGAGTATGTCCATGTCGAAGCCCGTCGCCGTTTTCCTGACCGTATTTGCCCTCGCCACCAGCATTGCCCTGCCCGCCGCGGCAGCCGATGCGGTCGATGTCTACAAGAGCCCCTACTGCGGCTGCTGCGGCAAGTGGATCGATCACCTTAAGGCGGCCGGGTTCGCCGTCCGTACTCATGAAGTGAACGACGTGCCGGCGGCCCGCCAGCGCCTCGGCATGCCCGAGCAACTCGGCTCCTGCCATACAGCCAAGGTCGGCGGCTACCTCGTTGAAGGCCACGTGCCGGCCGCCGACATCGAGCGCCTGCTCAAGGAAAAACCGGCGGCCCTCGGCCTCGCCGTGCCAGCCATGCCGCCCGGTTCGCCGGGCATGGAAAGCCCGCGCCCGGTGCCTTACCAAACCCTGCTCGTCCAGCCGGATGGCAAGACCAGCGTCTATGCCCGGCACTGAACCTTTTTCAACCATCAAGGAGTTCTCATGAAAACTGCAATCACCGTCGCCGCCATCGCCCTCATCGCCGTCGCCCAAACCCCGGCCATCGCCGATACCGGCCATCATCACGGTGCGACCATGCAGCACGATGCCGGCCAGTCCATGGCCAGCATGTCGGCCGGCACGGTCAAGAAGGTGGACCCGGCCGGCCGCAAGATCACCATCGCTCACGGCCCGCTGGCCAATCTCAAGATGCCGCCGATGACCATGACCTTCGACGTCCAGGACAAGGTCGCCATCGACCGGGTCAAGCCCGGCGACAAGGTCCGCTTCGTGGCCGACGACGTGGCCGGGGCGCTGACCGTGACCCAGCTGGAAACCGCCAAGTAAGAAAATAGAGAGACCGCCGCGATGGATGCCCGCCAGACCGCTTCAGGAAAGACCCCGTGGCGGCTCGCCGCCCTTGCCGCCGCGCTGGCGCTCTGCATGCCCCCCGCGCTGGCGGCCGAGGAGGCGCCGGGCAGGACGGTCGAGGAACTGCTGAACTATGCCCGCGAGCACAATCCCGATCTGCGGGTGCGTCGCCTCGACGCCCAGGCCTCGCATGAACGGGTGGAGCCGGCCTCGGCCCTGCCCGATCCCCGCTTCCAGATCGAGTTGATGGATTTCAACAATGCCATGACGCCGGGCAAATCCGCCTCGTTGCTGCCGGGATCGGTCGGCACGACGCGCTACCGGGCCATTCAGGCGCTGCCCTTCCCGGGCAAGCGCGGCCTGCGCGGCGAGGTCGCCGAGGCGCTGGCTGGCCAGGCCGACAGCGCGCACGACGCGGCCCGCCGCGCCTGGTGGTGCACCGCTACAGCGTCGGCCTCGTGCCGCAGCAGGATGCGGTGCGCGTCCAGAGCGAGAGCACCAGCCTCAAGGTCGATCTGGTCGACAGCGAACGGCGCCGGCGGGAGGCGGCGGCCAGGCTCAACGCCTTGCTGCCCCGTGCTGCCGATGCGCCGCTGGCCGAACCGCTGCGCCTCATGGCGCCACCGAACAGCCGGAACCTGGCGCAGGTCTACGCCCAGGCCCGGGAAATTTCCCCCGAGCTGAGCCGCGAACGGCTCGGCGTCGGCGCTGCCGAGAAAAGCCGGGATCTGGTCCATCTGAACCGCTACCCGGACTTTGGCCTGGCGCTGACCAACAATCGGCCGCGCTCGGACATGATCGGTCCCGAAACCTGGGATCTGATGGTCGAAGTCAATATTCCCCTGCAACAGTCGTCGCGCCGGGCGCAGGAGCGCGAAGCCGGCTACCGGCTGGAGGCCGCCCGCGAACGGGTGGCCGCCGCCGAGGCCCGCCTCAACGGACGGCTCGGCGAGGCGCTGGCCGGCTTCAATGCCAGCGTGGACAAGGCGCGACTGTTGCGCGACACCCTGCTGCCGCAAGCCCGGGCGACGCTGGCCTCGGCGCAGGCCGGCTATGAAAGCGGCCGGGTCAATTTCAACACCCTGATCGAGGCCGAGCGGCAGATTCTGCGCACCCGGCTGGCCCTGCTCGACGCCGAAGTCGAAGCCAGCGTCCGGCAGGCCGAACTGGAACAACTGGCAGGAGCCCCTTTGTGAACAAGTCGTCCCTCGTTTTATCCCTGCTCGGCGTTGCGCTGCTCGCCGCTTTCGGCGGTTATCTGGCCGGCCAGCGCCACGACCGGGGCGATGCCGCGGCACCCGCCGCCAGCGGCAGCCCGGCCGCCGAGACCGGCCAGGCCGAACGCAAGCTGCTCTATTACCGCAATCCCATGGGCTTGCCGGACACCTCGCCGACGCCGAAGAAAGACTCGATGGGCATGGACTACATCGCCGTCTATGCAGGCGACGAACCTGATGGCGAGGGCGCCGTCAAGGTCAGCCCGGCCCGTTTGCAGACGCTGGGCGTCAAGACGGCCAGGGCCGAAATGGCGGTGCTCGACGCCGCCGTGCGGGCGGTCGGTCGGGTCGAAATCAACGAACGGCTGATCCATGACGTGGCGCCGCGTTTCGAGGGGTGGATCGAGCGCCTCTACGTCAATGCCAGCGGCGACCCGGTCAAGCGCGGCCAGCCGCTGTTCTCCGTCTATAGCCCGGAACTGGTCTCGGCCCAGAAGGAACTGGCCATCGCCCAGTCGCTCAAGCTCGATGCGCCGGGCGCCGACCCGGCCGCCCGCCAGGCCGCGCAACGGCTGGCCGAAGCGGCGCGCGAGCGTCTGGCCAACTGGCAGATGGCGGCCCCCGCCGGCCAGGCCAACAGCCGCGTCACCTTCACCTCGCCGGCCGCCGGCATCGTCCTCGACAAGAAGGCCGTCGAAGGCATGCGCTTCGCGCCGGGTACGGCGATCTACCGCATCGCCGACCTGTCGACGGTATGGGTCATTGCCGACGTTTATGAACAGGATCTGCAACGGATCAAGGTCGGCCAGAC
Organism: Betaproteobacteria bacterium HGW-Betaproteobacteria-4; assembly: GCA_002840785.1. GTDB lineage: Bacteria > Pseudomonadota > Gammaproteobacteria > Burkholderiales > Rhodocyclaceae > Azonexus. The sequence continues at coordinate 18,025 of PHCH01000084.1, read as the reverse complement.
GGCGCAGGTCGACATCGACGCCTTCCCCGGCCGGCACTTCGAAGCCAAGGTCAGCTACCTCTATCCGACCCTCAACGCGGCGACGCGCCGGGCATGTTCGCCCACGTCGAGCTGGCGACCGCCGGCCAGACGCCGCGGCTGACCGTCCCCAAATCGGCACTGATCGATACCGGCGAGCGCCAGGTCGTCCTGCGCGTGGCCGGCGAAGGCAAGTTCCAGCCGCAGGCGGTCAAGGTCGGCCGGCGCGGACAGGATGCCGTGGAAATCCTCGAAGGCCTGGAAGACGGCGCCGAGGTGGTGGTCGCCGCCAATTTCCTGATCGATGCCGAGAGCAACCTCAAGGCAGCGCTGTCGACCTTCACCGATCCCCAAGCGGCGCCGGTGGCGAAGAGCTATTCGGCGACCGGGGCGATTGTTACGGTCGACGCCGCAAATGGCTCGATTTCGATGAAACACGAGCCGATTCCCGCCCTGCAATGGCCGGCGATGACCATGGATTTCGGCCTCGCCGCGCCGGCCCTGGCCAAGGGCCTGCTGCCCGGCCAGGCGGTGCGCTTCAGTTTCGAGGATCGGGGCAATGGCGAGTTCGTCATCACCGGCTTCGAGCCAATGCCGGCCGCCGGCCACGAAGGGCATTGAGATGCTCGGCAAACTGATCGAATGGTCGGCCCGCAATGTCTTCATCGTCCTGCTCGCCAGCCTCGGCCTGGTCGCCGGCGGCATCTACGCGGTCAAGCACACGCCGCTCGATGCGCTGCCCGATCTGTCCGACGTCCAGGTCATCGTCTACACGCCCTATGTCGGCCAGGCGCCGCAGGTGGTCGAGGATCAGGTCACCTATCCGCTGACCACGGCCATGCTCGCCGTGCCCAAGGCCAAGGTCGTGCGCGGCTTTTCGATGTTCGGCGCCTCCTACGTCTATGTCATTTTCGAGGACGGCACCGACATCTACTGGGCGCGTTCGCGCGTCCTGGAATATCTCAGTTCGGCCCAGGGCAACCTGCCGGCCGGGGTCAGTCCGCAACTCGGGCCGGACGCCACCGGCGTCGGCTGGGTCTTCCAGTACGCCCTGACCGGCAAGGACCAGTCGCTGGCCGATTTGCGCAGCGTCCAGGACTGGTACGTCCGCTACCAATTGACCAAGGCCGGCGGCGTCGCCGAAGTGGCCAGCGTCGGCGGCTTCGTCAAGGAATACCAGGTGACGGTCGATCCGCACCGCCTGGCCACCTACGGCATTCCGCTGAATCGCCTGACCCAGGTCATCCGCGAATCGAACCGCGATGTCGGCGGCCGGGTCGTCGAATTGGCCGAGAAGGAATTCATGGTGCGCGGCCTCGGCTACCTGAAGGGCATCGAGGACATCGAAACGCTCGTCCTCAAAAGCGACGGCGGCACGCCGGTGCTGGTCCGCGATGTCGCCCGGGTCGAGCTGGTGCCGGCCAGCCGACGCGGCATTACCGAGCTGAACGGCGACGGCGAGGTGGTCTCGGGCATCGTCATGGCCCGCTTCGGCCAGAACGCGCTGGACGTCATCGCCAACGTCAAGGTCAAGATCGCGGAACTGAAATCCGGCCTGCCGAGCGGCACGGAAATCGTCGCCGTCTATGACCGTTCGACCCTGATCGAGCGCGCCATCGCCAATCTGAAATGGACGCTGGTCGAGGAAAGCCTGATCGTTGCCGCCGTCTGCGTCATTTTCCTGATGCACGTGCGCAGCGCCCTGGTCGCCATCCTGACCCTGCCGATCGGCATCCTCATCGCCTTCATCGCCATGCGCTCGCTGGGCATGGGCAGCAACATCATGAGCCTGGGCGGCATCGCGATTGCCATCGGGGCCATGGTCGACGCCGCCATCGTGATGATCGAAAACGCCCACAAGCATCTGGAACGCCTTCACTCCTCCCCCTTCAAGGGGGAGGCCGGGAGGGGGATGGGTGAGAACGGAGTACAAACCCATCCCCACCCTAGCCCTCCCCTTGAAGGGGAGGGAAGGAGAGCGCGCGCCGACGCCATGATCAAGGCCTGCAAGGAAGTCGGCCCGGCCCTGTTCTTCTCGCTGCTCATCATCACCGTCTCCTTTCTGCCGGTATTCACGCTCGAAGGCCAGGAAGGCCGGCTGTTCAGCCCGCTCGCCTTCACCAAGACCTTCGCCATGGCCGGCGCGGCGCTGCTTTCGGTGACGCTGGTGCCGGTGCTCATGATGTTCTTCATTCGCGGGCGCATCATGCCGGAGCAGAAAAATCCGGTGAATCGTTTCCTGATCTGGGCCTACCGGCCGATCATCCAGTGGGTGATGCGCCACAAGCCGCTGACCTTGGTCCTGGCGCTGGTTTCGATGCTGGTCACGATCATTCCGGCCCGCCAGATCGGCTCGGAGTTCATGCCGACCCTCAACGAAGGTTCGCTGTTCTACATGCCGGCGTCCTTGCCCGGCATGTCGGTGACCGAAGCCGGGCGGCTGTTGCAGACCACCGACCGCATCATCAAGACCTTCCCCGAGGTCGAATCGGTCTATGGCAAGGCCGGTCGCGCCGCGACGGCGACCGACCCGGCGCCGATGGAAATGTTCGAGACGGTCATCAACCTCAAGCCGGAAAAGGAATGGCGGCCGGGCATGACGGTCGACAAGCTGGTCGCCGAGATGGACGCGGCGCTCAAGTTCCCCGGCGTCGCCAACTCGTGGACCATGCCGATCAAGGCGCGCATCGACATGCTGTCGACCGGCATCCGCACGCCGGTCGGGGTCAAGGTGTTCGGCAAGGATCTCGGCGAGATCGAGAAACTGGCCCGGCAGATCGAGCAGGCCGTGAAAACGGTGCCGGGCACGTCGAGCGCCTACGCCGAACGGGTGACCGGCGGCTATTACCTCGACATCACCCCGCGCCGCGAGCAACTGGCCCGCTACGGCATCACCGTCGGCGATTTCCAGCAGGTGGTCGGCACCGCCCTCGGCGGCGCCCCGGTGACCACCGCCGTCGAAGGGCTGGAGCGCTACAACATTGCCGTGCGCTACCCGCGCGCCCTGCGTGAAGATCCGCAAAGCATCGCCAACGAAGTATTCATTCCGAGCCGCCTGGGCATGATTCCGCTCGGCCAGTTGGCCAAGGTCGAACTGCGCAACGGTCCACCCGGCATCAAGACCGAAAATTCGCTGCTCGCCGCCTATGTATTCGTGGATATCCGCGACCGCGACGTCGGTTCCTACGTCAAGGAGGCGCAGAAAGCGGTCAGCGACAAGGTCGTTTTCCCGCCCGGCTACTACGCCACCTGGTCCGGCCAGTTCGAGTACATGGAGCGCGCCAAGGCCAAGCTGGCGGTGGTCGTGCCGTTCACCCTGGTGATCATTTTCGTGCTGCTCTACCTGAACTTCCGGCGCCTGACCGAAACGCTGATCGTCATGCTCTCGGTCCCCTTTGCGCTGGTCGGTGGCATCTGGCTGATGTGGTGGCTCGGCTACAACATGAGCGTCGCCGTCGCCGTCGGCTTCATCGCCCTGGCCGGGGTCGCCGCCGAGACCGGGGTGGTCATGCTGATCTATCTCGACCAGGCCTGGCGTGAGCTGTGCGCTACCCGACAGCGCGAAAACAAAGTCCCGACGACGCTCGACCTCTACCACGCGATCATGGAAGGCGCCGTCGAACGGGTGCGTCCGAAGATGATGACCGTGGTGGCGATCATGGCCGGCCTGCTGCCCATCATGTGGAGCACCGGCACCGGTTCCGAGGTGATGAGCCGCATCGCGGCGCCGATGGTCGGCGGCATGATTTCCTCGACCATCCTGACCCTCGGCGTGATCCCGGCGCTCTACGCCATGGTCAAGGAATGGCGGCTCAAGCGCGGGCTGGAAACGCTCCCGGTGGAGGGCAAGGGCTGAGCGGTGGGCCAAAACCTTTGACGGGCGCGGGAGAATCGCTCGAGAATGAAAGGCCGGCGATTGAATTCACCCGAAAGGATCGCGATGCCGCTCAAGAACCAGGTCCAGTTGATTTGCTACCCGAACCGGATCGGTATCGATCTGGCCGATCTCGCCGGGTTTCTCGAAAGCCGCCTGGGCGACGCGATCGGTGGCGTGCATTTGCTGCCGATGTATCCGTCGAACGGTGACGGCGGTTTCTCGCCGCTGACCCATCTCGAGGTCGATCCGGCCTTTGGCGGTTGGGCCGATGTCGAGCGGATCGGCCGCCGCTTCGATTTGTGTGCCGATCTGATCCTCAATCATATTTCCGACGCGTCGCCGGAATTCCGCGATTTCGAGCAGAACGGCTTTGCCTCGCCCCATGCCGACCTGTTCGTGCATCTCCAGCGCCTCGGCGAGCCGACTCCCGACGATCTCGAGCGCATCCACATCCGCAAGGAGAAGGAGCCGTTTCGCGAAGTCGTCTGCGCCAATGGCGACCGCAGCCGTGTCTGGTGCACTTTCACCGAGCACCAGATCGATTTCAACTACGCGTCGCAGCAGACTTACGATCTCATGCGGCATTACATCGAAAGCCTGAGCCGGCATGGCGTCAAGCTGTTTCGCCTCGATGCCTTCGGGTACACCACCAAGCGCCTGGGCAGCAGCTGTTTTCTCGTCGAACCCGAGGTGTACGGCATTCTCAACTGGTTTCGCGATACGGCGCGGGAATACGGCGCCGACATCCTGCCCGAGGTCCATGACCACCCGAGCTACCAGTTCGCCATCGCCCGCGAAGGCATGTTGCCCTATGCCTTCGCCCTGCCGCCGCTGGTTCTTTTTGCCCTGCTCGACGCCGACAGCCGGCATATCAAGAGCTGGCTGCGCATGTGTCCGCAACGGCAGGTCACGGTGCTCGATACGCACGACGGGATCTGCATTCCCGATGTTGAGGATCTGCTGCCCGAGGCAAAAATCCGCGAGCTGGTCGAAAACGTCTCCATCCGCGGTGGCGATCCCATCCTGCGTCGTTCAGCCGCCAACGTGCACAGCGTCGGCGCCATCTACCAGCTGACCTGCACCTTTTACGACGCCCTCAAGCAAAACGACGACGCCTATCTGTGCGCCCGCGCCATCCAGTTCTTTACCCCCGGCATCCCGCAGGTCTACTACGTCGGCCTGCTGGCCGGCAGCAACGACATCGAGCTCATGGAAAGCACCGGCGAGTCGCGCGACATCAACCGCCATTTCTACACCCTGGCCGAAGCCGACGAAGCGCTGGAAAAGCCGGTGGTCCGGCGCTTGCTGAGCCTCATGCGCTTTCGCAACGAGTACCCGGCCTTCGCCGGGCGTTTCGAACTGCAATCGAGCAATCGCAGTTGCGTCGCCATGGGCTGGCGCCTCGACGCGTATTTCTGCAACCTGCTCGTCGACCTCAATTTCAAGACGGCGACGATTACCTATCGGGACGTCACTTCCGGCGACGAAGTGTGTTTCCGCTGCTGAACCGGCGCCGGCCGCCATTTTGATTTTGGGCGTTTTTTCCGGTTGACCGTAGCATTCCGCTCAGCAGCACTCTTCCTCGATCTGGAGCAGGAGGGCGAGCGCTTCGCCATCGTCCCAGTGTTCGAAAAATTCGCGAAACTGGTTGATGTTGGAATGGATCAGGAACAGGTCGTCGGGCTTGGCCAGGGCGCTGCCGGCGCGCTTCTTGGCAAAGTATTCCCAGAAGGCGTTGTTGCGGCCGGGCTGGGCCAGTTGGCGGTCGAGATGGTCCATGAGCCGGCGCGCATTGCCGGCGCAGTCGATGTCCTGAAAGCTCACGTAGCGGTCGGCCTGGCGACAGGCGCAGTGTTGAGACATGGCGTTCTCCCTGAAAGTGGTCGGGAGCGACTTTAGCCGGCCGGGTCGCCCGCTGTCCGTCGGCCAGCCGACGTTTGGCTTCAGGGCAGGGGAGCGCTGCGCGCCTTGAGGGCGTCAAGCGACGGCACGAGCAGGCTGCGCCGGCTCTGGCGCTGCAGGATGCCCTCGCGCTCCCACTGGTTGATCAGCGAAGAAACGCTCTGCCGCGTCGTGCCGAGCAGGCTGGCGATGTCCTGCATGCTGAAATCGAGCGGCACCAGCCAGCCATGCTCCAGTCGATGGCCGCGCCGTTCGGCCAGTTGCCATAAAAATCGGGCCAGCCGGGCCGGCACTTCGCGAAAGGCGAGGTCTTCGATGAGCCCCACGGCATTGCTCAGCAGGCGGCCCATGACGCGCATCATGACCGGCGTGACTGACGGATCGGTGGCCAGCTTGCGGGCGAAGACCGGCGTTTCGATGAGCCAGATGCTGGACGGGACAACGGCTTCGACATAGGTCGGCGTGTGGGTCGTGTAGATGTCGCCGGCTTCGAGAAAACTCAGGTTGAGTTCCCGGTTGTCGCCGGCCAGATAAACGCGCAAACGGCCGGACTGCACCATCAGCACCTGGTTGCGCGGGCATTCCGGCGTCGACAGCAGATAACCCTTGGCCAGCTCGCGCAAGGTGAAGCCGTCGAGCAGCGCATTCTGCGCCGCTTCGGCGAAATCGGGTCTGGCGTGGTGGGCGTGAGCATGCATTCAGGTGCTCATGCAAGAGCGATGCCCAATTTCAGGCTGTTGATTTAAAAAGAATAAATTATCCGGCGCGAAGGCGTTGCCGGATTTGCGACATCGCGCGGCGGCATTTCCGACAACTTCGGTTCAACGGAACTGTTTCTGACCCAGCTCATCGAACCGAAAACCCGGCGCCAAAAAGGAGTCTTCCATGCAAGCCCAACTGCACACCATGAGCAACCTCTTCGCCCAGCTCGGATTGCCCAGCGAAGAGGCCGGCGTCGAGAGCTTCATCGCCGCCCACCGCCCGCTCGAGAACGAAATCCCGCTCTACCGGGCGCCCTTCTGGAGCGATGCGCAGCGCGCCTTTCTCAAGGAGGAAATTATCGAAGACGCCGACTGGTCGGCCGTCATCGACGAACTCAACATGCGTTTGCGCTGATCAGCCGGCCTGGCGGTCCGGCCCGAGCTTGCCGCCCGACGCCATGACCCGGTCGCTCAGCGCCTGCAGCGTGGCCTGGGCATCGGCCGCCGCTTCCTGCATTTCGTCCGCCGTCAGCGGCCGAAGCAGCGCCTCGAGTTCGATGCGCTGAATGTTCGGGCACCGGCCGACGACGCCCTGGACGATGCTGTCCACCTTGCGCGCGCCCAGCCCGAACAACACCTTCTCGAGCACGAAAACGCGGACCACGATGATGTCCTCCTCGCTCTGCGCCGTCGCCTGCACCGCCTCGATTTCCCGACGCAGATAGCCGCGGAACTTGAGCGCCGTGACCTCGGCCGGCACCTGCAGGATGGACGAACGGAATTGACCTTGGATCATGGCTGGGCAGTAAGCGGGAAAGCGGCGATTCTCGCAGAAGGGCGGGGGCGGAGAAAGCCCCGGCGCGCCTCTACGCCTCTGAAGGGCGGCGATCAGCAGCGGAAGAAGGCAACCGTCTCGCGGAGCTGATGGGCTGTCGTCGTCATTTCATGTGCCGTTTCGGCGACTTCGCGAGTCGCCGCACTATTGCTTTCCGAGGCAGCGGCGATTTTCTCGATTTCGCTGGAGATGGTCAGGCTGCCGCCGTGCTGGATTTCCAGTGCGGTAGCAATTTCATCGATGTCGCGCATCAGGGTGCTCGTTTCGCTGGCAATCTCACCCATGCTGTGGCGCGCCCGCTGAACGACCTCGATACTCGTCCGCGCCCATTCGGATCCCTCGCTCATGCCGGCAACCGCCTGATCGATGCCGTGCTGGATCTGGGTAATCATGGCGCCGATCTGGTCGGTGGATTTCGCAGTCCGTTCGGCCAGTTTGCGCACCTCGTCGGCGACGACGGCAAAGCCCCGGCCCTGTTCGCCGGCCCGTGCCGCCTCAATGGCCGCATTGAGGGCAAGCAGATTGGTCTGGTCGGCAATGTCGCGGATGGCGCCGACGATGGTCGAAATTTCGAGCGAGCTGGCGCCGAGGGCATTGATCGATTCTGCGGTGTTGCGCACGTCGACCGCCAGCTTTTCGACGACGGTGACCGTCGTTTCAATTTCGCCGCTACCGCTGTCGCAAGCGGCCCCAGCGCTGGATGCGCGGCCACGCGAGGTGGCCGAAACATCGGCCATCTGCGAAATCCCGGAGCTCATTTCCTCCACCGTGGCGGCGACGGAGGTGATCGCGCTGCTCTGGATCTCGGTTGAACTGGCAAGCTCGACAATGTTCGATGAAAGATGAGAGGCCGAGTGGCTGACACTTTCTGCCGCCGCCAGAATGTTGGCGATGGTCTGTTTCAGTTGGCGAATGGTGGCATCTGTCGAGTGCAGCAGATCACCCAATTCGTCGGCCCGGTCGGTGTCGATCGAAAAATGCAGGTTGCCCTTGCCGACCTCGGCGAGCGCCTGGCGAGCCTGCTCGATCCCGGTGCGCAGCGACCTGCCAAAAACGAAATTGACGGCCAGGGTCGCCAGGCAGGAAAGGATGAATACGGCAACGAGCGTCAGACTGTTGCCAAGGACCGAATCCGCCGTGCTTTCCTCGGTGGCTGCCTGCTCGGCGGTGGCCAGTTTGACCGTTTCATCAATCGCCGTGCGGTGTTGCTGATACAACTGCTCGAGTTTTTTTAGCGTCGCCGCGGCGGCATCCATTCGGTTGCTCGTGACCTCAGGCAGAAACGCCTTGTCCACCAACTCGAAGAAAGCCCGGGCTGGCCTGTCCGCATCGTCGAGGAAGGTTTTCTTCAGGGGGGACGGCAGGGTTTGCTGCAACCAGAAAGTGTGGCGGGCCTGATAATCGTTGCGCAATTCGCCCAGCTTCTTGATCAGAACATCTCGCTCGCTGGTCCGTTCCGGGTCGGCCAGCAGCAGGACAGTCAGGTACGACTCGATGATGTAGTTGGGCGGCGGCAGAATGTCGGCTACCAAATCCTTCTGCAGGATGATTTTTTGGTAGGCCGGCCCGCCGACACGCGATTGTTCCAGCGTTTTCCAGGTGACCAGGCCGAAGATGACAAAGCCGCTGACCAAGGCTAGCGACAGTAACCAGAGCTGGGTGCGCAGCGAAAAACGAGACATGATCGATTCCTCCAGACGTGCCTGAGGAACCGAAACTAACTCATATGCGTATCGAATATTTGACTTGCATCAACCAGTATGGGTTTCGTTGGTTGCGGATTTGCCTATGAATTCATTCAAATTTCGGGTCGTAAAAATAGTCGTCGCTTGTGCCGGTAGTCAGCTCCGCCGGCATACAGGCCATTTCCGGACCGATGCAGCGAAGCTGCCCGCAGCGCTTACCTGGCGACGAAGGTATCCGGCATCTGCAGCGCCACCACTTCGCCGCGCGCCGTGGCCTCGCCATCGGCATAAACCGTCGCCTCGACCACCACCTTGCGGCCCTTGATCTCCTTGACCTTGCCGCGAATCTCCAATTGCGGGCCGAGCGGCGTCGGCTTCAGGTAACTGACCTGCAGCGAGCCGGTCACGAAGCGGAACGGCGGCAGGCTGTCCATGCTGCGATTCTCGGCGCGATACATCGCGGCGGCGGCCGTCCCCGTGCCGTGGCAATCGATCAGCGAAGCCAGCAGGCCGCCATAAACGATCTTGATCTGGTGCCCCTGCGCGTTCTCGCGGCCGCAGCCGTAGCAGTGGGCGAGGTTCTCCGGGTAATAATCCTGAAAGGCCTGCATGCTGTCTCCCTCGTTTTTGGAAAGCGCCATCCTAGGCGATGGCAAGCGCCGGCACCATTGTCTGAGCAGTCAGTCAGCATGCAAATCCGGCCAGCCCGGATTTCGATTTTGGCCAGAATTTCCGGTTGACCGTGGAAGGTCGGCAAGCCCCTTCGCAACGAGCGTCCAGCCGTCGGAAAGGCAGCCCGGCACGGCGTTTCAAAAACGACACATAATATTTGTTGCGTTGCAGCAAAATTATGGAGACAATAGCGCCTGTCTCCTCCATCTCCTCCAAGAAATGGATTTATGCCCGCCAAAAGCGGGCATTTTTTTGTCCGGATCAATGACCCCAGGGAGAACAGGTGTGCCTTGGCACGATTCGTATGGACAAAAAAGAAGCCCGTCTAACGCGGGCTTTCAGATGGTTTGTCTCCTCCACCCGAATCAATAAGTTTCGGTCGGATGCTATGCATCCAAGGGAGACCGGATTATCGCTGGTTGAATCAATTTTGTATAGGTGAATTTCAATCCCGTGGCGAATCGGGGGCCAGGCAGAGCGCAAGCACGCTTGTCGCGGCGGTCGAGAGTGGCAAGCTACCCGGCGACGATTGCAGTGTATTCGGGCGAATTTGCGGGCATGGTGTTTCTCATTGCAGACAAAAACGCCATTTTGTCCATATTGAGAAACACATTCGCAAGAATGCTTGGCGGGAGAAAGGCGCAATACTACGAAGCCAAGCATCTTCAATGCGCCAACCCTGCGTGGCCGGTGGCGGGACGGATTGGCCGCTCGGAAAGCCAACCGAATTGGAAAGGACAAAAACGAAACGTCTTTGCCCTTTCCCTTGCTGACTCGTCGCTACGCCTTCTTGATCAGGCGGATGACAAAGAGCAGAACCACCGCGCCGATGGTCGCCACGACGATGCTGCCGATCAGGCCACCCCCGGCCGATACGCCCAGGTTGCTGAACAGGAAGCCGCCGACAAAGGCACCGATGACGCCAACAACCATGTCGCCGATCAGGCCGAAACCGCCGCCCTTGACGAGAACACCAGCGAGCCAGCCGGCGATGAGACCGACGATAAGAAACCAGATAATGCCCATGGCGAATTCCTCTTGAATCATGGATCGATCAAATGGCGTCTGTGCCTCACACAGCGCGCCGCACGTCGAGTCTAAGAGATTGCTGGCGCGAGCAACGTGAAGATATGTGCCGGGCCAGCTTTTCGCTGGGCTCCAGGCATCGCGGCCCGCCATTTCATTTTTGACCAATTTTCCCGGTTGACCGTAGGGGTTGGAAAAGCCAATTCACTGTGACCCCAAGGGCACTGACTCATCCGATGCCGTGAGCCGCGTTGTAATTGGCCAGGGCCTTGGCCACCTGCCCGGTCGGTGTCGCCGGGTCACCGAGGCCGAATTCGGCCTGCAAGGACGTCATGTTGGAATCGATGTAGCTGATCGCGCGCGTCAGATTGTCCAGCCGGTTGGTTATGAAGTTACCGGCCGAGTTCAACAGCTCAGCCGACTTGGCGAAATTGGTGGTGAATTCGTGCAGCGCGCCGATTGCCGCCGTCTTGTTGCCGGCCAGCATCCCATCCAGCCGGGCGTTATCCACCGTCGCCAGCTTGGTCACCGGGTCAATGCTCAGGCCAAGATCAGCCATGCCATGCACGCCGTTCATCGCGCCATTGAATGGGTTGGCGATGCTCTGCTCCAGTTCGTACTGCGACACCTTGGCCGCCTGCGTGCCCGCCAGCATCCCGCCATCCTGCAACTCGCTGCCGAAACGCTGCATCCAGCCATTGTAGGCATTGGCAAAAGCCTGCAAGCGGCCGCGGATTTCATCGTTGCTGGTCGACTCCGCCGTGCTGCCCAGCTTCACCGCCTCCTGCTGCAGCGTAGCCACGTAGGATTTCATGTCGCTCATTTCAGACGCCTCGGCCTTGAAATTGACGGCAAAGCGGTTGATGTCCGTCATCATCCTGTAGGCCGACTCCGGGTCAAACAGCGCCAAGTTGCGCCCCGCGGCCGACACGCCATTCGTGCCACCCACGCCAGCGGCACTGCCCAGCAGGGCGTCCAGAGAGGATGTGCCAGCCGTTTTGCCGGCACCGAGAATGTCGGCAAAATTCGCCGCGCCCGACACCTTGCCCGAAGCCTGCGCCGACGAGACCAGCAAGCCAACCGTCTGCGATTCGACATTGGCAATCTGCAACTTCAGCGATGACAGGAAATCCGTCGCCTCAGCCGAACCCGCCGCCGGTGCAGTCGCCTTGCCGCCCAGGAGTTTCGAAATATCGAAACCGTTACCGTTAATGCCATTGACCGACATATCGCCTCCAACCATTGTCGAGGGCCAAGAACCCTCGTCCTGCTTCACGCCCAACTACCAGCAAAAACCACACCCATCTGCCGCAGTCCCTTGGCTCATAGCGGCGCAAAACCGGACCACACGGCCGGGACCACCTGCCGCACAAGGAACCGCGAAGCAGCACGATGCACCGCGCACAATGACCCCGACCCCTCGTAGACCTGAACGCCGGCGCCTCGTTCGCGGCAATGCTGGTGTTTTTTGCCGAGTGACCGGCAAGAGCGGTACTCCGAAGCCGGCTGGCCCAAACGCTCGGCGGGAAAAATGGAAGCAGAGCCTGATTTTTATGCGCAAAAAAGCCGGGACATGCCCGGCCGATTTTGTTTTTGGCTGTTTTTTACGCTTCGCGTAGTAAACCCGGTTGACCGTAGGAGTCAGAAAAACTAATTCACTCTGACCCCTATTGCATATTTGTGCAAATCACTAATCGTATTCGATGCTCATTCTGTTGTAGTCCACTCGCATTCTTGAATCAATAGGCGCACCGTCTTTGCTGGCGCTCACTAACTCAATATAAGCAAGATAGGTTTTGTAGTTGACTGGCGCCAATTTTGTATGGTCAATCGTCGCACGCTGACCAAAAATACCCGTACCATCAGAAACTTCTGAGCTTCCCGCGTAAACTGATTTGTTATAAGTCCCGGATTGCCAGGCTGATGATGTCACCAAGTAGCGGCCCGGTTTCAAATGAGTGAAGCGATAGCGGCCAAATTGATCTGTAGTCGTCTTGACCGCGTAATATCGCGCATCTGGAGACAAAATGAATTGTTTTGTCTGTGGCTGCTGATTAAACATGCCTCGTGAACCGGTGTACCAGTTTTCCATAACCTTTTGATGCTGCTTAAAAAGCTTCTCAAGCTCTACGATCTGGGCACTTTCCGGGTGTAAAAAAACAGTCTGGCCTCTAAGTGGTACGTTTTGAACGCTTGGTGATTGCGGCCAGCTATTATCTTCCCTGCCAGAAACTGTAAGCCTGTGATACAAAACGCCTGAAACACTGTAATCGCCTTTTGCTAGAGCGGCTTTAGCATCTGAAGCGCTAAACGGCACATTAATATGCACTTCAATGGGCGTGGTTTTTCGTGCATTGTTGGCTTGTCTTTCGGCTGTTTGCACGCCATTTTCCGCACAACCAACTAAAGCCAGGCTGATAAATAATACGGCAGTGTTAATAATGATCGATTTCGGGTTCATTACGTTATTCTCACAATAATGAAGTTACAAATAATAATAGGGTTCATATATAGAGGTCTGACCAAGCGGACGCGAATTAGAAGATGGTTGCTGCATTTAATTTAACCTTGGCCCCGTTGGCTTTTTCACGGTCAACCGGAAAAACGGCTAAATTTGGAAGGGCTAGAAAACGAATTGTCTCTGACCCATTTTGTTTTGTTCAGCCCTCTTTGATTAGGGATCTGATCCTCGCAGGGACATGCGCCGCAATCGAATTTTGAAGCGCTAATCGACTGCCTGACAAAGTGTTCTATACAAAACCTGAAAACTATTCGAACGATTGCGTTCTGGTCGCAAATGAGGTGTTATCCGGCGTGCGCCATCTCGTTTTTGATAGTCAGGAATAATTTTTTTGATTTCAACTGACGGACTCCCGAGTTCATCGGGAATGCGATATTTTGCCGTTCTGTCATGAGCAGCAAGAGATGGTTTACCAAATGCGTCGGCAATCGCTTGCCAGTCTCCAACGAAAAAGCTTTCCAACTCTCTGCATGCAATCCGTACTATCGCTTCCGGTTTTCCTGCTTCGGCACAAAGAGCAATCAAGCGATTCTTGATTACTGCGCAATCCCCACTATCCTGATCGCGCATAACGATAAATCGGGAATTTGGCCTTAGCCAGCCTCGCATACGGCGAGTCAGTTGTTTTTCCAAATCCTGCTTGCCTTCAAAAACGATGAAATGGGGCGTGATCTTGATCGGTAGGATTGCTGGCAGCAATCCTTTCAGGAAGTCCTCAGCAGATGGCTCTTCAAGAAAGAAAACCAAATGCTCAATCATGGATTTGCACCGAGGAACAAGCCTTGCTTCCACAAATATCCCATCTGGTCGCCTTCTGCCATGTAAGCGCGGAGTTGCTCGTCGTCCGTCGCCCTGTGGACGTTGGTATAGCCATCTTCCTTGACTAACCAGAACACCTCTTCAAGTCCAACTGCATTTAGAAAATCCGGAGAGTGGGTTGTAACAAAAACTTGCCCCCCACGTTCTGCGTATGCCCGGAACTCCTCGGCCAAATCCCAAAGCAATGAAGGATAAAGTTGGTTTTCAGGCTCCTCAACGCATAGCAGAGGATGCGGGGTTGGGTCGTATAGCAGTACCAAATAGGCGAGCATCTTGATCGTCCCATCTGACACGTAGCGTGCAAGAAAAGGGTCTTCAAAGGCGCCATCCTGAAACTTCAACAAAACACGTCCTTCTTCGGTTGTTTTTGCCTCTACTTGAGTAACGCCTGGCACGCGGCGCTGTAAACGATCAAGAATGTCTTGAAAGACCGTCGGGTGATGCCGATGCAGGTATTCCACTACCAGCGAGAGGTTTTCGCCCTCGCGTGACAGGTGTTCGGCGTAACCGGCTTCAGCTTCTGGTCGCGCACGACTGATGTGAAAGTCGGACAAGTGCCAGTTTTCGATGAGGTTGCCTAAAGCGACTACGGCTGGAAAACGTTCAAACTGAGCTAATCCCTTAATCGCCAAGATATCTGGACTTTTCAGCGTTTGTTGCTCGCGTTTAAGGTCTTTTTCGTCAGCAACGGAATCGAGCTCGTTAGTTACAGCCTCGCCAATGCCATTAGAAAAATCCAGGAAACGCCATGGCTTACCACCACTACCACGGCGATACTGCAAAATTTCTCTCACTACCGCGGGCCGACCATCCATTTCATCAATGTGCAACACATAGGTGATCAATCGAGACCGCCCCTCCGACAGCGTTGTCCGTAGCTTTATCTCAATTTCCAATGGCCCTTTCGTGCCGCGGCTACGTACCTCTGCGAGTCCACGACTGCCACCCAACCGACCTAACGCTGCCGTTACATTAGTGGTCATCGCATCGCGTAGAAAGGCGAACACGGAGAATAGAGTGCTTTTTCCGGTCCCGTTAGCGCCTACCAAAACACAGAAACGGGGTATGTTCTTTAAGGTTACATCCTTGAAAGCACGGAAATTTTTTAAACGGATAGATTCAATTTGCATTTCTCAGTACTCCTGGCTCATGGCCTCTACCGACTCATTTTGTGGGCCGTGGCATATTTTTGCCAGTAATTCTAAAGTTATCTCGATCTAGTTAGGTTGAGAGTTTTTCCCCAACCACTACCAACTCCTTGGTCGCCCGCGTCATCGCCACATACAACAACCGCGCTTCCTCATCCTTCCGCCCTTCATCTACCGCCCGACCCGCCCCTGGTATCGCCACCAGCGGAAACTCCAGCCCCTTGCAGCTATGCATGGTCAGAAACTTCACGGTGTCTTCCTTATCCGCAAAGGTGATGTCGTCCTGGTAGGTCACCGGGATGCCGGCTTTTCTTAGCGTGGCGAGTACCGGTTTGCCGATGCCGTAGTCGCGGTAGATGACGGCCATGTCGCTCCACGGGGTGCCGGTCTTGTGGGCTTCCTTGAGGTGTTTGGCGATGTAGTCGGCTTCTTCCTGAATGCTCGGGAGCTTGATTAACAGGGGTTTCGGGCCGTGGCGGCCGGCGCTGATGGGGGCGACTAGCGGGACGCCGTCTTCGTCCGAGGCGCTGGGTTTGAGGAGTTCGCGGGCGATGCCGCTGGCTAGTTCAAGCACTTCCTGGGTGTTGCGGTAGTTGATCTTGAGGATGGTGGTGCGGCCCTGGGCCTGGATGCCGAGGCTTTTGAAGCTGAGTTTGCCGCGCTTTTCGCGGCCGTAGATGGATTGGGCGTCGTCGTAGAGGACGAGCAGCGAATTGGTGCTCGGGTTGACCATCTGGGCGACGAGCTTGAGCCATTCGGGCTGGAAGTCGTGGCCTTCGTCGATGAGCACAGCGTCGTACTGGCCGGCCGGGATGATGTTGGCGTCTACGGCGCGGATGATGCGGTCGACCAGTTCGCCGGCGTAGGCATCGCTGTCCTTGCCGTTTTCCGGCAGGCCGGCGTTGTAGGCGACGAGTTGGGCGCGGCACCATTGATGGAAGGTGTGGACGTGCACCTTGTCGGCCAGCCCCTTGGCGGCCATGGTGCGGCTCAGGCGTTTGGCCAGCGTGCGGTTGTAGCAGAGGATTAGGATCGGCCGGGCACAGACTTTGGCGAGGTGTTCGGCGCGGTAGCCGAGGATCAGCGTCTTGCCGCTGCCGGCGACGCCGTGGATGACGCGGTGGCCTTCGCCGAGGCTGCGGGCGAGTTGTTCCTGCTGCAGGTCCATGACGCGGACGATGTCGGGGATTTCCGGTTCCTGGTCATCAAACAGGCCGTTTTGCGGTGGTGCGGCGATGCGGATTTCGGGGAAGAGGTGCCAGCGGATGCGGTCGATCTGGGGCAGGGCGAGCGGCACGCTGCGGGAAAACGGCAGCATGCCCCAGAGCCGTTCCTGGAAGGCTTCGGCATCGACGCTTTCGGTCATTTCGTCCTGACAGATGACACGGTGGCTTTCGACGACTTCGCCGAGGTTGGTGCTGTCGAATTGCTTGCGGCTGATGTTGGCGAGCACGACGCCGTAGCTCCATGGGAAGAGCAGCGTGCCCTGCAGGCGGCCGCTGTTGATGGTGAGTTGCGGGTCGCGTTGCAGCAGATTGCTGACTTCGTGGGCGTATTGCCGGGCTTGTTCGAGCGGGTTGGCGACGCGCTTGAGGCCGGTGCTGGTGAGGATGCTGGCGCTCGTGCGGTCGATGTCCTGGATGGTGTCGAGCTTCCAGTCCTTGACTTCCAGCACCAGCAAGCCGCGGCGCGGGTTGAAGACGACGAAATCGGGATGCACGTTGCGCGGGCCGAGCGGCACGTCGTACCAGAGCAGCCAGTCGTCTTCGAGCTTCTGTTCGAGGCGGTATGCAAAGCGCCGCTCGCCGCCTGTCATGTTCGACACGCAGGTGCCGATTGCCGGTATCAGCGCAGCCAAGACCGTCCCCTTATGCTTTTGTATTCGGCCGATTATGCCATTCAAAAGTAGGGGCAAGTTTTGCTAATTTGGCTCGACCGTGAATTACCAAACAAAGAAAACCAGCGTCCAAACCGTCGCCATGAGCCCGACCGGCCACAGCATGGCGACCCCGGCATTCCATTTTTGGCCGATTTTTCCGGTTGACCGTAGGATTAGCTGCAAAGCCAGCCACAGGCTGCCGAGGCAGCCGGCGGTGAGCAGGCCGATGCGGAAGTACGGCAGCCAGCCGAGCCACAGGTGTTCGGCTTTCAAATGGGTGACGGTGAGCATCGACAGGCCAAGGATGACGCTGGCGGCGGCGAGCGGAGTTAAAGCCAGGGTGAAGCGTTGCCAGCTCAGGTGTTCGGTTTTGAGGACGCGGGCGGCGAGGGCCGGGCCGATCAGGAGCAGGCTGCCGAGGAGGAAGCCGCCGCCGAGCAGGTAGGCGAGGATGAGCGCACCGTCGAGCCAGGTGAACAGGTCGCTGGCTTCCGGGTAGTGGGTGAGCAGCCACCATGGCACGTCGTTGTCGAGCAGGGCGAAGTGGTTGTGGTCGACCAGCCATTCGGCGGCGGCCAGTTTGGCGCTGAGCAGCCAGGGGCTGAGCGTCCATTGGAAGGCGGCAGTGGCGACGCCGAGGACGCCGTAGACGAGCGTCAGCGCGTCGGGCGTGCGGGCCGGGTTGTTGAAGTCGAGGATTTCACTGAACGGCGAGCGGGCGGAATAGGTGACGGCATCGCGCTGGCCGGCGCAGCGGCCGCAGCTATGGCATTCGGAGGCGCTGGTCATGCGGCGGACGTCGAGCAGCGGGGCGCAATTGACCGGCTCGAAGTCGCCCTGGTACTTGTCCCAGGCGTCGCGGTCGACCTTGTAGTGGAGCGGGGCGATCTTGGCCAGCACGGCGAAAACGCCGGAGGCCGGGCACAGGTAGCGGCACCAGAT
>PHCH01000083.1 GCA_002840785.1 Betaproteobacteria bacterium HGW-Betaproteobacteria-4 | reverse complement strand
GCTCCAGCCCCGTTTTAAGCAGCTCAAGACGTTGCGTGCAATGGCAATTGGCCTGGCCATCGGCTTTGCCGTACCGGCATTTGCCGACAACCTCCCGGAAGTCCAGCGCCTGATCAAGCAGGGCCAGTACCCGCAGGCGCTCGACAAAGTCGACGCCTACCTGAGCAGCCGTCCCAAGGACGCCCAAGGCCGCTTCCTCAAGGGGCTGATCTATACCGAGATGAACAAGCCGGCTGAAGCCATCGGCGTATTCACCAAGCTTTCCGAGGATTACCCGGAATTGCCCGAACCCTACAACAACCTGGCCGTGCTCTACGCCCAGCAGAAGCAGTACGACAAGGCCCGCACGGCGCTCGAAATGGCCATCAGGACACACCCGTCCTATGCCATCGCCTACGAAAACCTCGGCGACGTCTACGCCAAGCTGGCCAGCCAGGCCTATGACAAAGCCCTACAACTCGACAACTCCAACTCGGCCACGCAAAACAAGCTGGCCCTTATCCGCGACCTCATTACCACCTCGGGCAAGGGCAACGTCAAGCCGCAGCCGGCAGTTGCTGCCGCCCCGGTTGCTGCCAAGCCGGCCGTTGTTCCGAGCGCCACCATCGTTGCCGCGACGCCAGGCGCCGCTGCGGCCCCGGCAACCCCGGTGGCACCGGCGGCCAAGCCAGTTGCCATCGTCGCTGCTGCTCCAGCTGCCGCTCCGGCCCCAGCCCCAGCCGCCGCCCCGACGCCCGCACCAGCCAAGGATGCAGCCGGCAGCGAGGAAGTCGCCGCAGCACTGAACGCCTGGGCTGACGCTTGGTCGCGCAAGGACATGCGAGCCTACCTTGGCGCCTACGCAAACAGCTTCAAAACGCCCAAGGGCATGAGCCGCAAAGCCTGGGAACAGGAACGTGAACAACGCATCGCCGGGAAGAGCGGCAAGATCTCGGTGTCCTTCGACACCCCGCAAATTACCCTCAATGGCAGCACGGCTACCGCCAAGTTCCGCCAGCATTACAAGGCCACCGGCCTGAGCAGCTCGACGACCAAGACGCTCGTTTTCGTTCGGAGCGGTAGCAAGTGGCTGATCAAGGAAGAAAACACCCGGTGAAATTCGGCCGTAAATTAGTTCTATCGGGACTGGCGGTCGCCTTGGCCGCCGGTGCCGCGGCCCGACTCAAGGACCAACCGGCAACTCAGGAAGTAAGCGTCAAGGAGCTTTCGGCGATTGCCCTGGCGCGGCCGACGACCGAAAAAGCCGGAACTGATTCGCCTCTGCCACTGGTCGTTTCCGACTCGGGCCCGGAAGAAATGCTGACGCGCATTTTTGCCGAAATCGAAGCCAATCGTCTGGGCAATGCCCTGCAACTGACCGAGGGCCTACTCCATCAGCACCCGAATTACCGGCTGGCCAACCTGATCAAGGGCGATCTGCTGCTCGCCCGCAAGCAACCCATCGATACCTTTGGCGCATTGACCGATGCGCCGGCCGACAAGGTCGCCGACCTGCGCGCCGAAGCCATCGCCCGCCTCGCCGCCTATCGCGAAAAGCCGCCAGCCGATTTTGTCCCGCGCTACCTGCTGCAGATGCCGCCGGACCAGCGTTTCGCCATCGTCGTCGACACCAAGCGTTCGCGCCTCTACGTGTACGAAAACGACCTCAAGAACGGCGGACAGCCGCGCTTCGTGGCCGATTACTACGTCACCCAGGGCAAACTGGGCGCGGAGAAACTCGTCGAGGGCGACAAGAAAACTCCGGTCGGCGTCTATCACGTCACCGCCAACCTGCCTCGCCAGAAGCTGGCCGATCTTTACGGCAACGGCGCCTTCCCGCTCAATTATCCGAACGAATGGGACAAGCGCCAGGGCCGTGGCGGCAGCGGCATCTGGCTGCACGGCACGCCCTCCGACACCTTTGCCCGTCCGCCGCGCGCCTCCGACGGCTGCGTCGTGCTGACCAACCAGGATCTCGACGTCGTCGCCAAGAACCTGCAGGTCGGGCTGACCCCAGTCATCATCAGCAACTCGGTCGAATGGCTGTCGCTCGACGACTGGGCCAGGGAACGCAGCGAACTCAACAAGTCGATTGACGCCTGGCGTGCCGACTGGGAAAGCCGCGACACCGAGCGCTACCTGAAGCACTATTCGCAGCGCTTCAAGGCTGGCAAGCAGAGCCTTGACGAATTCGCCGCGCAGAAAAAGCAGGTCAATGCCGGCAAGGAATGGATCAAGCTCAAGATCGACAATCTCTCGGTGTTCCGCAATCCGGGCAAGGAAGAAGTGGTCGTCGTGACTTTCGATCAGGATTACCGCAGCAACAACCTCAACAACCAGATGAAGAAACGCCAGTACTGGCTGCGCGAAGGCGGCCAGTGGAAGATAATTTACGAAGGAAGCGCCTGATGTTGAAGAAAATTTCCGTTTTCACCGCCGGTCTGCTTGCCGCTGTCGCCGTGTGGGCTGCCCCGGCCGTCGAGTTCACGACCAATCTTGGCAAATTCACCCTTGAGCTTTACCCGGAAAAAGCGCCGACCACGGTTGAGTTTTTCCTCTACAACGCCAAGCACGGCTTCTACGAATCGACCATTTTCCATCGCGTCATCGATGGTTTCATGATCCAGGGCGGCGGCTTCAGCCGGGCCATGGAAGAGAAAAAGGTACTGACCCCGGCCCTCAAGAACGAAGCGACCAACGGCCTGACCAATGACCGTGGCACGGTGGCCATGGCTCGCACCTCCGACCCACATTCGGCTCGCGTCCAGTTCTTCATCAACCTCAAGAACAACGATTTCCTCAACCACAGAACCACCGGCGACCCGCGCGGCTGGGGCTATGCCGTCTTCGGCAAGGTCACCCAGGGCATGGATGTCGTCGACAAGATTGCCAAGGTGCCGACCGGCAGCGCTGGCTATTACGAAAATGTCCAAAATCAAGCTCACCACCAACCACGGCGACATCACGCTCGAACTGAACGCCGAGAAGGCCCCGAAGACCGTTGCCAACTTCATCGCCTACGTTGAAGCCGGCCACTACAACGGCACCATCTTCCACCGCGTCATCAAGAACTTCATGATCCAGGGCGGCGGCATGGAACCGGGCATGGGCCAGAAGGCCTGCCAGGCACCGATCGAGAACGAGGCCGCCAATGGCCTGAAGAACAAGCGCGGCACCGTCGCCATGGCGCGCACCAACGATCCGCACTCGGCCACCGCCCAGTTCTTCATCAACACCGTCGATAACGATTTCCTCGACTTCAAGTCGCCGTCCGGCCAGGGCTGGGGCTACTGCGTGTTCGGCGAAGTCGTCGAAGGCCTCGACGTGGTCGACAAGATCCGCGCTGTCGCCACCGGCAACAAGGGTTTCCACCAGGATGTGCCGAAAGAAGACGTGATCATCGAGAAGGCCGAGATCGTTTGATCTTCTTCATCTCCGATCTGCACCTGTCGCCCCGGTCACCCGGGGCGACTCGTTTGTTCCTGGACTTTCTGGCCGGCCGCGCCCGCCAGGCCGAGGCGCTGTATATCCTCGGCGACCTGTTCGAGGTGTGGGTCGGCGACGACATCGACGACCCTTACGCGGCGCAGATCACCGCCGCCCTGCGCGAGGCCAGCGACGCCGGGCTGAAGATCTGCTTCATGCACGGCAATCGCGATTTCGCCATCGGCGAACAATTCACCGCGGCTGCCGGCATGACGCTGCTGCCCGATCCTTATTTGCTGGTCCTGCCCGAGTGGTCCTTCGTGCTCTCGCACGGCGACGCGCTGTGCATCGACGACCATGCCTACATGGCCTATCGCGCCAAGGTGCGCGACCCGGAATGGCAGCGGAAGATGCGTGCCAAGCCGCGTTTCCTGCGCAGCCTGCTCGGCCGTTACATCCGCTGGCGCAGCGCCCGCCGCAAGCGCGACCATGCCTACGTTTACGCCGACCTCAATGGCCCGGCGACCGACGATTTCCTGCGCGAACACGGCTACGCCACCTTCATTCACGGCCACACGCACCGACCGGAAAAACACGACCACATCGTCGATGGCATCCACGTCGAACGCTGGGTATTGTCCGACTGGCACGAAGAGCGCGCCGAAGCGCTGCTCTGGGATGGCGAGCAATTGAGCCGCGAAGCCATCACTTTTGAAAATTGAGCAAAATTTCGTGTCGACCGTAGCATTTGGCAAGACCAAGGCGCTGGAGATCCTGCGCGACGTCTTCGGCTATCCCGCCTTCCGCGGCGCCCAGGCCGAAATCATCGACCACATCGGCAACGGCGGCGACGCGCTCGTCCTCATGCCGACCGGCGGCGGCAAGAGCCTGTGCTACCAGATTCCCGCCCTGCTCCGCCCCGGCTGCGCCATCGTCGTCTCGCCGCTCATCGCGCTCATGCAAGACCAGGTCGATGCCCTGACCCAGCTCGGCGTCAAGGCTGCCTGCCTCAACTCGACGCTCGACTGGCGCGAGGCCCAGACCATCGAGCAGCAGATGTTCGCCGGCCAGATCGACCTCGTCTACATCGCGCCGGAACGCCTGCTCATCGAGCGCACGCTGTCGATGATCGACGCCCTCTACGAAGCCGGCAAGCTGGCCCTCTTTGCCATCGACGAAGCGCACTGCGTGTCGCAGTGGGGCCACGATTTCCGGCCGGAATACCTGCAGCTGTCGACGCTGCACGAGCGCTATCCAAATATCCCGCGCATCGCGCTGACCGCCACGGCCGACAAGGCGACGCAGAACGAAATGCTGGTCCGCCTCGGCCTGACCGAAGCGCGCGTTTTCCTGTCCAGTTTCGACCGCCCGAACATCCGCTACACCGTCGTCGAAAAGGACAACGCCAAGAAGCAACTGCTTGGCTTTCTGGCCGGGCGCAAGGGCCAGGCCGGCATCGTCTATTGCCTGTCGCGCAAGAAGGTCGAGGAAACGGCCGAATGGCTGTCGGCCCAAGGCTACCCGGCCCTGCCTTACCACGCCGGTCTTCCCGCCCCGACGCGCGCCGCCAACCAGCGCCGCTTCCTGCGCGAAGAAGGCCTGGTCATGTGCGCCACCATCGCCTTCGGCATGGGCATCGACAAGCCGGACGTCCGTTTCGTCGCCCACCTCGACCTGCCGAAAAGCATCGAAGCCTATTACCAGGAAACCGGCCGCGCCGGTCGCGACGGCGAACCGGCCGAAGCCTGGATGGCCTACGGCATGCAGGACGTCGCCTTGCAACACGCGCGCATCGCCGAATCGGGCGCCGGCGAAGGCCAGAAGATTCTCGAATCACAACGCCTGACCGCCCTGCTCTCCTACTGCGAAGCGCCGCGTTGCCGGCGTCAGGTGCTGCTCAACTACTTCGCAGAAGAACGCGAGCCTTGCGGCAATTGCGACGTCTGCATCGAACCGCCGGAACTGTGGGACGGCACGCTGGCGGCGCAAAAGGCGCTGTCGGCCATTTTCCGCACCGGCATGCGTTTCGGCGTCACGCATTTGACCGATGTGCTGCGCGGCAAGGCAACCGACAAGATCAAACAGTGGAATCACGACCAACTGCCGACCTTCGGCGTCGGCGCCGACCTCGACGACCATGGCTGGAAGAGCGTCTTCCGCCAGCTGGCCGCGGCCGGACTGGTCCATGTCGACATGGCCGAACACGGCGCACTACAGCTGACCGACGCTGCGCGTGAAGTGCTCAAGGGCCAGCGTCAGGTGCAACTGCGCCGGCCGGCCAAGCGCAAGGCCAGCTCGTCGACCTCCTCACGAAGCAGCAGCACTGTCGTCCATAGCGAACTGTCGTCGGCCGACGAAGCATTGTTCCAACTCCTGCGCGCCTGGCGCAGCGATACGGCCAAGGAACAAGCGGTGCCTGCCTATGTCATTTTGCACGACAAGACCCTGCGCGAACTGGCCGAAGTGCGCCCGACCAGCCACGGCATGCTGGCCGGCATCACCGGCATGGGCAGCGCCAAGATCGAGCACTACGGCGCTGAACTGCTCGACCTGATCCGCAACGAGGGCTGACGTGGACAGCCGGAACGCACTCAACGCCACGCTGGCCGCCATCGTCATCGCAGCCCTCGTCGTTTCCGGCATTGCCCCCTTCGACCGGGCGACCTGGCTTATGGAAGTCGCACCGGTCTTGATCGCCCTGCCGTTCATGATCGCCACACGCCAAAGCTATCCGCTGACGATGCTGCTCACCGTCCTGATCGCCATCCATGCGCTGGTCCTGATCGGTGGTGGCGCCTACACCTACGCCCGCGTGCCGCTCGGTTTCTGGCTGCAGGACGTACTCGGCACGGTGCGCAATCCCTACGACAAGATCGGCCATTTGCTGCAGGGCTTCGTACCGGCCATGGTCGCCCGTGAAATCCTGATCCGTGGCGGTTACGTCGTCGGCCGCCGGATGACTGGCTTTGTGTGCATTTGCATCGCCATGGCGATCAGCGCCAGTTACGAGCTGATCGAGTGGGCCGCCGCGCTGGCCATGGGCCAGGGCGCCGACGAATTCCTCGGCACCCAGGGCGACCAATGGGACACGCAATCGGACATGTTCATGGCGCTGATCGGCTCGAGCACGGCGATTGCCCTGCTTTCCGGCTGGCACGACCGGCAGCTCACAGCCCTGATTTCAAAAATGGGCAAAATTTCCGGTTGACCGTAGGAATCGCCGGCCAACCGTCGTCGCCGGCTACATCCCGAGGGATTTGAGGAAGTCGTCCTGCTCGCTGGCGTCGACGCCTTTCGCCGGCACAGCGGAAGCGCTCGCCGCATTGGCCTGCTCGATCAGCGCATCCGGATCGGCCTCTTCGCTCTCGAAATCGTTGAGCTTGATGAACTCGGTACGGTCGATCGCCAGTTCGAGATAAAAAATGTTGTTGCGGCCGGTGAAGAAGGTCACCCGGCGGGCTTCCGGCTTGTCGAGATTGGTGTCCACGCTGAGCATGACCTGCTTGGTCAAGGATCTGGTTCATCAGTTCGCCCATCACGTTCGCCACCTCGTCCGAGGTATGCGAACTGGCCAGCTCGTCCTTGGCCATGCCCATGCTCAGCATGTAGCTCTCGTAAAGCTCCATCGCCGCCGCCGCCGAGAAGTTGGTGACGACCAGCCCGGAAAAGCCACCATCGAACAGCACGAAGCAGCCGATGTCCGGCTTCAGGCAGGTCTTGGTAATGCGCTGAACCATCCCGGAATAGTGAATCTGGCTCTGGGTGGCGATGGTCAGCACCTTGGTCACCGAATTGCACAGGCTGCGCAGGATGTCTTCAGTGCCGTAAACGACGGGGCTTTCGTGCAGGGTCATGGTTGTGATCTTCTCGGCAAATGAATGGACAAAATTTTCAGCGCAAATGCTGCTCGGCCACCGCCGACAATTCGACGGACAAACTTCCTGTCGCCATGGCGCGGCGCAGCGATTCCTTCGCCTCGCCAAGGCGCCCGTCGGCCTCCAGCGCCAGGCCCAGCCCGAGCCACCAGCGCCCCTCGTTGGGCGCCAGGCGGGTGGCCCGCTGATAGTGTGCCACGGCGGCGCGGCTGGCGCCCTGACGCGACTTGATATGGCCCTGGAACCCGGCATAATCGGCGTTGGCCTCGGCATAAACCTGCGAACGGGCCAGCGTTCGATCAGCCGCCGGAATGTCCTGCTGCTCAAGTTGCAGGCGGGCCAGCGACATCGCCCACCCGGTCTGCGCCGGCTGTAGCCCAAGCCCCTCCTCGAGCGCGCTCATCGCCTCGTCGATCTTGCGCATTTCCAGCAACTGACGCAGCAGCAAATGGCGCGCCGGGACGTAGGACGGATCCTGTTTCAACGCCGCCCGCAAACTGGCGACAGCGTCGGTGTGGCGGCCGGAAGCGATGGCATTTTCGGCCTTGCGGTATTCGGCATCGGCACGGTCACGCGGCGTCGCCAGCACTGGGCTCTTTTCGATTTTGACCGGCCCGCTCGGTGCATTCGGCGCTGCCTGCGGCGCCTTGGCTGGAGCAGGAGCCGGTGCCTCGACGACTGGCGCCGGCACCACCGGATCCGGCACGGCCAGGACAGGCGCGACTGGCAGGGGCAGAACAGCCAGGTTCGACGCCAGGCGCAGTTCGCTTTCCAGAATTGGCTCTTTTTTCTCGTCGACCGTAGCAATCGGCGCTACCGGCGGCGCGGCAACCACCGGGACGGCTACGGGCGCTGCGGCCACCGGCGCCTGATCAGCAATGCCCAGCCACGGCAGCAAGGCCCCGTTGGCGTGCAGCGCAACCGCGCCGAGCACCGGCACGGCAACGATGAGCAGGGAAATCAACCAGCGCCCGCCGCCACTCGGTGCCGCCGGCAGCGAACGGATTTCGCGTTGCAGGTTTTGCCGGGCCGGATCGTCGGGGCGCTTGGCCTCGATATTGCGCAGCATGTCGTTGATCAGGCTCATCTCACCACCATCCTGCCGCCGCCGCGCCTTCGGTATCGGCTGCGGCACAACGAACGTGGCCGGCCCGCACGGCATGTTTGCCCTCGCCGAAAACGGCGAGCAGGGACTTGTGGGCAAGAATGTTCAGCAAGCGCGGCGTGCCCCGGCTGGCCTTGTGCAGGCAGCGCACGGCGCGCGCCCCGAAAACGTCCTCGCCCCGGTAGCCAGCAACCCGCAGGCGATGCGCCAGATAATTGGCCACCTCTTCGCGGGCCAGCCCGCCGATCCGGTAGTGAAAGGCAATGCGCTGCAACAACTGGCGTACCGACGGCTCGGCCAGCTTGCGGTCGAGTTCCGGCTGGCCAAAGAGAACGATCTGCAGCAACTTGCGTTTCTCGGTTTCCAGATTGGAAAGCAGGCGCAGCGACTCCAGCGTTTCAAGCGGCATCGCCTGCGCCTCGTCGATGCAGACAACGACCTGACGATCAGCCGCCGCATGGTCGAGCAGCGCCCGGTTGATGCTTTGCAGCAGATGGTAATCGTCGCTGTCGGCGCTGACTTCCAGCCCCAGTTCCTCGGCCAGCGCCAATTGCAGGGTGCGCGGCGCCAGATAGGGATTCGGCAGGTAGGCCGATACGCTGCCTTCCGGCAGTGCCTGCAACAGGCGGCGGCAGAGCAGCGTCTTGCCGGTGCCGACTTCGCCAGTGATCTTGATGAAGCCCTCGCCGCTACCGAGCGCGACGAGCAGGGTATTGAGCGCCTCCTGATGGCTGCGCGTGATGACCGTGTAGCTGGTGTCCGGCGTGATACCGAAGGGCAGCTCGCTCAGGCCGAAATGGTCGAGGTACAAGGCTGCCCGCCTCCGCTGCCGTTCATTGCCATTCGAGTTTGCGCTGCTGGCGCGGATCGAGTCCCTGCAAGCGATCCTGCACCTCGGCCGAGGCATTGCGCCACGAATTTTCGTCGCGAATCACCGTCGACCGCATGAGAATGACCAGTTCGCGCTTCTTGTTGGACACGCTCTTCTGGCCAAACAAGGCGCCAACGCCAGGCAAGCCGCTGACCCCGGGCAAGCCGTAGCGGCTGGTGTTCTGCTCCTGGCTCATGAGGCCGCCAATGGCGACGATGCTGCCATCCTGGACGCGGACGATGCTGTCGGTTTCGTTGATGCTGCTCGACGCCAGCGGCAAGGTGAAGGTCCCAAGATCGCCGAGATTGACGTTCTTGGTCTTTTCCTCGACCACGCTGACCGAAGGATGGACGTGCAGGATGATGTTGCCCGCGTCGTCGATCTGCCGCTGGCGCTGGTCGTCGTGTTGGTGCTGATGCCGGTGACGAAGAAATCGTCGGTACCGACCTTGAGCACGGCCTTCTGGTTGTTGGTCGTGGCGATGCGCGGACTCGACAGCACCTGCACGTCGCCCTGCCCTTCGAGGAAGGAAAGCAGCGCGGCAAAATTCTGTGACTGGAAAGCCAGGCCGAAGAAGCCGCGGCCGGCGGTCGACGACGTCAGGCTGCCGTTGCTACCCGGATTGGCATTGACCACGGTGCCGGAAGTGACGCCCGTGGCCGAAGCGCCCAGCGTCGTCGATCCGCTCAGCGTCGCCCCCGGGCCCAGGGTGCCAAAGGCCAGGTTGCCACCGAGCAGACCACCGAACTTGCTCCAGTTGATGCCGGTCTGGTACGAGTCATTGAGCGAAACCTCGATGATCTTCGCTTCAAGCATGACCTGACGTTCAACCACCAGTTGTGTCGCCCGCAAATACTCCTCGACCGAACGCAATTCGCTCGGCGAGGCCTTGACCAGCACCACCCCCGAGCCGGCATTGACGATGATGTTGCGCCCATCCGCGCTGCCGACGATGGAATTCAGGGCCGAGCCGAGATCCTTCCAGAAATCGTAATCCGACGTCGTCTGCACGCGCGCGCTGTCGTTGGCCCGCTGCCCCTGGCTACCGGTCGAGCCGGCCGGCACGCTGCCCGCCCCGCTCGATGCACCACTCGTCGTCGTTGGCGTAGACCCGGTCGGTGAACTGCCGGTCACCCGCATCTCGCTCATGCCCTGGCGCCGATTGGCCAGATAGTTGATCTTGAAAATACGCGTCTGGATGGTGTTTGGCTGCACGATGATGCGCTTTCCCTGCACCCGGTAATCGTAGCCATACACCTCGCGCAAGGTATCGAGCGCCTCGCGCACCGTCGTGTTCTTGAGGTTGAGGCTGACCGTTCCCGACAGCTCCGGCGAAAAAAGCACGCTGTACGGCGTGCCGGAAACCAGTGCATTCAAGACCTGGGCGACCGGCGCATTGTTCACCGCCAGATTGAAACGCGGCTCCGGCTTGGCAGCCACCGGCTGTTCGAGCTGCAGCGGCGGCACCATGGCCTGGGCGACGGCATCGGCCTGCGGCTGGCTGGTGGCCTTGCTCGCGGCGGCTGCGCCGATTTCCTTGTTGGCTTGCTCGAAGGCGTCGCCCCGGCGCGCATGCTGGTTGCTGCACGCGGTCAGCATCAGAGCCGACATTCCGATTATCAAAACCTTGCTCATGGCAGACCCTTCACTGGCCCGGACTTCCCGGCTCTACGGGATTTGGGCGTTTCAATCATGTGTTTTTCAACGTCGGGCGTCAGGTAAAGGCGGGTCACCCCGTCCGCCCCCTTCAATACGGCTTCACGCTCGCTCAGACGAACCAGCGTCGCCCCGCCAATAGTGCCCCCCAAAGGTACGGTCTTGCCACCGATAACAGCGACCGGCCGGCCACCTTGCCGCATCAGCACCGACTGCAAGCGCAGGCCGCCGGATGCATCGTCACCGGAACCCGCGACAGCATCGGCAGGCGCCAGCCAGGCCGCCGGCGGACGCGTCGGATCAGCCAACTGGGCCGAGGCCGAGCCGGTCACGGCAAGCAGGGCGAGCACGATCAGTCTCATAGGGTCAGCCATGTCTTGTCCGGGCTCAGCGTATAGACGGTCAGTGTCATTTCGGCGCGCGGGTATTCGCCGACGCGATAGTTCAACTGCCCCCACAGCAGGCGCTGCGGCAGCTTTTCCAGTTGCGCCAGATATTCCTGCAGTTGGCCATAACTGCCCTCAAGGCGAATTTCGACACCATGTCGATAAAGGTCGAACGAGCGCTCGACCGGTTTGCCATCCGCCTCCTGCGCCTTGTCTCGCAGCAAGACGCTTTGCGGCGCCAGCGTCTTGAGGCTGATCAGGCGCAAGCCGGCATTGCGGGCCAGCAGACGCTCGAGCAGACCGTTCATTTCCTCTGGCCTGACCAGCGCCGAGCCAAGCTGCCGCAGCTGCTCATCGAGCTGATCCCGTTGCGCCACGAGCGCTGCCAGCTCGGCCTTGCGGCCGGCATCGGGGTCGATGCCCAGCTCCTGCTGCAGGCTTGTAGCCTGGGTCTGCATGGTGGCGAGCGACGCGCTTTCGGTGGCGATGGTGTTCTGCAGCGCCTTGCCGCGCTTCCATTGCGGGTCCACCAACAAGGCATGGCCGATCAACAACGGGCCAAGGACCAGCGCCGCCGCCAGGAGCAGACGCTCGCGCCGGGAAAGCGCGGCATATTTGCGGCCGAGCTGCTTCCATTGCTGGCGCAGGGCGTTCATCGTGCTTTCTCCTGCCCGACGGTCGACTCGGTGCGCAGAGTGAATTCCGTATAACGCGCCGGCGCCCTCGGCTTGGTCGCCGACGCCGCATCGTTGCGCGGCTCGTCAACCGGGTCGAAGCTCTTCATGTCGAGCGTGGCAAAGCGACGTCCGGCAAAGGCCGGCTCGTCATTGAGCCGGCTGATGTAAGTCGGCAGCAGGGCCGGATCAAGCAGGCGGCCGCGAATCTCGATTTCCTGGCCGGCAAACCCGAAACCGAGCAGCCAGACGCCATCCACGATCTGCCGCGAGAACCCCTGCAGCAGCCCGGAATAAGCATTGCCCTGCGTCACGTCGCCCTGGGCGATGACGGCCAGCACCTCCTGGCGCTGGGTGACGGCCAGCCGCGTCGCCGCGATCTCCGTGGCCAGCGCCGTATTGCCCTGGCGCGCGGCGAGCGACTGCCCGAGCGCCTGAACCTGCTGCTGTACGACAGCCAGTTGATTCCTGACTTCAGCTTCGCGGTCCTTGAGATTTGCCGCCTGGCTCACGCCCAGCACAGCCAGAATCGCGATCAGCACCAGGCCGACCACAGCCGCCCCGGCCACCACCGGCAAAGCCAACCAGTCGAAACGCGGACGCAGGGCTGGCAGCAGCAGGTTGATCTGCTGACTCATGTGCCGCGCCTCAGTGCCGCACCAATGGCGAGCAGGCTTTGCGCCTGACGCTCGGCGGTACGCAATTCGGGAATCGCCGGAAAGTCGGCAACCATGGCCAGATCGGCGGCCTGCACAGGCAGGTAGAGGTTTTCGACAAGCCCGGCCACCGTGCCGACGCAATCGTAGTCGGAGGCCACAAGCAGACGGGAAACCGAGATGAAGCCGTATTGCCGGTCGAAATTGTCGAGGGTGCGCTGCAACTCGAGCGCCAGGCGCTCGAGCATTTGCCGGCGCCGCTCTTCGTCGGCCTTGGCCAGCGCCTCCGAATCGATTTCAATGCGCCGCGAAAGGTACAACTCGCCACGAAAGGTAATGGTCAGCAGGCCGTAGCCCTGGGCCAGGGCGAGAAAGGCCAGGCCACGATTTTCTTCCTCGAAGAGCACGGCGACATTGCGCACGGCCATTTCGGGAATGTCGATGGCTTCGAGCGGAATCTTCTTCTCGTAAAACAGCGCCATCCGCTCGCCAATCACCGAGGCCGGCGAAACAACGGCAAAGACGCTGGCCTGACGCCCGCCCTCGGTGGGAATGTCGGCCACGGCAACCGCCGCGTCATCGACCGGAAAATCGACCACATCCTTGAGCCGCCAGCGCAAGGCCTGAACCCGCTCTTCGGCAGGCACCGCGGGAGCGTCTAGCTGGGCCAGCCGGTAGTCGTTCTCGCCGAGCAGGGCGGCACAGCGATAGCGCTTGAGACCGCGGCTCTGGCCCAAACGGGACAAGGCATCGGCCTCGCTGTTTTCGATGCGGAACGAGTCGCAAACCTTGATTTCAGGGCGCTTCCCGGCGGCGCGAATGACATGTGCAAGATCGATGCGGTCGCCGTGCCGGACAACCGACATCCACCCAGCCTCGAACTTCACCCCCGAATTCGGCCACATTGTCCCAACACCTTAAGTTTTTTCAGAAGGATAGCCAGTAACGCATTATTTTTCAATGGTTTTCACAATCAGAAACTCTCCCGAAAATAGATCACGGGGGAGCGCGGACCGCATGCGCCAAAGCAGACCCGGGCCGATGGCGCCGACAGCGTCAACCAACTGTTGGCGCCACGCAGGATGGTTCCCGAAATATCAACCAGTCCCGTATTTCCGGTGCCTGGCGCGGACAGGCGCAACCTGGTATCACCTGACTGCACCGGCGCATTGAGCGTTGCCGTGGTTTTTGTCGCCAAGGCGTTGGTCAATCCGTTGTTGCCGCTGGTCGGCATGGTCATGGTTGTGCAGCTATCAGCTGAATTCACTACCCAGCCGGCGGATGTCCAATATTGGAGCTTGGCCGGCACGCTGAGCGGCAGCAATTCGCTGCCGTAGGCATTGGAGAGTTGCAGACGGCCATCAAGCACCCCTGTCGTCCCCAGCTTTCTGGCCGAACACCCAGCCCCGCTGCACGGTCCGGCGCTAGCGGCATCCATGTCGGCTGCCGTGATCGATGCCCCGGCATCGGCATCGTTCACGGCAACGCCGATATCGAGCATCCAGAATGGTCCGCCTGCATTGCTTCGTGTCGTTGCACAAGTCGCCATAGTCAGCGCAACAGGGGTTGCCGCAGGCAAGGAGAATATGGCCGATGCGGAATCAGGAACATTATTGGCATCGGCGTCATTCAACACGAAAAGACCATTCGACCATTGCCCGCCGGCCAAACCATTGATCCGGCTCGCCAGATCGCAACCTTGGTGTACAACAGCCTGATCCTCTGCAACCAGAGCCGGGTTCGTCACCGGATAACCGATCGCCAGTGAGTAATTGCTGGTCACTACGCCGCTGCCGTTGGTTGCCTGCAGGCGATAGGCCACCCCAATCGCTGGCTGCCCCATGTAAGTGAAAGGGATGGCCGAACTGCAAAACTGCGAAACCCCCCCCCCCAGATAAACGAAATGATCGGGCACGAAGCGACCGAACCAAGACGAATTGGGGGCCGACATCCCGGTCTCGCTAAGTCCGAATGAACAACCGTATTTGCCGCTTGCATCCTTGGTGTTGCTATAGCTGCCAGCCACGCAATCGTTCTTGGTGGCAGCACTATCGACAGTCACCCAATCATCGTCGTAAATGCCGCGTTGTGAGGTGGTATCGGTGGCTGGGTCGTAGCCAAGAAAGCGGAAATTGCCGACTTCGGAATATAGAAAACTCCCGCTCGCCGTCGAACTTGAGCCTCCCGACACGGCATTTGGAAAAGTGCTTGGCGAAATAGCACCGAGCACCCAAGCCGGTGTGTTGGCAGCCATCGCAGCCGTATTGATTTTGGGCTGACCAGTATAGCCACTGGCATTTGCACTGACCGACAGGGTAAAGCTATCGGTATTTGCCTTGAATTTCGGGCTGCCGGCCAGCGTTGCGTTTGATGCCGATGAGGCAACGCCCGACAACAGGGTGGGGCGCACGGCAAAGCCATCGATCGAACAAGCCGTTGTCGTCCCGTCGCTGATTACCGCGACCAGGCGGGAATAGGCCGAATTCAATGTGAAGTTGCCAGTGGTCTTGACCCCCTTGTCGCTTGAGCTGAAAGTCAGCGACTGACTACCACCGCTGATCGCCGACTTGGCGTTGCAGGCACTGTTCGCGCAGGCGCTAGCCCGGCTCGCGTCATCTCCGCACAAACCATCGCTGTTATCGACCAGCTTGACGGTCACCGTCTTCGTACCGCTCGCCGCGTAAGTCGTCTGGATTTGGCTGTTCGATAGTGCCGCCAGCTTCAGCTTGAACGGTACCCCGGCCAGTTTTGTGTAAATGTGGCCAGTCAGGAAATTCTGCACCGAACTGGAATAGGCCTCATCAATTGCACTGAAACCCCCGGCCGTTCCGCCATCAGGGGGGACGTAATATTGGGCGCATATCCGTACCTGGCCCAATTCGTGGATATTGGTCGAACCCCCGGTAGACCCGGTAAAGGAAAGTTGCCAGTTGGCCGGCACCGGCGCCTGGGTATAACCGGCGGCGCTTGCCGCGGCATAGGCATTGAACGATGGAACGACCGACGCATAGCTGGCCCCCGATCCAGAAGTATCGCGATTAACTGCGACCCAGGTTTGCCCCAGTGCGGAGTTTCGGGCATCGACGACGATTTGGTAATAGTGCCCGTAAGCCGGCGAACTCGAACCGGCGTTGTCAACACCAGGAGACAAGCTGCCGGCGGTCCCGCCAAGGTACGGATAGCCGGTCGTTCCCGACCCCGACCCGCGCACGGCAACGCCATCGCGAATGAAGCCGATGCCACCGACCCGTCCTTCGTTCGGATTGGAAAAATTGCCGTACTCGTCGATGCCGACGCCGATCCAACCGCCGGCAAAACCACTGGCTACCCCGTTGGCAGTTTTCTGGGAATAGCCCAATGAGCCGCCGAAGGCACCGGGAACGGCCGGGACCGTATAGTCGGAGAGCGCCATGGCGATGCCGTCGGCGCCGCTACCGTTGTAGGCGTAGTGTTTGAATTCGACCGAAATATAGTTGCCGGCCGCCGGGAAAAAGCCGGGGACCGTCGCCGCTTTGGCGTTATTCCCGGTCCTTTCAGTCAAGCGCAGGAAGCCGCTCGAACTGTTGATGTAAGGCACGATCCCGGTGCTGTCGCTGGTGGACACGATCCAGTTGCTGCTGGTAAACATTGGCGACGGGTTGAGCGCGCTGCGCCCAAAATTGTCACACTGGCATGTCAGAGTCAGCCCAGCCGGGGTGTTGGTCGGTTGCGGGCAGTTGTTCGGCACGGTGGACCCGGCCTCGCCAATGGCGAATGCCCCAAAAGTCGTCGCCCCGCTCACCTTTCGGCTGTTGGCCGATGGTGCGGTCGGGGTCAGGATCGACCACGAGCTGGAAGCCTTTTCACCGACCACAAAATCGGCTGGCGTTGCCGCGGCATCGACATCATTGGCCGCGCAGTCGGCACTGCCGGTGGCATTGCAATACTGGAATGTGGCGTCGTAGGTATAAAAAGTGGCGCCACCACCGGCCGCCAGAACCCAGTAGCGATTGACACTCTTCGCGCTATCAACGCCGGATGTCCCGGCCATCGTGTCCGGATGATCGCCGCCGGTCGTCCCGCCGGTGACGGTACCGCCGAGTGGGCTGCTGTGCCAGGGATAGGCAAAGGTGATCGGCGCGTAGTTGCTGCTGTCGCCGACATCGAAAATACAGGTGGCGTTCCACGGCGGCATGGTCAGCCGCTGGTTGCCGTCGATCCACGTCCCGGCAGCCCGGCTGATCATGTTGCCACTGCAGTTCCGCGGGATGATCACCGCGTTGCTGCCGGTGGTCAGCTTGCCGGCGGTCAGGGTCAAGGTTCCCCAGCTACTGTCGCCGATGGTCAGATCGCCGGCAATGACTAGGCCATTGCCGTTATTGAGTGTCATGTTGCGGAAGGCGGCCGCTGCCGAAATATGCTGCGTTGCGCTGCCATTGAAGGTCCACGTCGTCGAGCCACCGCTGAATGACGATAGCGTGCCGTCGATCGTCAAGTCGCCGCCCAGCGTGACCGTGCTCACCCCGTTGGTACTCAGCGTCGCCCCGCTGTTGATCGTCAGGTCGCCAAGGACGATGAAGCTGCTCGACGATACCGTCTTGGTTCCGCCACTCACGACCAGATTGGGCATCTGGATGTTGTAGTCGTTATAGGACTGACTGCCGCCATCCAGGTACACGGTGGCAAGGCGGTTCGGCGATCCGCCATTGTTGAAACCGCCGACATTCAGGAACGGATCGCTATCGCTCAGATGGACGACAGCGGCGGATGCCGGATCAAGCGTCAGCGCGTTCCAGTTGATGTCCAGATAGTCGAGACGGACGGTTCCGTCGCCACTCCAGGTCGATGCGCCCTGCAAAACGATTCGACTATCGCTCCCGCCTTGAATGCTGATCGTGCCGCTATTGCTCAAATTACCGGCCAGGTAGATCGTTCGACTGCTGCCATCTCCAGAAATTGATCCGCCTGAATTCACGGTGAGACTGCTCAGGGAGTTGCTGTTGGTATCGAGCGTAAGGCTATCGCTGCCGCGTACCACCACGGCATCACCGGCTGACGGTGGCCCATTGCGGGTTCCCGAACCGCAGTTCCAGGTGTTGTTCGAGCTCCAATCCCCATCGCGACGACTGGTACAAGTCGCGCCGAAGGCAGCTACGGTCGACACCGCCAAAAGTAGAAATACCAGTAGCCGAATCATCCCCACCCCCCGTTCAGCAGTCATAAGGCGCCGTCGCTATCAACGGATCCCGGCACTTTTCCAGCGTCACCTCGACCTGCCGTTCGATACCCGGCGCCTTGACGCCGATAGCGGTTGCTTGCGAAACAATACGGTAGATGCGGAGTTGCCGAGTACCTTCAGTCGTATCCCAGCTCTGGCAAGTAACCGTCACGGCATGCCCCGGGATGGCCGGCGTGCCGTTCACGCAAGCCGGCAACCCGGCCCCCTGGGCGCTCGGATCGAGCTGGAACATGCCCCACTCGGCACCGGCCCGCGCCGCCTGATAGGCCCGCGCGCCACCGATGTCGGCCGCCTGGTTTACATGCGCCGTTGACACGACGTTGGCGATGACTGCGGCCAGAACCGACATCAGCAACAGCAGGAAGACGCCGGTGATGATCGAGACGCCGCGCTGGCGTCCGGGAAGCGAAATTCGAGAATCCCACGGTCGACCGGAAAAATTGCCCAAAATTGAAATCATGGCGTATTCATCACATCGACCTGATGCAGCAGTTCGACCGACTCGCCGTTGCGCGTCAGCGTCAGACGCAGCCATGACTGCCGCGACGCCGCCCAGGGCGCCAAAGGCGACGGGCTGCGCGGCGAGGAAACCGTAGCCGGAGTGGCGAAGCAGCGTATTGCCGGCGCATTCATAGGTTACCGGCGTACCGGAAATCTGGAAGCGATTTTGTGGCGAGGCCAGCGGAAACTGGGTACCTGCCGGAGCAAAGGTGATGTTGTTGAGGCCGACGCCCGGGGTCACAGCGCGGCGACTGGTGCCCTCATAAACATCCGAACCGGGTTGGCCCAGGTTGAAAACGACTAACTGGTCGCCGGCCAGAATGGTCACCGGCGGGCCGAGTACATCGAAGGTGCTGTCGGTGCTGCTGGCAAAATCCAGAATATCGCCGCCACCGGTCGAATTGAGTTCGGCCCGGTAGCGGCCGGCATCGCGAATCGGCACGAATTCAAGAAAGTTGCCGGAGAGGCGCACGCTATTCGGCAACGCCGCCTGCAGTTCACGAGCGATCCGGCGCAGGGTCGTATCGGCCGCCTCCGAGAGTTCGGCCCGGTTGCCGGCGTCGATGTAAGCATCAACCTGGCCGCGCCCGAACATCGCCACCATCGAAACGACAATGCCGGTGATGACGATTGAAATGATCATCTCGACCAGCGTAAAGCCACGGTCTACCGGGAAAAACGGCCGAAAATCAAATGCGCGGCGCATAGCGGAAACGATAGCCGGTCAAAGAAAAGGTTTCGCTGCCACGGGCGACGGTCACCGTGACGCTGAGCGCCGCCGAGTCATCGGCCAGCCCCAAAGAGGTTCCGGCCCTCGCGACGGCAACACTGGCGGAGTAGCCGGCCATGGCATTGCTGCCTGACGGATCGTCAATATTGGCCATGGAAAAACCACCATAGTCGGCCACATTGTCAAAAGCCGTCCCCGCCCCAGCCGCATAGCGAGTTTCGCCAGCCGGCGTCGGCCCGAAGGTGTTCTGCGGGCTGGCGCAATCGCCGTAAGACAGCGCCGTCGACGCCGCCGGATCATCCGGATCACACCACGTGAACGGCTGGTGCATGACCTCGTTGAGCAGCGACTCGGCAATGGCAACCAGTTGCTTGGTCAGCATCGGATCGGCGCTGGCCCGGATGGCCGGATTCATCACCGAGACAAGGCCGATGACGCCAACGCTGACGATGACGATGAACATGATCTGCTCGATCAGCGTGATACCGCGCTGCAGGGCAGGCCTAATGGACATAACCCGTTTCCGCTTCAACGGTGATCGCCAGTGCCGCGGGAAGGCCGGTCACGCTGATTACCGCGCCACTGGCTGGCCGGCCAGCCGCATCAAAGACGATATTAGCCGGCAGCGCGGCGAAGGTGACATTTCCGGTCGCAGTGACGACCAGCGGATTGGTATCCGGCCCGGCCAGCGCATTGCCGACCGCGCAATTGGCGGCACCGTTGGCAGTCGAGATCGAAAAAGTAACGCTCGCCGGCGGCGAGGAAAAACTGGCGCAAACCGTCCGCCGGGCAGCAATGGCGGATTTCTGTGCGTAACGCAGACCGGCAACGACGCGGTCGCGAAAACCTCGCTCGTCGAAACCGGAAGTACCGCTCCATTTTGGGAATACCACCACGGCGAGAATTCCGATGATGACTATCGTCGCAACCAACTCAACTAGCGTGAATCCTTTTTCCAAAGACGAAAACCCGCCACTGGGCGGGTTTTCAGCTGATTCGCAGACCGCAGGCCGCATTGACGGCGACCTGACTAATTCACGAAACAACGATAAAGAGGATCGCCTCTTTTACGTCGCTGCATTACTGCCCAGCACCAATGCCGCTAAAGGTCGTCGGCCCGGTCGGCGTATAGCCAGTGAGCACCAGCGTGCAGCTCACGTTCGTCCCGTTGCCAGCAATCGCTGCAGCGGTAACGCTGTAACCGGTCGGCAGCCCCCCCTGCATAATGGAACCGGTGTCATCGCAGTTATCGACTGCGATGCACTTGTTCGCCGTGACAACATTATTCTTCGCCGCACAACCAGAATCACGACCACCAGTTCGATCAGGGTAAAACCTTTTTGCATAGCTTTCATCACCAACTCCTAAAAATTAAAAAATCAACATCCGGTCGTAGTCAGCCCACTGATCGTTGCCGCTGTATTCGGCGCCGTCGGTTGGGTATAGGTAAAGAAACAGGTCGCTGCCGTTGTTGCGCCGAGGACGCCAAAGGTGGCGACACCGCCGGCGACGTCATAGGTATATCCCTCAGCCTGCAGTTGCGCGGCGGTCGGATTGAAAACGCCGGTCAGGCCGGCCATGGAAAGGACGCCGGCCGTGCCGATCGCCGTCACCGCCGGGTAGGCGTAGACCATGTTGATGAGGCCGCTTTCGGTACACACGGTGCCGGTTGCCCCGGTCGCGTTATCCGCCGTGCCGCCGCCGGCGCAAGGCGCCGTATCGGCGATGCCGGCCCGCGAAAACGCCGTGGCATGAACCAGTGCCGAGGCAGCCGAGACGCTGCCCCGAGCGGCCTGCAGCTTGGCGATGCGGGCATCGCGCTGCAAATTGACGAAACGCGGCAAGGCAACCGCCGCCAGGATGCCAAGGATGATGACGACGACAATCAGCTCGATCAGCGTGAAGCCGAACTGGCCTTGCCTGGGCGTGGATTTACGGTTCATGTCGTCATTAACGGGTAGAAGTTTTATTACTTTAGACATATTCACTTTCCTTCTCAACACTTATTCTCGTTGATCTTCAAGTCGCAACAACCCGACCCCTGCCACAACAGCCCTCTGGCTCTCGATATTGCTATCGCGACTGAGCCTGAACCGGGCCCGATGTCCGTCGCGAAAACGGTAAACCAACTCCTTCGCCCTGCGGTCGAAATACCAGACAACCTCACTGTCCGGCACGCCGTCCACTTCCCCCAAGTAGTTTGCCGGCCGACTGGCAACCCAGTCGAGCGGGTTGTCACTCTTCGGCAAACTGCCGCCAAACGTTTCGCGGTGCGCCACCACCTCCATCAAGCCGATGCGTATCGCCGACACTTCAGACTGCAACCCGGCCTCTTCCATTTCATTGCTCGTCCGCCCCAGCGCCTTCAAGAGCACCAAGGCGAGGACGCTGATCAGGACGACAGCAAGCGCGAATTCGTAGTAGCGCCGCATGACCGCATCAGCGCTTGATGGCGACCTTGCCGAGGTCCCACATCGGCAGGAAGATGCCGAGCGCCAGCACCAGCACCAGCGCGCCCAAACAAACGATGAGAATCGGCTCGATCTGCTGGCCGAGGGTTTTCAGTTCATATTCGACTTCGCGCTGGTACATCTGGCCGACTTCTTCGAGCATGTCGTCAAGCGCCCCGGATTCCTCGCCGACCGAGATCATCTGGAGCACCACCGGCGAGAAGAAGCCCGAGGCGATGGCCGAACGGACGACGCTTTCGCCGCGTTCGACGGTATCGCGCATGCCTTCGATCTTGGCGGCGATGTAGCTGTTATCGACGGTTTGCGATGAATTGGTCAGCGCCTGCATGACCGGCACGCCGCTGCGCATGCCAAGCGCGAAGCTGCGGGCGAAGCGCGCCATCGCCGCCTTGCGGACGATCTTGCCGGCAATCGGGAAGCGCAGCACGAGCGACTCCCATTGCATGCGTCCCGCCGTCGTGCCCACCCAGGCGCGAAACACAAAGATGGCGGCGATGGTGCCGACGAGCATGGCTGGCCACCAGGCAACCATGAAATTGGAGAAACCGAGCAGTATTTGCGTCATGAGCGGCAACTCGGCACCAAAGCCCTCGAACACCTTGGCGAAAGCCGGGATGACGAAGATATTGACGACGACAATGGCTGCCGCCATGGCCATGACGACAAACATCGGATAGCGCAGGGCCGACTTGACCTGTTCGCGCATGAAACGCTCGAACTCGAGGTGATCGAACAGGCGCAGGAAGATTTCGTCGAGCAGGCCGGTTGCCTCGCCGACCCGGACCATGGAAATGTAGAACGGGTTGAACACCTTGGGGTGGCGCGCCAGAGAGACCGATAGTTCGCGGCCAGCCTCGAGGCTTTCGCGCACATCGCGGATCACTTCCTTCATCGACGGATTGGTTGCCGACTCCTGCAGGCCGTTCAGGGCGCGCATGATCGGCACGCCGGATTTCAACAAGGTGTGGATCTGCCGCGAGAAAAGCAGGATATCGACGTGCTCGACCTTTGGTTTGAACAAATCGAAGCCGCCATCGCCGGCGCTCTTTGCCGCGGCTTTTGTTTCCTGGATCGAAACCGGCGTGATGCCGCGCCCGAGCAGCACGTCGGCAACACCGCCCGAGCTGGCGCCTTCGAGCACGCCCTCGCTTGCCGCCGCCGTCCCGTCCCTTGTAGGCAAAGTTGGCCACGCCGGCTTATTCCTCGAACTGGTTGCTGATGCGCATGGCTTCGGAAACCGTGGTGCGGCCAGCCAGGACCAGACGGACGGCATCGCGGCGCAGGGTTTCGCCGGCCATCTGCTGGCGGGCGACACGCATGAATTCACCGGGGTCTTCGTGGTTAATCGCCTCGACCACCGTGTCGCTCATCTCGAGGAATTCATAGACCCCGCTTCGCCCCTGGAAGCCCGTGTTGGCACAATGCGTGCAGCCGCGGCCGTGATGGTAGGTGTGGTCATTGACAGCGCTGCCCAGCTCGTAACGCAGCCATTCATGCTCGTTCGGCGTCAGGGGATAGGCTTCGCGGCAGTTGCTGCAGATGAGCCGGACCAGACGCTGGGCGATGACCATATGGACCGACAGTGCCACCATGTAGCGCGGCACGCCCATGTCGAGCAGGCGGATCGGCGTCGATACGGCGTCGTTGGTGTGCAGCGTGGACAGCACGAGGTGGCCTGTCATGGCGGCGCGCATGCCGATTTCGGCCGTTTCCTGGTCGCGCATTTCGCCGATCAGCACGATGTCCGGGTCCTGACGCAGCACAGTGCGCAGCACGCGCGAGAAGGAAAGGTCGATCTTTTCGTGCACCTGCACCTGGTTGAGGCCACCTAGCCGGTATTCGACCGGATCTTCAACGGTAATGACCTTCTTTTCCGGGCTGTTCAGTTCGTTGAGCGCGGCGTAGAGCGTCGTCGTCTTGCCGGAACCGGTCGGGCCGGTGACGAGCACCATGCCGCTCGGCCGCTTGAGGGCGTGGCGCAGGCGATCGAGGACGCGCTCCGGCATGCCAATCCTGTCCAGTTCGAGCAGGCCGGTGTTCTGGGCGAGCAGCCGCATGACG
The DNA here is from genome assembly GCA_002840785.1 of Betaproteobacteria bacterium HGW-Betaproteobacteria-4. Taxonomy (GTDB): domain Bacteria; phylum Pseudomonadota; class Gammaproteobacteria; order Burkholderiales; family Rhodocyclaceae; genus Azonexus. The sequence goes on along the minus strand of PHCH01000083.1, from coordinate 23,638 downwards.
ACCGATTCGCCATACTGGGTGGGCAAGGTCGAGATCCGGACGTCGACCGGATTGCCGCGCACCTTGATGTTGAAACGACCATCCTGCGGCAGGCGCTTTTCGGAAATATCCAGCCCCGACATCAACTTGAGACGCAGGGCGACGGCCGATGAAACCTTGCCGTCGGCCTCGGTCTGGATGTGCAGCACGCCGTCGATACGAAAACGGATGCGCAGCGACTTGTCCTGCGGTTCGAAGTGGATGTCGGAAGCGCGCAGGCGCATCGCTTCCTCGAACACCGTTTGCAGCAGCTTGACGACCGGCGCATCCTCGGCGCCCGGATTGAGGCCGAGCAGGTCGCCGAATTCAATGGGGATGTCGCCCAGTTCGGCCGTAAGTTCCTTGGCCAGGCCGGTGATCTGCTCGCCACGGTGATAGACGCGGTCGACCATGGCCAGCAACTGGCTTTCGGCAACGACGGCAAGGTCGATCTCGCGTTTGACCAGGCGGCTGATTTCGTCATAGGCCTGGAGGTCGGTCGGATCCGAGAGGCCGATCTGCAGGCGGCCGTCGGGTAATTGGTCGAGCACCATGGCCCGGAAACGCCGGGCCGGGGCTTCCGGTAACAGTTTGATCAGTTCCGGCTTGGGCGTGAAATTCTTGAGGTCGACAAAGGGAATCTGCAACTGCCGGGCCAGCGCCTGGGAGATGCCTTCCTCGGTGACGAAACCACTCTCGACAAAAACGCGTCCAAGCTTGCGCCCCGTGCGTTTTTGCTCATCGAGCGCAATCTTCAGCTGTTCATCGGTCAGCAAACCGTGCTGAATCAGCAGGTCACCGAGCCGGACTTTTTGCGGGGGGGGCATCCCGACCTCCAAAACACCTTAAGAAACTGCGTTAACAATATGAAGTTACAGCGTAAGTTTCCACAGTAGACGTTTTTTCACCCCCCGACAAGTCAGTTGCCCCAAACCTCAGAGGCGACTGAAATCAGCGATGCCGGTTGCCGCTATGGTGCTGCTGCGGTCGACTCGGGTTTTGTGCCGATTTTTGCCCCTGCGGCCGGCCGGGTTGCGGCTTGCGCGCGCCGCGCGGCGGCTGCACGGGCTTCGGTGGCGCGATGGCCGATGGCTCGAAGCCGGGAACGACGATGCGCTCAAGATCACGCTTGATCAGGCGTTCGATATCGCGCAGGCTGCCGCGCTCGTCATGGCTGACCAGCGAAAGAGCCTCGCCTTCCATGCCGGCCCGGCCGGTACGGCCGATGCGGTGCACGTAGTCTTCGGCGACATTGGGCAGTTCGTAGTTGATGACGTAGGGCAGCGCATCGATATCGATGCCGCGCGCCGCGATGTCGGTGGCGACCAGCGCCACCAGCTTGCCGTCCTTGAAATCGGTCAGGGCGCGAGTGCGAGCACCTTGCGACTTGTCGCCATGAATGGCGGCCGACTTGATGCCAGCCTTGTCCAGCGTCTTGGCCAGTGCATCGGCGCCATGCTTGGTCCGGGCGAATACCAGCACCTGGTTCCAGCCGCGCGTTTCAAAGAGATGGCAGAGCAGCTCTTTTTTCTGGTCGCGGTTGGTTTCGATGACGCGCTGGGTGACCGTTTCGGCCGCCGTGTTACGTGCCGCGACGTCGACCGAGGCGGGATTGTGCAGCAGGCCGGAGGCCAGTTCACGAATATCCGGCGAGAAGGTGGCCGAGAACATGAGGTTCTGGCGTTGCTTGGGCAGCAGGGCGATGATCTTGCGGATGTCGCGGATGAAGCCCATGTCGAGCATGCGGTCGGCTTCGTCGAGGACGAAAATTTCGACTTTGGAGAGGTCGACCGTGCGCTGCTGGACGTGATCAAGCAGGCGTCCCGGTGTCGCGACCAGAACGTCGACACCACGACGCAGGTTGGCGATCTGTGGATTGATGCCGACGCCACCGAAGACGGCCAGCGAAGAAACCGGCAGATGCTTGCCGTAGGTGCGCACGCTTTCCTCGACCTGGATGGCCAGTTCGCGGGTCGGCGTCAGGACCAGCACGCGCGGCGCCTTGGTAACACGGGCCAGGCGCTCGCCACTAAACAGGCGGTGCAGGATGGGCAGCGTGAAACCGGCCGTCTTGCCGGTGCCGGTCTGGGCCGTGGCCATCAGGTCGCGGCCGGTCATGACGGCCGGAATCGCCTGCTGTTGAATGGGGGTCGGCGTGTCGTAACCTTGATCGGCAACGGCGCGCAGGAGTTCGGCCTTGAGGCCGAGATCGGAGAAAAGCATGGGAATCCTTGGATAAAGCCCGACCAAACAAGGCCGGGGAGCGACGAGACAGCGAGGGTCAGGAGAAACCGGATTTCATTTTTGGGCATTTTTTCCGGTTGACCGTAGCAAACCCGGTTAACCGAAAAAAACGCCCTGATCCGGCGGTTGCGCCCCCTCGCTGGCGGCGCGTAAAAGTTCAGACGATCAGATCTGGCTCAGGCCACGTTCGAGATCGGCCTGCAGATCCTCCACCGCTTCGAGGCCGACGGCGATGCGCAGCAGCCCTTCGCTGATGCCGGCCGCGGCCCGGGCTTCCGGGGAAATGCGGCCATGCGTGGTGGAGGCGGGATGGGTAATGGTGGTTTTGGTGTCGCCGAGATTGGCGGTAATGGACAGCAGGCGGCAATTGTCGACGACCTGCCAGGCTTGTTCGCGGGCGCCCTTGACCTCGAAGGCAACGATGGCGCCGCCCGATTTCTGCTGGGTTTTCGCCAGCTCGTATTGCGGATGCGAGGGCAGACCGGGGTAGAAAACGCGCGCCACTTTCGGATGCGCTTCGAGCCAGGCAGCCAGTTGCGCCGCATTGGCCGATTGCGCTTCAACACGCAGCTTCAGCGTTTCAAGGCCCTTGAGCAGCACCCAGGCGTTGAAGGCCGACAACGTCGGACCCGCCGTGCGCAGGTATTTGAAGACTTCTTCAGTCAGTTTTTTCGGGCCGCAAACGGCACCGCCGAGCACCCGGCCCTGTCCGTCGAGGAACTTGGTCGCCGAGTGGATGACCAGATCGGCCCCCATGTCGAGCGGACGCTGCAGGATGGGCGTGCAGAAACAGTTGTCGACAGCGACCAGGATGCCCTTGGCGTGGGCGATTTCGGCCAACTGGCGAATGTCGGCGATTTCAGTCAGCGGATTGGACGGCGTTTCGAGGAAAAACAGCTTGGTTTCCGGACGGATCGCCGCTGCCCACGCCGCCGGATCGGTATGCGACACGAAGGTGGTCGTGATGCCGGTACGCGACAGGATGTTGTTGAACAACTGCACCGTAGCGCCAAACAGGCTGTTCGAAGCGACGATGTGGTCACCCTGTTTGAGGTGCGCCAGCACGGTGGCCATGATCGCCGACATGCCGCTCGCCGTCGCGACGCAATCCTCGGCGCCTTCAAGGGCGGCAAGGCGTTCCTCGAACATGGTGACGGTCGGATTGGTGAAGCGGGCGTAGACGTTGCCCTCCTCTTCGCCGGAAAACCGCTTGGCTGCTGCTGCGGCGCTCGGGAAGACGAAACTGGAGGTGAGGTAGAGCGCCTCCGAATGTTCGCCGAACTGGCTGCGCTGCTGGCCGGCACGAACGGCCAGCGTCTCTGGACGGTAATCCGGCACTTCAGCCATCATTCCTGCCCGCCATTCGACAGCCCGAGCACCATCTGCTGCGACGAACGGCCATCGCTGTCGTCATCGCTCTTGGCCGGTTTGCCGCCCCGCTTGCTCTCGACCGCATGCGGCCAGTCGCGATCAGTTCGGCGCGGGTCGGCATGTCGATGCCGTAAACGTTCGGAAAGCGCACCGGCGGCGCCGCCGAGGCAAAATAGACTTTGACCGCGCCGGCAGCGCGGGCCATCTCGACGATTTCGTGACTGGTCGTGCCGCGCACGATGGAGTCGTCGACCAGCAGCACGCGCTTGCCCTTGAACTCCTGGCCGACCGTGTTGAGCTTCTGGCGCACCGATTTCTTGCGCATGGCCTGCCCGGGCATGATGAAGGTCCGGCCGACATAGCGGTTCTTGACGAAACCTTCGCGGAACGGGATGTTCAGCACCTGCGCCAGTTGCATGGCCGACGGACGGCTCGAATCGGGAATCGGGATGACAACGTCGATTTCCTCGATCGGGATGGTTTTCCTGACCTTCTCGGCGAGCAGTTCGCCCATGGCCAGACGTGCTTCATAGACCGACACGCCGTCGATCACGGTATCCGGCCGGGCCAGATAGACGTATTCGAAGATGCACGGTGCGTACATCGGCTGCTGGGCGCACTGGCGGCTGTGGAACTGGAAGTTGAAATCGATGAAGACCGCTTCGCCCGGCTCGATGTCGCGCACCATCTTGAACCCCAGGGTATCGAGGGCGACGGACTCGGACGAAACGAGATACTCCATGCCTTCCGGCGTTTCGTTCTGGCCATAGACCAGCGGCCGGATGCCGTGCGGGTCGCGGAAGGCGAGCAGGCCATAACCGGCGATCAGGACGACCACGGCATAAGCGCCGCGGCAACGGCGATGCACGCCGCCAACCGCCTGGAAGATGGCGTCGACGTCGAGCTCGTAGCCATGCGCAGCCGACTGCAGCTCGTGCGCCAGGACGTTGAGCAAAACTTCGGAGTCGGAATTGGTGTTGATGTGCCGACGGTCGAGACGGAACATCTCGCCCTTCAACTGCTCGGCATTGGTCAGGTTGCCGTTGTGGCCGAGACAGATGCCGAACGGCGAATTGACGTAGAACGGTTGCGCCTCGGCAAAGTTGTAAGCCGAACCGGCCGTCGGGTAACGGACGTGGCCGATACCGCAATTACCCGGCAAGGCCCCCCTTGTGCAGGTGAAAAGTATTGTTCTCCGCCGTGGCGATCCCGGCTGCATCCTGGCCGCGGTGCTGAAGCACCATGAGGCCGTCGTAAAGCAGCTGATTGACCGGCGTTGTCGCCATTACACCCAAAATCCCGCACATAGTTTTTCCTGCCTAGCTAAATCGAATTCGTTTTGCCAAATCGTCCGGCAACCAGGGCATGGCAGCCAAAACGACCGTTTCCAGAGGCGCCGACAACATCGCGTTCCGCCACCACGGCTGTATCGGCGCGGAAGTCATGCCGCCCAGCCCGACCAGCACCATGACCACCAATACCCCGCGCGCCAGACCGAAGAGCATGCCGAGCAGACGGTCCGACACAGACAAGCCCAAGGCTTTGACCATACTGCGCACCACCATGTTCAACACCGCCATCGTGACGAGGATGCCGACAAAGATCACCACGCAACCGGCCAGCGTGCGCAAGGCCGGGTCGCTCAAACCGGCGAAAACCGAGTGCCCGACAGTGGCGCCAAACTCAATCGCGGCAAAAATCCCGACGCCCCAGGCCACCAGGGCGATCACCTCGCCAACCACCCCGCGCCACAAGCCAAACAGCAGCGACACGCTGACAATCCCTATCACGACGTAGTCAAAACCGGTCATGGCTTGGCCGCAACGACTCCGCTGACGCCGATGCGCTTCATTTTCTCGAGCGCCTTGTCGGCCGCCTCGCGATTCGCGAACGGCCCGGCCCGGACGCGGGTTTTCTTGCCCTGCGGCGTATCGAGCGGCTCGCTGAAGGTCTTGATGCCCTGCTCGCTGAGTTTGCTCCGCAGATTCCTGACATTGGCCTCGTTGGAAAAGGCGCCGATGAGGATCAGGTATTCGCCATTCTTCGCGACCGGCTTGGCGTCCGGAGTCTGCCCCGCCAGGATCGCCGCGGCGCGTTTCGCTTCGTCGGCCCGAGGCTTCTCGGCTGGCTTTTCGGGTATTTTGGCCGCCGGCTTTTCAGGCGCTTTTACGGGCTTGCCGGCCGGCTTTTCGGCGGCCTTCTCAACCGGCTTGGGGTCCTTGACGGCCTCGACAACGCGGGCAGTCGGCTTGACCGCCGGCTCTGCAACGACAGCGGGCGGCGCCACCGGAGTCTCCGCCGCCTTGGGGGCAGTTCGCACAGCCGGCGATGCGGCAAATTTCGGCGCAAACGGCTTTTCATCCTGCCCAGGAATGCGGATTTCGACGTCCTGCACGGTCTGGCGTGGCTCGTGATCCATCACCATGGGCAGCTTGTCGTCCATGACTAGGGTCTTTTCCGAAGCGTTTCTAGCGCGCCGGCTACCGTGTGGAAGGATCCAAAGGCGAGGATTCTATCACTTTCAGCGGCCTGCCCCTTGGCTGCTTGCGTGGCCAACTGAGGTGAAGCATGGCAAATCACCTCGCCACCCAGCCCGTTGTCGACGATGATCCCGGCCAGCGTCTCAGCACTCGTCCCGCGCGGCCCGCTCAGGGTGGCCAGATGCCAGACATCGACCTTGCCCTTCAAGGGCGCCAGGGCGCCGACAATATCCTTGTCGCGCAGCATGCCGAGTACGGCAAAAGTCCGGTCGAAAAAGCCCATGCTCGACAGGTTGTCGGCAAGCACGCGGATGGCCTGCGGATTGTGGCCGACATCGAGGACAATGGCCGGCTTGCCGGGAATGACCTGAAAGCGGCCGGGCAATTCGGTTTCAATCATCCCGGGGCGAATCGCCTGCATGGTCACCGGTAGTTTGCCGCCAAGCGCATCGAGCGCGGCCAGCGCGACGGCCGCGTTGTAGAGCTGGGTCGGACCGCGCAGGCCGGGATAGGCCAGCGCACGCTTGATCAACTGGCCACCGGAACGGCACCACCAGCGCCATTGCAGGCGGTTTTCGTTGGTTTCGGCGCTCGGCCGCTCGAAACCGAAATCACGGCCGATCAGACGCAGGTCGGCGCCTATGGCTGCCGCGTGGTCGAGCAGGCTTTGCGGCGGATTCGGATCGGCGCACAAGGCCGGCTTGCCGGGGCGGTAGATGCCGGCCTTTTCGAAGCCGATGCTCTCGCGATCCGGCCCCAGCCAATCGGTGTGATCGAGTGCGACGGTGGTGACGATGGAAACATCGGGTTCATAGATGTTGACCGCATCAAGGCGGCCACCGAGACCGACCTCGAGAATCGCCGCATCGATACCGGCCTCGGCAAAAACATCCCAGGCGGCCAGCGTGCCGAATTCGAAATAGGTCAGCGCAACGTTGCCGGCCTTCTGGCGTGCCGCTTCGACGCGTGCAAAGGCGGCACACAGGGCTTCGTCACTGACCGACCGACCGTTCAGGCGAACCCGCTCGTTGTAGTCGAGCAGATGCGGCGAGGTGTAACAGCCGACCTTGTAGCCGGCGCGATCGATGATGTTTTCCAGGTAGGCGCAGGTCGAACCCTTGCCGTTGGTGCCGCCGACCACGATGACCGGGCAGTGCTGCGTCTGTCCCAGGGCATCCTTGACAAGGCGGATGCGGTCGAGGCCCAGTTCGATGCCGGCCTGACCTTTCGGGTGCAGGCCTTCGAGGTGGGCCAGCCAGTCTTCTTTAGTCATTAGTTATTAGTCGCTAGTCACTAGCTTCTGGCCTTTAGCTAACAACTAAAGACTAGCAACTAGCGACTCGCCGCCGTCAGGCGGCAACAGGCAGCTTGAGCAAAAGCGCCAGTACGCGGGCAACCTGGTCACGCAGCTCGCGACGGTCGACGATCATGTCGATGGCGCCCTTTTCCATGATGAACTCGGAACGCTGGAAGCCTTCCGGGAGCTTTTCGCGCACGGTTTGCTCGATGACGCGCGGACCGGCAAAGCCGATCAGCGCCTTGGGCTCGGCAATGACCACGTCACCGACAAAGGCGAAGGAGGCCGAAACGCCGCCCATGGTCGGGTCGGTCAGGATGGAGATAAAAGGCAGGCCGGCTTCGGAGAGCTTGGTCAGCGACGCCGTCGTCTTGGCCATCTGCATCAGCGAGAACAGGCCTTCCTGCATGCGGGCGCCGCCGGAAGCGGTGATGCAGATGAAGGGCGATTTTTGTTCGATTGCCGCCTGAACGCCGCGCACAAAACGTTCGCCAAGCACGGAACCCATCGAACCGCCCATGAAATCAAACTCGAAGGCGGCAGCGACGACCGGCATGGTCTTGATGGCGCCTTGCAGAACGACCAGCGAATCGCTTTCGCCGCTCGATTCGTTGGCATCCATGAGACGGTCGGGATATTTCTTGGAATCCTTGAACTTGAGGCTATCGACCGGCAAAACCTCGGCGCCGATCTCGAAACGGCCTTCGGCGTCGAGCAGGATCTCGAGACGCTGGCGGGCATTCAGGCGGTTGTGGTGGCCGCACTTGGGGCAGACCTGCAGGTTGTTTTCAAGGTCAGTCGCGTAGAGCACGGCCTCGCAGGACGGGCACTTGCTCCACAGGCCTTCCGGCAGGTTGCCGCGGCGCTGGACGCCTTGCTCGCGCTTGATCTTGGGGGGCAGCAGTTTGGTCAGCCAGCTCATTTTTTCACCTCATCCACACCGCGGCGAATGTCTGCAACCAGGGCCTTCACGTTGGCGCAGGCTGTTTCCGCCGTCGATTTTTCAATTTCTTCGATAATCCGGCTGCCGACGACAACGGCGTCGGCGATAGCGGCAATGCGTGCTGCGGTCGACGCGTCACGAATGCCAAAACCGACGCCAACCGGCAAACCAGTCTTTTCGCGAATCAGCGGCAGGCGCTCGGCCACCGCCTCGACATTCAGTGCGCCGGAACCGGTGACCCCGGCCAGCGAGACGTAATAAACGTAGCCGCTGGCGATTTCCGCCACCTGGGCGATCCGTTCGGCATTGGAAGTCGGCGCCAGCAGGAAGATCGGATCGATGCCGTGTGCCTTCATCGCCGCGCCAAAGTTGGCCGCTTCTTCGGGCGGGTAATCGACGACGAGAACGCCATCAACCCCCGACTGCGCGGCCTTCTCGGCAAACTTTTCGAGGCCCATCGCCTCGATCGGATTGGCGTAGCCCATCAGGACTACCGGCGTCTTGTCATCCGTCTTGCGGAATTCGACAACCAGCTCGAGCACCTTGCGCAGCGTCATGCCCTTGGCCAGGGCGCGCTCGGAAGCGCGCTGGATGGTCGGGCCATCGGCCATCGGGTCGGAGAACGGAACGCCAAGTTCGATGACATCGGAGCCGGCCTCGACCAGTGCCTGCATGAGCGGCAGGGTCAATGCGGCATCCGGATCGCCGGCCGTGATGAAGGGAATCAGCGCCTTGCGGCCTTCGGCGTTGAGCCGGTCAAAAGCGGTCTTTATGCGCGACATCAGAAAACGATCCCGGATTTTTCGGCCACGGTATGCATGTCCTTGTCACCCCGGCCGGAGAGATTGACCAGCAGAATCTTGTCCTTCTGCAACGTCGGCGCCAGTTTGGCGGCGTAAGCCAGCGCATGGCTGGATTCGAGCGCCGGGATGATGCCTTCGATACGACACAGCGTATGGAAGGCGGCCAGCGCTTCGCTGTCGTCGATCGGCTGGTATTCGGCGCGGCCGATATCCTTGAGCCAGGCGTGTTCCGGGCCAACGCCAGGGTAGTCCAGACCGGCCGAAATCGAATGCGTTTCGATGATCTGGCCGTCTTCGTCCTGCAACAGGTAGGTCCGGTTGCCATGCAGCACGCCGGGCACGCCGGCAGTCAGCGAAGCCGAGTGGCGGCCGGTTTCCATTCCGTCACCGGCGGCTTCGACGCCGATCAGGCGCACGCCCTCGACATCGATGTACGGGTAGAAAATCCCCATCGCGTTGGAACCGCCGCCGACACAGGCAATCACCGCATCGGGCTGACGGCCGGTCATTTCCGGCATCTGAACCAGGCATTCCTCGCCGATGATCTTCTGGAAGTCGCGGACCAGCATCGGATACGGGTGCGGACCGGCGACCGTACCGATGATGTAGAAAGTGTTGTGGATATTGGTAACCCAGTCGCGCATCGCTTCGTTGAGCGCGTCCTTGAGCGTCTTCGAGCCGGACTCGACCGGCACGACGGTGGCGCCGAGAAGCTTCATGCGGTAGACGTTGGCCGCCTGGCGCTTGACGTCCTCGCTACCCATGTAAACCACGCATTCCATTCCGTAGCGGGCGGCGACCGTGGCCGTCGCGACACCGTGCTGGCCGGCGCCGGTTTCGGCGATGACGCGCGGCTTGCCCATGCGTTTGGCGAGCATGGCTTGGCCGATGCAGTTGTTAACCTTGTGGGCGCCGGTGTGGTTGAGGTCTTCGCGCTTGAGGTAGATCTGCGCCCCGCCAAGCATTTCGGACCAGCGCTTGGCATGGTAGATCGGCGACGGACGGCCGACGAAGTGCTTGAGCTCGTATTCGTATTCGGCCCGGAATGCCGGATCGGCCTGCGCCGCGGCGTAGGCTTCCTTCAATTCATCGAGCGCGCCAAACAGCGTCTCGGCAACAAAAACACCGCCGTAGGGGCCAAAATGGCCCTTGGCATCGGGGAAGTTATATTGATTCATCGGCTTTCCGTACAGCCGCCACAAAGGCAGCGATTTTCGAGTGATCCTTGATTCCCTTGCTCATTTCGACGCCGGACGAGACATCGACCGCCACCGGGCGCACGCGCCGCACGGCGTCATCGACATTTGCTACGGTCAACCCGCCGGAAAGCACCAAAAACGAAGGAAGATTCGGCGGAATCAGCGTCCAGTCAAAGACATGGCCGCCACCGCCGTAGCCCTCGACAAAGGCGTCCAGCAAAAGCCCCCGGGCGTCGGGAAACGAGCCGGCGAATTCTACCAGATCAAGCCCCGGCCTCACCCGTGCCGCCCGCAGATAGGGCCGGGCGAACTGGCGGCAGTAGGCCGCATCCTCGTCGCCGTGAAATTGCAGGATGTTGATGGGCAGGGCTTCACAGGCAGCGCGGACGACATCCGGCGCTTCGTTCACGAAGAGGCCAACGACATCGACAAAAGGCGGAATTCTCCGGGCCAGTTCGGCAGCGCGCTGCGGGGTAACGTACCGCGGACTGGGCGGGTAGAAGACAAAGCCGATCGCATCGGCTCCAGCCGCGACAGCCGCGTCGACATCCTCTTCGCGGGTCAGACCGCAGATTTTGATCCGTGTTTTCATGAATTCTTGATTCCTACGGTCAACCGGAAAAAACGGCCAAAATTGAAATCGATGCCGTCCAACTCATTTGAGCAGCCCATCGAGAAAATCGTCATCCGGATCGGGCAACCCCCAATGTGGCTCGTAGATCGGGCCGCGGAAATACAGGCCATCCGGCGAGAAGGTGGGCGCCGCCAGTGTCCGGTCCTGCATCTGCAGCAGTTCATCGATCCAGCCTGGCGACTGCGCTCCCTTGCCGATATAGACCAGCGTACCGACCAGATTGCGCACCATATGATGCAGAAAGGCGCTGGCCTCGAAATCGAAGACGAACATATTGCCGCACTGCCGGACTTCGGCCCGTGTCAGCGTCTTGACCGGCGACTTGGCCTGACAACCGGCAGCCCGAAAAGCCGAGAAATCGTGCTCGCCGAGCAGTCGACCGCAGGCATCCTGCATCGCCGCCAGTTCGAGCGCGCCGTGAAACCAGCCGACCCGCCCCGCCCACAAACCCGGCCTCTGCGGCCGATTGAGCAGCAAATAGCGGTAACGCCGCCCCCGGGCGCTGAAACGCGCATGAAACTCATCATCCACCGCCTGCGCCCAGCGCACGGCAACACCTTCCGGCAAATTCGAATTGACGCCCCGCACCCAAGCCGTCAGCGGACGCTCAACCGAAGTTTCGAAATGCACAACCTGATGGCTCGCATGCACGCCGGCATCGGTCCGTCCGGCACACATCACACCCACCGGCACGCCGGCAATTTCACGCAGCGCCGACTCCAGCGCATCCTGCACTGTGCCGCCCCCGGCCTGGCTTTGCCAGCCATGGAAGGCAGTACCGCAATACTCGACGCCCAAGGCAACTCTCACAACAATGCCGCTCCCATCAAGCCAAGGCCAGAGGCCACCACCAGCAAGCTGTCGCGCAGATGCCATGGCACCAAACTCAGATGCAGAGACTCCTGCCCGGTCGATATCGACGGCTGGGCCGCCAGCATCTGCTTCCATGCACCTTTTTCCAGCGGCTCCTGAAGATTTTCAAGAACCAGCGACAGACGGACGACAACCCGCTCGACATCAACACCCAGCCCCCGAACCGGCTGCAGCAGCCCCCACAGACCGGCGATCATCCCTTCGTGGCCGAGACGGAGGAACAGCCAGGCCAGACAGGCCAGCATCGTCACCAGACGAGCGGCCTGCAGATTGGCTTCGGCCATGCCTTCAAAGGTTGGTGCCCAGGCCATGTCGCGTATTGCTTCGCCCGGCGTGTTGTAAGCCAGAATCAGCCAGAGGGTGAGCAGCAACCAGCGAGCCCGCCAGACGTAAGCCGACCAGCGGCCAGCCAGGGCCGGCGTCAGCAGCAAGACCCCGGCAATGAGCAGGAGCATGGCGGCATAGCCGACGAACTGAACGCCGACAACCGCCGCCAGCCAGATGATCAAGGCGCAAGAAGGATGCAAAACCGGGCTCCGAAAATGCACACGGCCCCTTGCGGGGCCATGTGCCGATCACAAGCCTGAATTCTACCCGCCTATGCGGCCGAGTATCGTGCGAGCCTGTTCAACCAGATCCACCGACCCCTCGCCAACCACTTCCTGGAGCAGTTCGCGCGCCCCTTCAAGGTCGCCCATTTCTTCATAGGCCTTGGCCAGATCGAGCTTGGTATTGACCTCTTCCCAATGCTCGTTGTGCCCCGGAGCCTCCTCGGCAACCGACGCCTCAGCCGATGGCGCATCAAGCGGTGTCGCCTCTGCCGGCGCAATACCTACCTCGGCCAGCGCATCAGGCGCGGCTTCCGGCGGTGTGGACAAATCAAGATTGATCGAACCGATATCGAACTCCTGCGCCCCCATGGGCTGGCCCAGGAACATCGAGTCTGTCAGCTTGACATCGAACTCCAGGGAATCGCTATCGACGACAGCGGAGTTGACGACCGTCTGATCAAGCTTGTCATTGTGCTCATCATCACCGAAATTCAGGATATTGGAATCAATCAGTGTATCCGTACCGGACAGGTGATTAACCACGGTCTGCGTCAGAGCCTTGTCCTCATCGTTACCGAAGACAGCGACTGGAGGTACTTCCTCAGGCAGCGATTCGGCATGCAACTCATCAGGAACCTCTTCCCCACCCACCCAGGTGCCGAGGCCGACGTCGATATCTTCAGCCATCTCGGCAACAGCCGACGGCATCACCAGCGTACCGTCCGGCGAAAAGTCGGGTGCCGGCGCGGCCGGCTCTTCAACCAGAGCATCTCCTGGCAGGCTCAGATCGAGATCCTCGTTTGCCGTATCTGCCTTCCCCGCGTCCTCTTCGTTGGTCGCCACCTCAGGAACCACCGACGCTTCGACCACAGGAGCCGGTTCGCCACCGAGGTCAAAATCGAGCGCATCAGTGTCGTTTACCGAAACCACGGTATCGGTATATGGCTCATCTTCGGCTGCGCTCTGACTGACGATTTCCGGGGCAACGGTCTCTTCACCGAGGTCAAAATCAAGCGTCATGGCATCCGACCCAAACTCCAGGGTCTCGCCAGCAGCATCATCGACGACTTCAACCACCGGCTCTTTCGGAAGCACCAGCGTGTCCTGCTCAAACCCGTCCGTCAGATCAAGCGCCACCGGAGCATCCTCCGCTTCAGGCGCCACTTCCAGTTCCGGCTCAGGGAAAGTTGCCAGCGACTCGGCGACCTCAACAGGAACTTCGGCCTGAAGATCAACAGGGGTATCAGCCGACTCCAGCGACGACACCTCCACCACTTCAGGCGCCACCTGCGCCTGTGATGCCGAGTACAACGGATTGTTCGGATCAAGCTCCAACCCCAGCACGGCGACCTTGGCCCAATCGGGGCCAACGCCGGCGGTCTGGGCATAAAGCTCGCCAGCCAGCGTTTCAAACTGCTTGACGCTGTGACGGTTGGCATAAATCTCGAGCAACTTGGCATGGATGGCAGTGCGCTGCGGATCCTTCTGCAAGGCCTCGAGCAAAATCTCCTCGGCCTGGGTATCACGACCATAGGCCATGTATACGTCTGCCTCGGCAACCGGATCGACTTCATCGGTATCGATGGTTCCCGGACCGGTCTGGCTAAACTCGCCGGTTTGCGGCGGCGTGTTGCCCGTGTCGATACTCTGGCCACCAGTCATGCGGAACACTGAGTTGGGGCCAAGGCTTGATGGCATCGGCAGTGCCGTCGTCTCAACCGATGAGCTCCTGGTGCGCCGACGGCTGTACAAGAAGTAACCAGCCAGTAGCGCCAGAACACCACCGCCGCCAACCAGAGGCAATGGATCCTCAAGCAGCGAGTCTACAAAACCCGGCTCATCCGGCACCTGCTCGATAGAAGCTACAGTTGGCGGAACAACTGGTTTTGCCTCTTCCGCCGGCTTGGGCGGCTCGACCGGCTTGGCAGCATCAGGGACCTTTGGCGACTCGACGGGGCTTGCCACTTCAGCCGGCTTAGGTTCAGGCGCCTTTGCCGTCTCGGCTGATTTCGCAGGCTCGACAGGCTTTGTCACCTCGGCAACCTTGGGTTCCTCCTTAATGACCGGCGGTTGCTGAAGCTCGGCCAACTTCTGATTTTTCAACTCCAGAAGCTTTTGCAACTCATTGACATTTTTTTCCAGAGCCTGGAGGCGATCCTGCGCATCCTTGAGGGCTTTGTCCTTGGCCACCTGATCGGCTGCCTCTGCAGCCTTGCCAGCGGCTGCGCCCTTGGCTGCAGGGTCGGTGCGCGCAACCTTGACCTGATCCTTGGATTGCTCTTCCGGTGCGATCTTCTCGTCCACCTTGGCGGTGATTTTTCCGGTACTGGTTTGTGTTGCCACGCCATCGGCGGCTGGCGTTTTGGCAGTCGAAGCAGCGAGCTTTTGCCGGTAAGCATTCCAGTCACGTGCGTGGGCGACGTAGATTTTCCTTGCTTCGGCTGGCGAAACCGACTCGACTGCCGATTGCTCAGGAACATTCAGAATTGCACCGGCCTTGAGACGATTGACATTCTCGGCCACAAAGGCATCAGGATTGCTCTGGAACAAGCCGATCAGCATCTGCTCAAGAGACACGCCGTCATACTTGTTTTCCGCAGCAATCTGACGCAGCGTTTCACCAGACTTCACAACATGTACACCGGGACTTTCCATCCTCCGCCCTGGCTCGGAGGCCACTTTTGACTCCGGGGCATTACGAGGAGCAGTCCTGAGCGGAGCGGGTCTTGACTCACCGGCACTACCACCACCGCGTACCGTTTCCACAATCCGCGCATCCGCTACTGAGCGCGACGATTGGGCAGCCCGCATTTCCGGCGGGTCGAGGAGGAAGGTGTATTCGCGGACCAGACGCCCGGCCGGCCAGTTCAGCTCAACCAGAAAGTCGAGGAATGGTTCGTTGATCGGCTTGACAGAACTGACCTTGACGATCGATTGACCACCAGGCCGCTTCTCGACGGCAAAACGGAGATCCAGCAACACCGAGGCAAAATCCACCCCAGCCTGCTTGAACACATCCTGAGGCGCCAGACGAGCACTCATGCCACCGAGTTCCTCCCTTGTTGCACCGATGTCGAGCTCGGCCCGCAAGGGCTGCCCAATCCCGGACAACACCGTGAGCTTGCCCAGGCCGGCAGCCTCTGCAGTACAGTTCCGTTCACGGCAAAACCCTGAGCGTCAAATTTGGGACTTTCAAATTAACATCATGTACTTAGCAATGCAAGCTAAACCCGCTTCTCAAACCCGCCAATTTGCATATCCCCAACAAATAAAATGCCGGGGTCAAAGCCCCGGCATTTTTTGCGCAAAGATGATACCGATCAAGCGTCTAGCAGAATCCGCAGCATGCGACGCAGCGGCTCTGCAGCCCCCCACAGCAGTTGGTCGCCGCAGGTAAAGGCAGCCAGGTATTCCGGGCCCATTGCCATCTTGTGCAGACGACCAACCGGGACGGTCAGCGTACCGGTCACAGCAGCTGGCGTCAGTTCAAGTTCGGAAATCTCACGATCATTCGGCACAACCTTGGCCCATGGATTGGCCTTGGCCAGCATGTCGCTGATTTCGTCGAGCGGCACATCCTTCTTGAGCTTGATGGTCAGCGCCTGGCTGTGGCAACGCATGGCACCGATGCGCACGCACAAGCCGTCGATGGGGATCGAACCAGCCGAGCGGAAAGCCGGCTTGCCGAGAATCTTGTTGCATTCGGCGCCACCCTTCCATTCTTCCTTGGACTGGCCATTCTCGTAGGGCACGTCAATCCACGGAATCAACGAACCGGCGAGCGGCGTGTTGCGGAAGTTCTTCTTCGGGAAGCTGTCCGAACGAATGGTTTCGGCGACCTTGCGGTCGATGTCGAGAATGGCGGAAGCCGGATCAGCCAGCAGGTCGGCCACTGACGAATGGATGGCACCCATCTGGGCAATCAGTTCGCGCATGTTCTGAGCACCGGCACCGGAAGCGGCCTGATAGGTCATGGACGTAGCCCATTCGATCAGGTCGTTCTGGAACAGGCCACCCAAACCCATGAGCATCAGGGACACCGTGCAGTTGCCGCCGATCCAGTTCTTGCCGCCCTTGGCCAGCGCATCCTTGATGACGTGCATGTTGACCGGATCAAGAACGATCACCGCATCGTCGGCCATGCGCAGCGACGATGCCGCATCGATCCAGTGACCGTTCCAGCCAGTAGCGCGCAGCTTGGCGAAGACTTCCTTGGTGTAGTCGCCCCCCTGGCAGGTGATGATGATTTCGCAGGCCTTCAGGGCTTCGATATTGGAGGCATCCTGCAACGGCAGCGAGGCTTCCTTGCCGCCGAAGACCGTCTTCCACCATGCGCTGCATGAGGACCGAACCGACCATACCGCGCCATCCAACCAGACCAACCTTCTTCATCTCATCACTCTCCGTGAAAAATCTTTTTACAGCGCTGCCAGCACAGCATCGCCCATTTCCTTCGTACCCACCTTGTTGGTCCCGCGTTCGTAAATATCCCCGGTCCGATAGCCTTGGGCCAAGACCTTTTTGACCGCATTTTCGACGCGCAGTGCCTGCTCTTCGAGTCCAAATGTGTAGCGTAGCAACATCGCCACCGAGAGAATGGTCGCCAGAGGATTGGCCACGCCCTGGCCTGCGATGTCAGGGGCCGAACCGTGTGACGGCTCGTACATCCCCTTGTTGTTGGCATCGAGCGAGGCCGAAGGCAGCATGCCGATGGAACCTGTCAGCATGGAAGCCTCATCGGACAGGATGTCGCCGAACATATTGCCGGTGACCATCACGTCAAACTGCTTCGGCGCCTTGACCAGTTGCATGGCAGCGTTGTCGACCAGCATGTGGCTGAGCTCAACATCCGGATAATCATGGGCGATTTCGATCATCACATCGCGCCAGAGCTGGGTTGTTTCCAGCACATTCATCTTGTCGACCGAGCACAGCTTCTTGTTGCGTTTCTGCGCAGCCTGGAAGGCGACATGGCCGATGCGGCGAATTTCCGACTCGCTGTAGACCATGGTATTGAAGCCGACACGCTCGCCGTTTTCTTCACGGATGCCGCGCGGCTGACCGAAATAGATGTCGCCAGTCAATTCGCGAACGATCAGGATGTCCAGACCGGAAACCACCTCAGGTTTCAGCGTCGAGGCATTGGCCAGTTCCGGGTAGAGAATCGCCGGGCGCAGATTGGCGAACAGTCCGAGATCCTTGCGAATACCGAGCAGGCCGCGTTCCGGACGCAACTCGCGGGCGAGCACGTCCCATTTCGGGCCGCCGACAGCGCCGAGCAGGATGGCATCGGCTTCTGCTGTCAGCTTCTTGGTCGCTTCAGGATACGGCGTTCCCGTCGCATCAACGGCGCCACCACCGATCAGGCCTTCTTCCAGTTCCAGCTTGAGATCAAGTGACTTAAGCACACGCACGGCTTCAGCAACGATTTCCGGACCGATGCCGTCACCCGGCAGAACACAAATCTTCATGGTTTTTCCTTATTACGCAAACAGCCAGGGCTGGTTGATACGACGTTTTTCTTCGAATTCGCGAATTTTCTCGGCATGGCGCAGAGTCAGGCCGATGTCGTCCCAACCATTGATCAGGCATTCCTTGCGGAAAGCGTCGATATGGAACGGAATGCCATAGCCATCGGGGCGAATGACAGCCTGTGCCTGCAGGTCGACAACCAGCTTGTAACCGGGCGTTGCTTCGACTTGCTTGAACAAGGCTTCGACTTCGGCAGCCGGCAAAACGATCGGCACAATCCCATTCTTGTAGCAGTTGTTGAAGAAGATGTCGGCGAACGATTCGGCGATGATGGCCTTGAAACCAAAATCGAGTAGAGCCCACGGCGCATGCTCGCGCGAACTGCCGCAGCCAAAATTGGCGCGCGTCAGCAAAACCTGCGCCCCTTGATAACGTGGCTGGTTCAGCACGAAGTTCGGATTCTTCGGCCGCCCTGAGGCATCCTGCCCCGGTTGACCGACATCCATGTAGCGCCACTCATCAAAGGCATTCGGCCCGAAGCCTGAACGCTTGATGGACTTGAGAAACTGCTTGGGGATGATCGCATCGGTATCGACGTTATTGCGGTCGAGGGGCGCCACCAAACCTTCCAGACGAACGAATTTATCCATTACTCCACCACTTTCTGCACGGCGTCACCGCCCTTTTTGAGGGCGCCGCCCACCGCCTCGCCACTTTTTTGCAGGGCGCTCCCGACGGCTTCGCCGCCCTTTTGCAAAGCCTCACCGGTCTTTTCAGCGCCGATGGCGACATCCTTCTTGACGCCCTGCGCAGTATTGCAGGCGACCAAACCACACACAGCGAGCACGACAAGCCAATTCTTCATGATCGTCGCTCCTTCTTACAGAACGTCTCGCACGTCGGCAAAACGGCCGGCAATTGCTGCCGCAGCTGCCATGGCCGGGCTGACCAAATGAGTTCGTCCGCCCGGCCCCTGACGGCCTTCGAAATTGCGGTTGGAGGTCGAGGCACAGCGCTCGCCCGGTTCCAGACGGTCGGCATTCATGGCCAGGCACATCGAACAACCCGGTTCGCGCCACTCGAAACCTGCCGCGATGAACACCTTGTCCAGTCCTTCGGCTTCGGCCTGACGCTTGACCAGGCCGGAACCCGGCACAGCCAGGGCCAGCTTGACAGTCGCCGCGACATGCCGCCCCTTGAGCACGGATGCCGCCTCGCGCAGGTCTTCAATGCGCGAGTTGGTGCAGGAGCCAATGAATACCTTGTCGATGGCGATCTGGTTGATCGGCGTATTGGGATTAAGACCCATGTATTGCAGGGCGCGTTCCATGCCTTCGCGCTTGACTGGGTCGGTCTGCTTGGCCGGATCGGGAACGACGGCATCGATGGCGACGACCATTTCGGGCGAAGTACCCCAGGTCACCTGCGGACGAATCTCTTCGGCCTTCAGCGTGACGATGCGGTCGAACTGCGCGCCGGCGTCAGAATGCAGCGTGCGCCAGTAAGCGACCGCTTTTTCCCAGACGTCACCCTTCGGTGAGAACGGGCGGCCTTTCAAATAATCGATGGTTTTGTCGTCGACCGCGACAAAGCCCATGCGCGCACCGCCTTCGATGGCCATGTTGCACAGGGTCATGCGCCCTTCCATGCTCAGGCCGCGAATGGCGCTGCCGCCGAATTCGATGGCGTAGCCGTTACCGCCGGCCGTGCCGATGGTGCCGATGATGGCCAGCGCCACATCCTTGGCGGTGACGCCTTTGCCGAGCTTGCCGTCGACGGCGATCAACATGGTCTTCGACTTCTTTTGCAGCAGGCACTGGGTAGCCAGCACGTGCTCGACTTCCGAGGTACCGATGCCGTGCGCCAGGCAGGCGAAGGCGCCGTGTGTCGAGGTATGCGAGTCACCGCAAACAACGGTCATGCCGGGCAGCGTGGCACCATTTTCCGGACCAACGACGTGCACAATGCCCTGCCGCGCGTCCTTGAACGGGAAGTAGGCCAGCGCGCCGACTTCGCGGATATTGTCATCCAGGGTTTCAACCTGCTGACGCGACACGGGGTCCTTGATGCCTTCGTCCCAATGATCGGTCGGCGTGTTGTGGTCGGCCGTCGCGACGATGGACGAAATGCGCCAAGGCTTGCGGCCGGCCAGCTTGAGGCCCTCGAAAGCCTGCGGGCTGGTCACTTCATGGACGAGGTGACGATCAATATAGAGAAGGGCCGTGCCATCAGCTGGTCTTCGACATGGTGCGTAATGTGGGCTGTAAAGCCTTGAATTATTGCACAGGATCTTTCGTTTTTGCCCTGTTTTCCCGGTTGACCGTAGCATTCGCGCCGACCCAGCCCCAGACCAGCACCAAGCCGACCAGCGCGAACACGGCACCGAGCGTAAAGGTCCAGCCAGAGCCCAGCGAATCCCAGGTCCGGCCGCTGATCAGCGCGCCGAGCAAGCCGCCAGCGCCGAACGACAGACTTGAATACAGCGCCTGTCCCCGCCCCTGCGCCCGACCGGGAAACCACTGATTCACTGCCGCGATGGAAGCCGCGTGGTAGGCGCCGAACGTCAGGCCGTGTAGCAACTGGACGACAATCATGATGGCCGCCGATTCGACACCCCAGCCCATGAGCAGGAAACGCACGACCGCCGCGCCGAAACTGGCGAGCAGGATGGCGCGCAGCGAAAACCGCCGCGACAGCCGGGCCATGAACATGAAGACAACGATTTCAGCCACCACGCCGAGCGACCAGAGCAAGCCGACTTCAGTCTTCGAGTAACCGTGGGCATCGAGATGGATCGAGTAAAAAACGTAGAAGGCGCCATGCGCCGCCGACATCGCGAAGCAGGCGGTCATCAGCGCAATCACTTTCGGCTGGCGCAGAATTTCACCAATCCGCTGAGTGTCGCTCTCATGTGCGACCGGCGGCGCTTCCGGCAGGGTCAACGCATAAAAGAGAATGCCGGCCAGAATCGCCCAGCACACCCAGAGCACGCCAACCGGCGGCGCCATGTCGAGTAGCGCGCCGGTCCCCATCACGGCGACGATGAAGCCGATCGATCCCCATAAGCGGATGCGGCTGTAGCGCCCCCGCTCTTCGCGCAGATGGTCGAAGGTCAGCGTCTCGACCAGCGGCAGGGCGGCGCTCCAGAAAAAGGCGAGCACGGCCATCGCGACCAGCATGCCGGGCAATTTGTCGAGCCAGAAAAAAGCGGTGAATCCGGCCAACCCAATTCCGGCGGCCAGCCGGATGATCGCCATGCGCCGACCGAAACGGTCAGCCAGCCAGCCCCATAGATTGGGGCCGAAAAGGCGCATCAACTGCATCTGCGACATCAGCAGACCGATGTCCCAGGCCGAAAAATTCAGGGATTGGAGATAGAGCCCGAAATAGGGCGAGAAAGCGCCAATGAAGGCGAAATAGAAAAAGTAGTAGCCCGAGAGGCGCCAGTAAGGCAATGCATGCATCCGGCGATTTTACCGGATGCATCCTCGGGCACAGGCCCTAATCAGGCCTTGACCGATTGCTGGCCGGCGCGGAAGGCGAGCAGCAGATGGTAGATTTCATCCTTCAATTTGACGCGCTGCTTCTTCATGTCCTCGATGGTGAAATCGCCGACCGGCATGTCATGCTCCTCCAGATCCTCGACCTTGCCGGTAAGACGATTGTAGGAAGCGAACTGCCGGGAAAAATAGGCGTTGCCAGCTTTGAGGACATCGATGGCGTCCCTGAACTCAGGAAACTCCTGGTACAGATCATGGTGATCAACTTGCATGGTTTCTCTCCCTGTTGCGATGACCAGCCGCCTGAGCGGCAACGTAGAAATATTACGCGGATTTCCCCGGAATGCGCGGCGTAGCACACACCACGTCACCACACTGGGCGCGGTGGCGCAGAGCATGATCGATCAACACCAGCGCCAGCATGGCCTCGGCAATCGGCGTCGCGCGAATGCCGACACAGGGATCGTGCCGCCCCTCGGTCGCCACCTCAATGGCGTTGCCCTGGCGATCGATCGAGTGACGCGACTGGGCAATGGATGAGGTCGGTTTGATCGCCATGTTGACAATGATGTCCTGACCGGTCGAAATGCCGCCCAGCACGCCGCCGGCATGGTTGGTCTTGAAGCCCTGCGGAGTCATTTCATCACCGTGTTCGCTGCCTTTTTGGGCAACCGAAGCAAAGCCGGCACCGATTTCGACCCCCTTGACGGCGTTGATGCCCATCATGGCGTAGGCAATTTCGGCATCAAGCCGGTCATAAACCGGCTCCCCCCAACCCGGCGGCACGCCGGTGGCCGTCACGGTGATTTTGGCCCCCACCGAATCCAACGACTTGCGCAAGCTGTCCATGTAGCTTTCGAGCTCCGGAACCAGCGCTGCATTCGGCGCAAAAAACGCATTTTCGCGAATATCGTCGGCCGAAACGAAGGGAATCTCGATCGGCCCCAGCGCACTCATCCAGCCACAAATAGTGACGCCATAGCGTTCATTCAGCCACTTTTTTCTGGGTGTAGGTGTAATCGGCGTGGCCAGGCCGGAAGGTATCGGCGATATTGCCGTAGTCCTTGCTGCGCTGATCCTGGTTGCGAATGAGCAGACCAATCGGGGTGCCCGTCGTCCTGCCCTCGAAGACACCGGAAAGTATCTCGACGGTATCGGGCTCGCGGCGCTGCGTCACATGACGCGACGTTCCCGGCTTGCGGCGATCAAGCTCGGCCTGAATATCGGCCTCGCACAAGGCCAGCCCAGGTGGGCAACCGTCGACGACGCAGCCGATCGCCGGGCCGTGTGACTCGCCAAAGGAGGTAACGGTAAACAAGGAGCCGAAAGTATTGCCTGACATGGAAGCTGGGTTCTCTATATGGAAGCGAGAAGTTTACCACGCCAGGCGGGATGCCTCCCCCGCGCCGCATCGAGATGCCGGACAAGCATCGACTTCAAGCCAATCGCCGGCCGTAAACGACAAAAAGGCAGCCAAAGCTGCCTTTTGCACAAGCTGGCGACTCAGGCCTCCTGGTCTGTTGGCCAGTTCTTGATATAGCTCTTCAGCATCTTGTTCTCGAAACTCTGCTCCTCGAGAACCGCCTTGGCCACATCGAGAAACGAGATGACGCCCATCAGCGTGCCTTCTTCAACGACCGGCAGGTAACGCGAGCGCTTTTCGATCATGAGCCGGCGCAGGTCGTTCGCCTCCATATCGGGATAGGCGGTGACCGGATGCGTAACCATGACGTCGCCGACGGTCAGACTTTCTGCCGTCGCCGCTTTGCCTTTGAGAGCCATGAGAACTTCACGGAAGGTCAGCATGCCAACCATCTTGCCGCCGTCCATGACCACCAGCGAGCCGACATCGAGGTCGGCCATGCTATCCACAGCAAAAGCCAGAGACTGTTGCGGCGCAACCGTAAACAGCGTTCCACCCTTGACCCGTAGTATTTCCCGCACCTGCATTGCGCTCTCCCGCACTCGGTTTTAATTGGTCGGATGATCTTAGAGCATCCTCCGCAATTCGGAAAGGATAACGGCACTTCTCGTCTTGCATAAGGTTGAAGGGCTATGGCAAGAGCACCAGGTGTTACAAAAAGTCACGCGAATTTAACAAATTTATTGGCATTGCCACTTGCGAAATGTCATAACCATCTATACACTTGGTCATATCACCTAAGGCATATATCGCTAGGATGCTTGGGTAACCCTATTACACTAGCGTATGGAGATTGAATGATGTCTAACGTTAAAACCATCGAGAAAATC